>CAZKKW010000021.1:16316-29304 GCA_964553335.1 uncultured Hyphomicrobiales bacterium | reverse complement strand
TCCATCGCTTCACGAAAATGCTTCAGAGCAAAAACTGGGATAGAGCGGTCAAACACCACGCCAAAACCGTCTTCATCAACATCCCACCCCATTATCGGCAGGGTGTCGGGCCACGTGTATTCAGCCCCCTCACCGAGGATTGGACCATCGCCATGGCCGCTTGACAAAACAGCCGCCGCCGCCCCATCACCAAACAGAACTGTGGCGATAATATCGGCCTTTTGCATACGGTCAGAGCGGAACGATAACGTGCAGGTTTCAACCGCCACCATCAACACATTTGCGCCTGCCATACTTCTAGCAAGCCGTGTCGCAATAGAAAGCCCACTTACACCACCTGCACAACCAAGGCCAAAAACCGGAACACGTTTCACATCACGACGAAACCCCAGCCCCTCCATTGCACGCGCTTCCAATGTCGGCGTTGCAATGCCAGTGGAAGACACCGTGACAATCACATCGATCTCTCCAGCGCTCATGCCACTCTCTTCAAGCGCTTTGTTCGTTGCATCAATGAAAAGCTGCGTTGCGCCTTTCAAATAGGCATCCGTGCGATCCGGCCAGCTTTTGGGTTCTTCAAACCACTCAAATGGCGCAACGGAATATCGCTGTTCAACGCCACTGGTAGTAAATGTCTTCGACAAACGATCGAACTCTGGATAGCGTTCTCCCAAAATACGTTTGGCATTTTTCTGAACAAGGTCTTGCGGCAAAAGGTGGTCTGGCACAGCTGTTCCAAGACCACGCAAACGCACGGGCGCGTCTAAAAGTGATGTTGTGAGAACTTCATTTTGTGTGACTGGAACATTCATGAGGAATGCCTTCGCGATTATACCGACCTTAAAAATAATACACTTCGCACACTTATCAGCATCACCTTAGTTCAGCATCGCGTTACTGATAAATAAACACACCAAAACCCTGCTCAATGCTCCCTACACCCTATCCCTTTGAGAGATACTGCTTCACGCGGGCGCAATAAATTTGGCTCCATTTGGCGCAATTTCTAGCCTGTTACAGGAAGTGATTTCAGCAAATTATGGAGCGTTTCAATGGTCGATGCATCAGCCACACCATCCACTTTTGATTGCCGCCAATGGCGTTGGAAAGCTGTCACCACATCTTGGGTCTTACGGTCAAAAATACCATTTACTTCAATGCCGTACCCATAAAGGGCGAACATGGATTGCAAGGCTTCGATCGGTTGCCCTTCTTCGCCAATTTGGAAGAAACGACCATCACCAAGCGGCGCTTCTGGCACCCAATGGCCTACACCTGCTTCAAATAACTTATCCCACGGAAAATACTCGCCCGGATCCTGTTTTCGTGATGGCGCAACATCTGAATGGCCGATCACCCGCTCCGGTGGTATCGCGTTTCTAGTGCAGATGTCTTGGGAAAGCTTAATCACAGCCTCCATTTGAACATCGTTAAACGGAATGTATCCAAACTCATGACCCGGATTTGAAATTTCGATACCGATAGAACGGGAATTGTTATCTTCTTCACCCTTCCACGAACTGATACCAGCATGCCACCCGCGCAGCTTTTCCGGCACAGATTGCACAACACGGCCATCTTCAAACACGAAATAATGGCAAGAGACTTTGCTTGCTTCCATGCAAAGCCATTTGAGCGCTTTTTCAGCTTCCACCACACCTGTATAATGAATGAGCAGCATATCGGCTGGGCCACCAACACGTTCATTTACATTGGGCGCAGGACGCACATAGGCAACATCTTTATAATCAGGTTCAAAATTCTCAGCACTCAAAGTCCACGTTCCTTTTTAAGCTGATCATAAGCCGCGTTGATAGCAGCCATTTTATCATTGGCCATGCCAACAAACTCTGGCGGTACACCGCGCGCAATCAATCGGTCTGGATGGTTTTCCACAACAAGCATGCGATAATGTTTTCTAAGCTCAAAGTTGCTCCACGAATGATCCGCACCAAGCACTTGGTATGGATCATACTCTCCACCCTTAACATGGCGCGCTTTAATCGCAGAAAAGCTATCATCTTCAAAACCAAAAATGCGCCCCACTTCTTCCAAGAAGGCAAGCTCATCTTCGTGGATAATACCATCAGCTTCCGCAATATGAAAAAGCCCATCTAAGATGTCTTCCAAAATGTCAGGGTCATCTTTGTATATTTTCAAAATCTGCCCTGCATAAGCATCAAAACCCGCCACATCTTGCTTGGCGAGATTGAACATACGGGCGACGTTTTGCTGCTCGGCGGGTGGAATGTCGAATATATCACGGAAAGCGTTTATTTCATCCAAGGTCACCACGCCGTCCGCTTTCGCCATCTTGGCTGATAGCGCAATCATCGCGACAGTAAAGGCGACTTGTCGGCGTTCTGGGTTATCAGACACGCCGGTGAGCAAACCAACCACAGCATCAAGCACACCTGCAACCGGTGCACTGGTTGCGATCGCCCCCACTACTTCAGAAATTTTGCCCCAAATACTCATTCACAATCCGTTATTCAGACGATAACGGCCTTTACCCCTATCATTTCGACAATTTAGTCGACTCCGTCCGCTCTGACGAGTAGTTTCTCAACTTTCCGTGATCAATTTTTGAAAGCCACCTTTTGAGCACTTCAAAAAACCAAGAAACGCAGTCTGTGAATAATGGCTCGGACACTTCAATTAAAGGCATCCTACTCGGCCTTTGCGGTGTCACGATCTTTGGTGCCACCGTTCCTGCAACAAGCCTAGCTGTTGCCGACCTTAGCCCGTGGTTTGTAACCTTTGGGCGTGCAACCATTGCAGCAAGTCTTGCCGCGATTGTCATTTTGCTGACTAGCAAACGCTTGCCTCGAAAATTGTGGGTTGCCACTTTTTTCGGAAGCCTGTTCTTGGTCATCGGTTTTCCCGCCTTTATCGGTCTTGCCGTCCTCACCTTGCCTGCCAGTCACTCAGGTGTGGTGCTTGGCTTGTTTCCAATCGCAACGGCAATCATGGCTGTCATCATTGCCGGCGAAAGACCAAGTGGTCGCTTCTGGTTTTGGTCAGCGCTTGGCGCGATTTTGGTCACCACCTTTGCCGTTCGAGATGGCTCATTTGGGTTGGAATGGGGAGATTTATGGCTCGTATGCGCAATTATCGTCTCCTCCGCTGGATATGCCATCTCCGGCGTACTCTCCCGTCAAAAACCGGGATGGGAGGTTATCTGCTGGCAATTGATTGTGGCCTCACCCATCATCCTCATTGGTGTCTATGTATTTTGGGATGATGCAATCTTCACAGCCCGCCCAAGCGCACAGGCAGGTTTTGCTTATTTATCGTTGTTTTCAATGTTTATTGGCTTTTTCGTTTGGAACAAAGCCATGGCAATTGGAGGCATTGCGCGGGTTGGGCAAACCTTGTTGATCCAACCTTTCGTAACCCTTGCAATCTCAGCCATCGTGCTTGGCGAAGCCATTAGTTACGAGACCTATGCCTTTGCGACTGCCATTGTATTGGTCGTGTGGCTCTCAACAAAAGCACGTGGGCGGTAACGCTCTAACTATGGCCTTATATCGGTCTTACTTGGTAAGGTGCTTCAGTTTAATCGTCCCACTATTATCCAGACACGCGCACACGATAACCAACGCGCGGGAAATGCACCGCGTGTTCGCCAGCTTCATCATTAGATAGGGTCAATGCGACACTGTCTCGTGATACGGCGCGCAAAGTGCCAGTGACGGCATCCTCGCCGCTATCTGTTAGCGGTTCAACGCTCACGTTCATTCCAATTTTCAAACCCTGCGGATCACGCTCATCTGAAGCCTCAGCCGTTGCAGGCTTTGCCGCTTTACAAACAGCCAGCGCCTCTTGTGGCGAGATTTCAGACATATCCCCGTGCCCAATCGCTTCCATGCGATCAGCCCACTGGTTCACACCGTCAAACTCTTCAAAAAATGGGGCCGCATCGGCCCAACGCCCTTTCAAGAACCAGACAAGATACCAAACCAGAATGTCAGGCATTTTAGCATCATCGCCTGTGATAAACGCGCCTGTTTCATTAAGGCAATCATCAACCCAACCTATCATTGGACGCAACTGCGAAAGCGTATGCGGCATGTCGGCTGCTTCTTTTGCCATGTCATAATCGGGGCCAAGATAAAGCCTGCCACGATCAGCAACAAACGCTGGCGGCAATTCGGCAGCAGCAGGTGCCAGCACCGCTTTAAAGGCATGGGTAAACATTTCACTATCGGTAAATCGAGAAAGCGCAAATGCCATCCCGCCGCGCCCAGCTGGTGCCAAAGCAGGGGTTGGAAAGCGTTTATCAAGCTCGCGCAAAATGCACTGAGTGTCGCAATAAATATCAGCACCAATTTGCATCACGGGAATACGACGATAGCCACCCGTCATGGCAAATAGCTCAGGGCGTGGTGGCAGGCGATTTTCTTCGCATGAGGCCCATGAAAGGCCTTTTATCCCAAAGGTCTTCCTCACCTTCTCGGCCACGGGTGATGGTGGGTAGTGGTGAAAAATAATATCGCTCATAAACGTATCGCCCTTTGAATGTAGATCACAGGCAGAATAGCGTTCTATCCGCCTTTTGCAATAAAGGCAGGATTAGCAAAATCAACGTCGTCGGCTTGGTCGCGTTTGCCATACATAAACGGCGTGCCGTCTTCGTTTGAAACGGTCCCGCCAGCCGCCGCCAATACGGCATGACCTGCGGCAGTATCCCATTCCATCGTGCGGCCAAAGCGCGGATATAAATCAGCCTCTGCAGCTGCAAGCAAACAGAACTTCAAAGACGAGCCGATGGAAACAGTTTCCTTCACGCCAGCTTGTTCAAGATAAGCGTCGGTCTTCTCATCACGGTGCGAGCGGCTTGCAACAGCCACCACATGATCAGGATTAGGAGCACGCACAGCGATGGTCTTGCGCTCGTCTGCACTAATCTCAAATGCGCCCGTACCAACAGAACCGCCAAAGGTGCGTGATAGAGCGGGGGCATGAACGACGCCCGCAACAGGCAAGCCATTTTCAATCAAACCAATATTGACGGTAAAGGCACCATTGCGACTTAAAAACTCGCGGGTGCCGTCAAGTGGGTCAACCAGCACGAAGACATTACCAATATCAGGAATATTGCCAGCAGCAGCTTCTTCTTCAGCAACGATGGGAAGATCAGGAAATGCGTCCTTCAAACCCTTCAAGATGATCGCTTCCGCTGCAACATCTGCTTCTGTTACGGGTGAAGCATCTTGTTTGGTGCTGACATCAAAATCTGTCTCGTAGATTTCCATGATTTTTTCACCAGCAGCCAGCGACAACTTAAGGGCTACATCTGTGAATTCTTCGCGGTCAATATTCGGCATTTTCGATCTTTCTTTAAGAGCGCTTTTTAATACACAGAACCATCTAATTTGTCATAGATAATCTTCTTCATCAAAAGCTTCATGGGGCGTGGGAGGAGAACACCCAGTTTTGCAAAAATTTTGTTGGCACCACCAGGCACAAGACTACTCTTTCGCCCATCAATGGCGGAAAATATTTGCCGAGCAACATCATCTGAATTCATTCGCTTTTCTGCATCCGCTCCTTTTGGTGCATGACGACTTGCTTGTTCTGTTTTCATCGGGCCGGGATAAACCACCAAAACATTGATGCCGTCACTCTTCAACGCTTTACGCAGGCTCTTTGCATAATTAGAAATCGCCATCTTGCTGGCCGCATAAGATGCCGCACCGGGGTAACCCACATAAACTGAAAGCGACGCAATGAAAACAAGCGTGCCGCCCTGTTTGATAGCGCCATCAGCTAAGAGCTTCTTCGTCAGCAATAAGGGCGAGGAGACATTGATGTCGATAAGTCGTTCATGGGCGGCGGGTGGAATGTCTTCAAACTTGCCAGTGGCACTCACAGCCGCATTATGGACAACAACGTCATACGGCCCTTTGGCGGATAAGACAGGAGCAAGTTTCGCAATCGATAAAAGGTCCGACAAGTCAGCGGTGATTTCTAAATCCTGCGTTTCATCAGCCCATTGATAATCAAGACCCACAACAGTATGTCCACGCTCTTTCGCAATCGAAACAATCGACGCACCAAGCCCGTTTGCAGCGCCCGTAATCAACACACTCATGATGCACCTCCAAACAAGGCGCGCTTGGCGGCAAAGAATAAAAGCGCAAGCATCGAATAACTCTTGCGGCGCTTTCCGTTCGCAAGCACCTTCACAATACCATTTGCCACCTCTTGCGGCTTCATGAACAACCCTGCCATGGGCGGCTCATCCATTCCCGCTTTCTTATGGAACGCCGTTCTGGTTGGGCCCGGACTTACAACCTGCACTTTAACGCGGCCCTGCCATTCAATTTCCAAATTATCAGCAAAATGATTGATCGCCGTCTTGCTTGCCGTGTAGCTTGCAAATTCAGGCGTCGCACTTCCTGCCGCCGTGGAGCTGATAAAGCACACAGAGCCTGAACGAATTGCAAGGGCACCATAAAGGCTTTGACAAAGGGCAAGTGGCCCTTTCAAATTGACAGCTAAGAGAGCAAGCAGCCCCTCGTCTGTTTCAGCGTTCACAGGGCCAACATAACCGATGCTCGCATTGAGGACGAGATGATCAAGGCCGTCATCAAAGCCAATTAAAGCCAAACCGTTTAATATATCATCGAGAGCTTGAGGGGTTGAAAGGTCGGTTTGTATATAATGACAACCACTCGGCAACGCCAAATCACCCACACCTCGACGCCCAACAATTGCTAGTTCAGCACCACGAGATGCCAAAAGGCGCGCCACTTCAAGCCCAATGCCATCCGTGCCGCCGGTAATCAGAACCCGTTTATTGGTAAAATCAGCGCTCAATAGCCTGCCTTTTCAATGCCTTATTCATAGACCCACCCAGCCTTTTGGCGCAACTGTGGCGATGCCAAATTACCTGTTCCATTTGCGCCAGACGCAAGTCGCAGCACTGTGCAAAAAATGCATAGCTGATATTCGCATATATCGCTGGTTTCATAGGCATTTGCCACTTATTTGAGCATCAACACACTTCGGATGTTCCGAATATTGTAATTTGGAGTATGACCCATGACCATTATTAGCCACCTACGTCAATGGCAAATCAAGCGCCGCCGCGCAAGAGTGATCAACTCATTGCCAAAGCGTCTGCTCGTTGACATTGGTATCGAAGATTTTCGTAGCCGCTAGGCGCATATAGTTTACTTGCAGGGCCGAACTCTCCCCTCTCCCTCGCGCTCTGCAACATAGAATGCCGCTTCTTTGGAAGCGGCATTTTTTGTTACCAAATCATTAATTTTATCAATGCATTAGGCGCATGGCTCACATGCGATTATCTCAATTGTGCTGCAGTGCAACAAACCTTATCTTCGTATCAACAGAAAACAAAACCACAATAAAAAAACCTAAGGAGAACATTATGTTTTTATTAGAAAATGTACGTCGCTGGAACAAAAACCGCACTGACATGCACCAACTTTATGCAATGAGCAACCGCGAGCTTTCAGACATCGGCATCAGCCGTAGCGAAATCAAAGCAGCCGTTCGTAAGGGCCAACGCTAAGACCGAACTCGGTTATTAAAATACAAAAACCGCCGCTTCTTTCGAACCGGCGGTTTTGTTTTGTCTTAAATTTGGACGTTGCCTGTTTAAAGGTCGCGAACATCCACAAAATGGCCAGCAACTGCTGCCGCAGCAGCCATTGCAGGGGACACAAGGTGTGTGCGCCCTTTAAAGCCCTGACGGCCTTCAAAGTTGCGGTTTGAGGTTGAAGCACAACGCTCTTCAGGTTTCAGCTTATCTGGGTTCATCGCAAGGCACATAGAACAACCCGGTTCACGCCATTCAAAGCCAGCGTCCTTAAAGATCTGATCAAGACCTTCTTGCTCAGCCTGCTCTTTAACAAGGCCAGAACCTGGTACGATCATCGCGCTTACAGTGCTTGCAACTTTTTTGCCTTTAGCAACTTCAGCAGCCGCCCGCAAATCTTCAATACGGCCATTGGTGCATGAACCGATAAACACACGATCAACCGTGATGTCTGTCATTTTCGTGCCCGCTTCAAGACCCATATATTCAAGCGCACGCTGCTTAGAGGCGCGTTTTGTTTCGTCATCAATATCAGCAGGGTTTGGAACCACACCTTCAATCGACACAACATCTTCTGGTGAAGAGCCCCATGACACGATTGGCGGCAAGTTGCCTGCATCAAGTGTTACGACTTTGTCGAACGTCGCATCGTCATCTGAGAACAATGTTTTCCAATACTCAACCGCCATATCCAAAGCTTTGCCTGTCGGCGCTTTGGGACGGCCTTTGATGTAATCAAATGTCTTTTGGTCCGGTGCAATAAGGCCAGCGCGCGCGCCGCCTTCGATTGACATATTACAAACCGTCATGCGGCCTTCCATGGAAAGCGCTTCAATGGCTTCACCACAATATTCAATCACATAGCCTGTGCCGCCCGCGGTACCAATTTCACCGATGATGGCAAGAACGATGTCTTTGCCTGTCACGCCTTCGGGAAGCTGACCTGTTACTTCAACCTTCATGTTCTTGGCTTTTTTCTGGATCAGCGTCTGGGTTGCAAGCACATGCTCCACTTCAGATGTACCAATACCATGCGCCAAGGCACCAAAAGCACCGTGGGTGGATGTGTGGCTGTCACCACAAACAATGGTCATGCCCGGCAATGTGAAGCCTTGCTCTGGACCAATGATATGCACAACACCCTGACGGCGATCATGCTCAGAATAATATTCAACACCAAATTCAGCCGCATTTTTTGCAAGCGCATCAATTTGTGTGGCTGATTGGGGGTCAGGGTTTGGCAACGAGCGATCTGTCGTTGGAACGTTATGGTCCACCACTGCCAAAGTCTTTTCAGGTGCGCGCACTTTGCGGCCTGTCATACGAAGGCCTTCAAACGCTTGCGGGCTGGTTACTTCATGGACAAGGTGACGATCAATATAAATCAGGCACGTGCCGTCTTCTTGTTCGTGAACCAGATGATCATCCCAGATTTTATCATAAAGCGTTTTAGCCATTCTTGCGACCTTTAACATGTTGTATTTTTTGACCTGAGCACCTCCGGCAGCGCTCTAAGGTTTTGTGTTGCCCTTATCGGTCACAGACAGGGGTAACGTCAAGGTTTTGATCGCGAAAATACGCGAATTCTCTTCACGTAATCTCTCAAGATGTCGCACTTTATTGAACAAAAAACCCTGAAATTGCCGCAATTCATGCCGGAAGACGCCGCAATTAAATCCCACATATCAAAAATCAACAACGGCCTACCGTCGCACAAGCAAAAAGCTTCCTCCCCCCAAGCGGTATCTACAAAGGCCCATAAGAAGGAGTTGATTGGTAATGAATAGAGTTTTGAAATCCACCTTGCTTGCAGCATCAACATTCATGATTGCAGCAACAACAGCCAACGCGGCAGATTTGCCAAGTGATGTGCTAGAACCAACCCCAACGCCAGTACAAGCACAACCAAAAGCGTTTGACTGGACCGGCTTTTATGTCGGCGCGAATGCAGGGATCGATTTTGAGGGCCGTTTTGACAATAATTTTGGCGCAGACCTTGATAAAGATACTGGCTTTATTGGCGGTGGCGTTCTTGGCTACAACTATCAAATTGATCAATTTGTTTTCGGTGTTGAAGGTGACATAAATTATGTCGGCGGTGATGCCACATCTGGCACCGCAGAGGCTGAACTTGATTTCCTTAGCACACTTACAGCGCGTGCAGGTTACACACCCATTGATCGTCTCTTGACCTATGTTGAAGGCGGTTTGGCTATAGGTCGCACAGATGCAGCCCTTGCCGGTGTATCTGACCGTGACACCTCTTTAGGGTATGTTGTGGGTGCAGGTGCAGAATTTGCGCTTAACGACAAATGGCTCACAGGCGTTGAATATAACTATGTCGACCTTGGAAGTAATTCGAACAATCTAGGTGTTGGCAACACGGTATCTGATTTTGATACCCACCAAGTGAAATTCAACTTAAAATACAAGTTCTAAAAAAATTGATGGTGCATTGCGTGTGTTTCAACGTTCAGCTTTGCATCACCCCAAACAAAACGCCGCTTTGGTTTTCACCGAGCGGCGTTTTTATTTTTCAATGACGAAAAGCAAAATTCGCCTACCTAAGCTGCTCTTAACTGACTCAAGAAGTCGCTGACTTGGCTTTTTAATTGTGAGGATTGGTCTGCAAGTACAACAGAAGCATCCAATACTTCTTGCGCCGATGCACTTGTCACTTGGGCTGCTTGCTCAATTCCCAAAACGGCTTCAGACGCGGCTTGAGTGTCTTTTTCAGCGTAAGCTGCCCCCTTGGCGATTTCCTGCGTCGCTTCGCCCTGCTGGCTAACAGCTTCAGAAACATTAATGGTGACCTCTTCAATAGAGCCTATGGTTGCACCAATCTGATCCATGGCTTCAGCCGATTCAGCAGTTGCCCCTTGGATGGCCGTAATTTGAAGATTGATATCTTCAGTCGCTCTGGCTGTTTGGCTTGCCAGTTCTTTAACTTCGGAAGCAACAACCGCAAACCCCCGCCCTGCTTCACCAGCACGCGCAGCCTCAATGGTTGCATTCAAAGCCAAGAGGTTCGTTTGTTCAGCAATATCAGAGATGAGTTTCAAAACTTCACCGATCTTATTCGATGCAAGAACAAGGTCACCCACTTTTGTTGTTGTCTGACCTGCTTGATTGGCCGCCTCACCGGTTACAGTTTCAGAATTAGTGACTTGACGGCCAATTTCTGAAATCGACAAAGAAAGCTCTTCAGCAGCAGTGGCAACGGTAATCACATTAGCGGATGCGTGTTCGCAAGATTGAGTGGCGCTTTGGGCCAACCCGCCCGTCTTTTCAACCATCTCAACCATGCCAGAAGCCGATATGTTGAGCTGATTAGAAGCCGTTCTTACAGAGTCTACGATATCCATAACGTTACTTTCGAACCGATTAGCAAGTTCCTCAGCGTATTGCTGTTTTTCTCTTTGCGTATCGGCATCGCGTTGATGTTGCCGTTCTTCTAGGTTTTGTTTTTCATGCAGGTTATCTTTGAAAACGGCAACCGCGCGCGCCATGTCGCCTAATTCGTTTCTAGCCCCTTCAAAAGGCACAACCTGATTTAAATCACCATCAACAAGTTCCTTCATATAAAGAGCAAGTTTACCCAAAGGTGACTTGATGCCCTTTATCAATACGAACCAAAGCGCTACTGAAAAAATGAGCGTTGAAATCAGCGCCAAGCTGAATAGTAAATTGGCTTGTGATTGTTTTGATTTACTATCAGCAATAAAAGCTTGTGCACTTAGTTTCGATGCCTTCACTAACTCATTCATATTGGCATTAATGCCAGCAACAGTCTCGTTGGCTGCCACTTTAAAGCGCACTGAGCGAACAAGTAGCAATGTCTTATTGATACCGCTTTCAGAAACCCGTTGCCGAGAAACATCCAGTACTCGCTGGCGTTCTGGCGTCCATTTTAAAAAGGATTCTTTTGCCTTATTAAAAAGAGCAAGGTCGCCAACATACCGTTTTTCAATGATATCAAATTGCTTCATGACCTCAGCTTCAAACGGCTTTATCTCATTTTCAATTTGATCAATCGCCTGCGTTGACTGCGCATTTGCAACTGCGGTCATCGCTCGATCTATCGCAATTACATTCGCTTTCGCTTCAAGAGCGCTGCTCGTTATTCTGTAAGGCTGCTCGTAAAGATCGATCGTCAGATCCGACAAGATCGACATACTGCGCTGGCCAACAAACCAAATCATACTAATAAACAGAATCGCTAATATCAGACCACCGCCCAACAATCTACTTACCTTGATATTATGCAACATATCTTCACCACCACCCCAGCAATTAGCTGTCTTATTGTATTCGTTTATTGAACGATTTCAGCAACACTCAAAATCTCTGTAGGTATACGTAAACCCAGTTTCTTCATGGTCGTTTCATTGACCATAATTGTCGGCTCAGGATCCGTTTTGATCGGCGTTTTACTGATTGCCTGGCCCTTGACCAGAACATCCACCAAGGAATCAGCCATCATTGCGCCCAGTTTTTCATCATCGGCGATGACACCACCCAAGGCACCAAGATCAACCCCTTTAGCAGCATAAGAATAGACCGGCTTATTACCAACCAAATCTATAACTGCATCTGCATTCCCATAGGCTTCAGATTGGTTACCAAGAATGAAGGCATCATATTGGCCTTTCTTATCTTTGACCAAATCAATCAATTCTTCTCGCGAAGAGATAGTTGCATTCTCACACTTCAGTTCCAAAGGTTCGCATGCCGCTTTGGTACCGTTCCAATCAATCGGAGAAGATGAGTAGTTGGTTTGATTGATCAGCAAAAAGGATTTTACATCCGGTGTAAAAGCTAGATAGGCCTCAAGTGGAATTTCTAACGGAAGAAAATACGTAACACCTGTGACGTTGCCTTCAGGGGCATCCATATTCTTTACAGACCCCAGCTCTGATGGTTTGTTACCGCCACCAATGAAAGTCGGAATATTTGGTGGATTCTTACCAAGATAGGCTGAGCCATTTGACCGTAAGATAACTAAGCCATCCTTATTATCAGCCTCAAATTCCTTCACTGTTGCATCCAGCGCTTCAATAGATGGCAAGGCACCTTTAAGCTCGATGTCAGCATCCACATTTAAAACCTTCAAACGCTGCTTAAAGCCTTTAAAGACTCGTTCGGCCATACTGGACTTACCAGCCCATGCAACGCCGATATTTACGGTTTCTGCAGCGGATATCGTAGGTATTGAGAGATTCAAGGCCAACGCAAGAACCGAGCAAAATTGGAATTTACTTCTGTTTTTCATATATATAGGCCACCTATACTTAAATGAAGATGGCCTAATAATATAGAATCATACTTAAGCGCAGGTAAATTTGGGCGAATACTAAGGCACCCCCTCCTCAAAACCGCAGAATTCAGCCATTCTCAGATATAGAAAAGTAAGTTAGT
>CAZKKW010000021.1:12930-16216 GCA_964553335.1 uncultured Hyphomicrobiales bacterium | reverse complement strand
CCCTCCTCAAAACCGCAGAATTCAGCCATTCTCAGATATAGAAAAGTAAGTTAGTTACCCAAAAAGAAGTAAATTAGTCACCCAAAAAAACAGGTTCAATAACTCAAAAGATAAGATTTTAATCCGGAAAAAAGCATGTAAAAACCAAAAAAACCGCGCTCTATTCGAACGCGGCTTCTTTAAATCCCAAAGGGAGAGTGTTTATTCTTCAGATGCAGCCTCTGGCGCATCCGCTGCCGCTGCTTTTTCAGCGTCGGCTGCCGCTTTAGCTGCAACTTTTTCAGCTTCGCGTGCTGCTTTTGCTTCTTGAGCAACTTGGCGCTCACCGTCTTGAATGCGACGTGTGCGAGAATCAGTTGCTTCAGCAATACGTGCAGATTTACCGCGGCGATCACGAAGGTAATAAAGTTTCGCGCGACGCACTTTACCGCGACGGATGACTTCAACACTTTCAATCAATGGTGAGAAGATCGGGAACAAACGCTCAACGCCTTCACCATAAGAAATTTTACGAACTGTGAAGCTCTCATTTACGCCAGAACCCTGACGCGCAATACATACGCCTTCATAAGCCTGAATACGTGTGCGTGAACCCTCTGTAACACGAACGTTTACTTTTACAGTGTCGCCGGTTTTAAATTCAGGGAGTGTACGCTGTGCCAAAATAGCTTCAGCTTGCTCTTTTTCGAGCTCATCAATAATGTTCATCTCGGTTTTCCTTTTAAGTTTAGCGAACCACCAGAGCGCCTCCCCCTGAACTATGCAGGCCGGACCTTTTTCATCCCGGGGCGATTTCGTCGTTCAAATTCGATGAAATTTTGCGCGGTATTACGCTAAGTTTCCGCGATTGTCGAGTGTTTTCTGTCTTTTAGAGGGGATCTGGACGGAAATAACCCAACCAGATCCATTTTTGTTCAAAATGTCTTAATGCGAGTGCTCGCTGTGATCA
This sequence comes from uncultured Hyphomicrobiales bacterium, assembly GCA_964553335.1. Taxonomy (GTDB): domain Bacteria; phylum Pseudomonadota; class Alphaproteobacteria; order Rhizobiales; family JACESI01; genus JACESI01. The sequence continues at coordinate 15,267 of CAZKKW010000021.1, read as the reverse complement.
TCATGGCCCGCTTTTTTCTTGGCATCATGATCGTGCCCTGAATGGTCTTCGCCAGCGCTTTTTGCCGCAAGGCCATTGACCTTAAATGATACCTCAACCTTACCCGCTTTTTCAAAGGTCAGCGTGACAGAACGTTTCTCGCCTTCTTTGAGTTGTTCCTTCAAGCCCATAAACATCACATGGTCACCGCCGGGTTTGAGAATAATCTCGCCGCCTGCTGGAATTTCAATGCCATCTGGGAGGGCACGCATACGCGCCACGTCGTCCACAATTTTCATGGTGTGCAATTGAACATCACCTGCAAAACTTGCCGTTCCGCCAATCAAACGATCAGCATGATCACCAGTGTTTTTAATGGAGATAAACCCACCACCAACTTTCGCCGTTTTAACGGTTGCCCGTGTCCATGCAGCGCTGGCTTCGATCGAGTGATGTTTATGCTCACCGTGGCTTGCAGCATCATGACCTGAGTGATTGCTATCACTTGCAAAGGCTATAGGGGTAGAGAGGAACAGGGCCGTAGCACCTGCTAGGAGTGTTTTTGAAAAAGTCATAAGACCTCACGAATTAGGAATGGTGTGCAGCAAAACAAGCTGCAAAAAAAGAACGATTGAGTGGGCGTTAAACGCTGAGCGGTGGCCCACGGGTTCTTTGCAAACAAAGGCGCGTTAAAGGCGCCAACTGCTCGTTCGTTCGCTCAATGCCAAAGCCTAGGTTATTGCGAATGCCTTCGCCAAGCGAGAAAGCGGTCCCATCAAAAGAACAGCATAAGCACCCGTCACACATGACGTGTAAGGCGGTGCCATCGTCATTTGGTGTCAGGCAAAGAACAGGCAAACTGCCATCTGGCAAGGTATAGGCGGCAAGCTCCGCATCGCTCAAGTTTGTTGTTTGTGCGTGAGAAGCCCCCCCAAGGGACATGGTACTTTGTGCAATCACAAAGAACGCAATCAACAACCATTGGACAAAGCACTTATTCATAAGGCTCTTATAACGACACAAATTTGTTGGAACAATGGCTTAACGGCTCAATTACCGTGTCAGCGTCTTCATTGCATCATCAAGGCCCGACAAAGTGAGCGGGAACATGCGATTTTCAAACACCTGCTGGATCATTGCGATAGACTGGGTGTAGGGCCAATATTGCTCTTTCACCGGATTAAGCCACACCGTATCAGGATATTGCGCCAATAGTCGACGCAGCCAAACTTCGCCTGATTCAGGGTTCCAATGTTCAACAGCGCCGCCCGCCATCGCAATTTCATAAGGCGACATAGAGGCATCGCCAATGACCACGACCTTATAATCAGACCCGTATTTATTCAGCACATCATAAGTTGATGTCTGCTCTCGCCAACGTCGCTGATTATCTTTCCAAACGCCTTCATAAAGACAGTTGTGGAAGTAGAAATATTCAAGGTTCTTAAACTCAGCCTTCGCCGCTGAAAAAAGCTCCTCGGCGGTCTTGATGTGATCATCCATAGAGCCACCAACATCCATGAACAACAAAAGCTTCACAGCGTTGCGTCGTTCTGGCCTGGTTTGAACATCAAGATAACCATGCTCGGCGGTTGATTGGATGGTGCCATCAAGGTCAAATTCTTCCGCCGCCCCTTCCCGCACCCAGCGCCGCAGCCGCTTCAACGCAACCTTAATGTTGCGGGTGCCAAGTTCGCGGCTATCATCAAGGTTTTTATATTCGCGCTTGTCCCAAACTTTCACCGCACGACGATGGCGCGATTCGTCTTGGCCAATGCGCACGCCTTCAGGGTTATAACCATAAGCACCAAACGGTGACGTGCCAGCGGTGCCAATCCATTTGTTGCCACCTTGGTGACGGCCTTGCTGTTCTTTCAAACGCTCTTTCAGCGTTTCCATCAATTTTTCAAAACCACCAAGACTCTCAATCTCGGCCATCTCTTCTTTTGAAAGATGCTTCTGCGCCATTTTACGAAGCCATTCTTCGGGGATTGGTTGCTCTTCTACACCATCAGGCAGACCGGAAACGGCTTCCAAGCCTTTGAAGAAATCCGCAAACGCTAAATCAAAGCGATCATAATGGCGTTCATCTTTCACCAGCACCGTTCGGGCAAGGTGATAAAAACCCTCAACATCATAATCAACAAGCCCCGCTTCCATCGCCTCCATCAGCGATAAATATTCCCTGAGCGACACAGGAATGCGGACTTCTTTCAGCTTGAGGAAAAACGGAATGAACATGAGTTTATTTAGGGGCAGGACCACCCCTTTGGCAAGTCGATTATCACGTCCTCACGACGGATTAAAAAACGTCTCAGTTTCTGCATCCATCGGGAAATAGTGTTCAATCTTATAGCT
>CAZKKW010000021.1:0-12830 GCA_964553335.1 uncultured Hyphomicrobiales bacterium | reverse complement strand
TAAAAAACGTCTCAGTTTCTGCATCCATCGGGAAATAGTGTTCAATCTTATAGCTATCAAGCGTCACATCTTCTGGCGTACCGAATTGTGACAGGGTTGAAAACATCGACAAACGCAATTCACCGAGACGCAAGGTAATGGGAATGACCGGGGCTGCCGTTTGCGATGAAGCACCATCAACTTTGCTGAGGTGCGCGACAACGGCATCCAGCCTCGCATCGCCGCCGAGCGTTAAACTTTCAGTCCGCAATCGCACGGCGGTATGGTGTGCAACCTCAGGCCAATTCTCAACCAGAAGAGGTAAGGTATCAGACATCATAAGGTCCAAAATACTCACACCCACGCCCGCACCCAATACGCCAAAGAAACTGGCGGCTGCATCGTTTGCTTTTAAAATTGTCCAATAACGATCAAGCACCAAACATGGATAAGGCATATGCGTTTCTAGCAGGCGATCAATCGCTTTTTGGATCGGCTGCATTTGCTCATCATCCCACTGCCGCCCTTCATAGCGAACAGCAAATCCTGCATGAGTGAGCATCACGTTTCTAGCGTCAAGCGGCAATTGCAATGCATCACTCAACTTGCCGATCATTTCACGACTTGGCTTTGCACGGCCTGATTCCAAAAAAGACAAATGCCGCGCAGAAATCTCCGCCTCTGTTGCCAGTTGCAACTGACTGAAGCGCCGCACATGCCGCCATGTTTTCAATGTGTTTGTAAATTCCATCATCAATCCCACACTATAAGACTCATTAGCGCCAGTCACTTACCTCTGAGGTAATTGCATGACACCAATTGTTTTTCCTATGCATCAATCAGACGCAAATTACATATTAGGAAAGAACATGACGCAGTTTCGTATTTTGATCACCCTTATACTTTTAGGCCTCATAGGCTACGCCTTAATACTCATTATAGATGGTCGTTTTGATTTTATAACGCCTTTCCTCTCAACCATCCCCGCGCTCACTTGGCAGGGGCATATCAACCTTGATTTTCTATCATATCTGGCCGTGGCAGGCGTTTGGATTGCATGGCGCAGCGGCTTCACGCCCGCAGGCATCGCGCTCGGCGTGTTATCAATGCTGTCGGGAATGTTATTCTTCGCACCCTATCTGCTCTACCAAATATCCCGTTCTAACAACAATCCGCGAAAACTATTGCTTGGCGTTCACACATAGACATAACCACAAGGCCCGGCACACGAATTAAAACGATGCCAAGACCGCTAAAGTAAACAGGGACAATACCGTTGAAAAAACAATCGCTTTAACCAACCGATCTGTTGAGACGCCATGCTGAAGTGCAATCACGAAAGGCATGGCACCTGTTGGACCGGCGGCCGCAAAAATCATGGTTTTAGCCCATATATCGCCATTTGAAAGCTCGACCGGCAACAACACCAAACAGGCGACAAACAACAACAAGGGATGCAGAAACAACTTCATGACCGTAATCGTCGTAGCAGGCCCATCAAATTTTGTGATGACGGCACCTGATAAAACAACGCCAAGCGCAAACATTGAAGCGGGTGCAGCAGCACCACCTGCAAAATTGGCATAAGTGATCAACCCATCGTGGACGGGGATATTTAAAAGACCAACAGTCAGACCAATAATCATTGCGATAATCATCGGGTTTTTGAAAAACACTTTCAGCGCCTCTATAGGCGAGCGCGCGCCGCTGACGACCACATCCATATATAAAAACGTGCCGCCAAAGATCAAAAAGGCATCAAACGTGATGATCGACAAAATCGGTATGGTTGCCGCTTCACCATAAACATTGGGCGCAATATAAAGCACGAAGAAAACATGGTTGGTAAAACAGGCAGCCATACCAAGCAAAAGAGATTCACGCGGGCCAAGCTTAAAGGCATAACGCATCAAGCAAAAACCGAGGGCATAAATAAACAAGCTGGAAGCAAAGTAAGCGCCAACGAGCAGCCAGTTAAACTCGGAAAAAGGGGCCGACACCAAGAAAGAAAACAAGAGAGCTGGCAGCGACACTAAAATCACAAAGCGATTAATCACGCCCGCCATATCTGCGTTAAAAAGATTTATCTTCCCAAACAAATATCCAATCGCCGCAATTGCGAAAATCGGGAGTATCGGATTAAAAAAGGCGTCGAGTATCGCCGACAAAATTACCGTCCTTCGCGACGTGCCAAGAATGCAAGCCGTTCAAACAGCGCCACATCCTGTTCGTTCTTTAACAAAGCACCATGCAATTTTGGTAGAGCGTTCTTGCTATCTTCGCGCAGGGTCATCGGGTCAACATCTTCAGCCACGAGCAATTTGATCCAATCAAGCGCTTCTGACGTTGATGGTTTCTTCTTCAAGCCTGCTGTTTCTCGAATTTCATAAAACTGGGTCAATGCGGCGCGAACCAAATTTTGCTTGATGCCAGGATAATGTACTTCAACAATTTCCGTCAGCGTTTCAGCTTCTGGGAACTTGATGAAATGGAAGAAACAACGGCGCAAGAAGGCATCGGGCAGTTCTTTTTCATTGTTAGATGTAATGATAACAACAGGGCGGTTTTCCGCCTTAATCACTTCGCCCGTTTCATAAACGTAGAACTCCATCTTATCGAGTTCTTGCAAGAGATCGTTTGGAAATTCGATGTCGGCTTTATCAATTTCATCAATCAGCAGCACCACTTTCTTGTCAGTCGTAAAAGCTTCCCAAAGCTTTCCCTTTTTGATGTAATTTTTCACATCATTAACGCGGTCATCACCCAATTGACTGTCACGCAGCCTGGAAACAGCGTCATATTCATAAAGACCCTGCTGCGCCTTGGTGGTAGATTTCACGTGCCATTCCAACAGCTCAAGCCCCAATGCGCTGGCCACTTGTTTCGCCAATTCTGTTTTGCCAGTTCCAGGTTCCCCCTTAACCAGCAAAGGCCGTTCAAGCGCAATTGCTGCATTAACAGCAACTGTTAAATCTTGATCACTGATATACTCTTTTGTGCCTTCAAACCGCATAGCAACTCTTCTGTAAAAATGAAGTCTTACTCTTGCATCAAATGCCAAGGCCCAATTGTCAATGCGAAAGTGTCGACACAGATGAATTAAAAGCGCCTAATTGCGATTTATTGTGCGGACATTTTGCGAGCAATCTGCGGCGCCTGCTCTTTAAGCTCGACCAACATGGCTTGCGCATACTCATGGCTGATTTCTTCATAAGCTACGACCGCATTTTCTGCCAACCGTTCCATTTGCCCAAGGCGGCGGCACCTAAACTTTACAAGTTCACCAAAGGCTTCAGTCCCAACACCAATACCTCGACAATAAATACTAATGGGTTCGACTTCTTTGCGCGAGAACATGCTCTTGACCATCTCTTTTGACGTATCACCATGCTTTGCCAAAAGTTCGATGATGTCTGCAAAGCGACTGTTTCCAACATAGGCCTTGATCATCAAATCGAGTGGGTTTTCAATTTCCAGCTCATTGTCCACATCAAAGCCATACCCATCAAGATCAGAAACACCCTCAACAACCAAATTATCATCATATTCGAAAAAGATGGCGCGCTCTTCGTTCTCATTCATCTGACGGATCACATCAACTTCATTGTGCCGTAATATCTCTTGGCGAAGATTGGGTGTTAAATCATCACGGGCAAGCAGCCCTAATCGATGGTCGCGGCTACAGTATTTTACGATGTGCAACAAATCATCCTCAGAAAGAGGAAAATCTGGCTCCAAAAACACCTGAGCAATTTGAATATTGTCGCAGGCAAAAAACAAATAAATATCAGATGGTAGCCCTTGCGTGTTTATCGCAGCTTCTGCCGCATCTTTTCGCGCAACAAAGTCGGCAACACCCAACAAATATCGTACAATCGCTACATAACGACGCTTGTCACCGTCCGTCTCAAGATCATTGGATTTACCAGATTTAACAAGCGCAACAAGGAAGGCACTGAGGGTTTGCTCCTCCATACCTTCTACGACCGCTTCAAATAAATCTGCAATTGCCACAAATGGCCTCAAAACTCAGTACACATTAACGTCGATAGTGTAACGCCATTTGCTTAATCGAAGCTTGATTGTTCGATTCTAGAAAAAAGAGTGATTACCTTCAATTTTACCTGCAATTACACGTTTTCCCCCAGCAACAACAACGCTGTGCATAAAATTTGATCTTTGAAATAAATATCTAAATATATGAATTTAAAAACTTATTCGGCTTGCAGATGATGGCTACTGGTGAGTTTGATGCAATGCAGCGTAAATTTCATTAGACAACATGCTACTTTTGTATAATATTTTAGATAGAGGAGCTAAGAATTCAAAGTTTCTTTTTTTTGCGAATTCGCATGACATGCGGCACGGATTTGCATTCAACATGTGAGAGGTTCGGGAAAATTAGCTTTGCTGCGCAGAGGTCTTAGAAACGGAAAAGAGGAGGCTATGATGGCACGTCCACTGGGAAACATGATCACACTCGCTGCGTTTTTATTCGTCACAGCCGTTGTGGTTGGACTGATTTAAAATTCAAAATGCGAAAAACTGCAAAAATATAGGCCGGAGCGTCACGCTCCGGCCTTTTTTTCAACAACGAATGCAAAAAGCACTAAGCTGCAATCTGTTCCTCATCCCGCACGCCAAGCATATGACAAATGGCGAACACCAATTCTGCACGATTCATTGTATAAAAATGGAAATCCGTGATACCTCGATCAACAAGGTCCATAACTTGCTCTGCCGCTACCGCTGCAGCGATTAATTGACGGGTTGCAGGATCATTTTCAAGACCAGCAAAACGACGACGCAGCCAGTCCGGCACATGCGTCCCGCAACGCCCTGCAAAACTTGAAACCTGCTTGAAGTTATGAACTGGGACAATCCCCGGAATGATTGGAATAGTAATACCAGCCCGTCTCACGCGCTCTAAATAGCGCTCAAAACTATCATTTTCAAAAAAGAACTGGGTAATCGCACGATCTGCACCAGCATCGACTTTGCGTTTCAAAAACTCAATGTCCGCCCATACATCACAGCTTTCTGGATGTTTTTCAGGATAAGCAGAAACCGCAACCTCAAAATCACCACGCTTTTTAATCGCTGCAACAAGATCATTGGTATATTTATAACCACCGGGATGCGGACGGTATTTAGTGCCTACACCCTCAGCAGGATCGCCGCGCAGCGCCACAATGTCGGTTACACCCGCTTCTGCGTAGGTTTCAATAATCTCATCAACTTCTTTGCAAGTAGCTCCAACACAAGTCATATGTGCCGCTGCCCGCAATCCAGCCTCTTTCACAATGCGAGAAACAGTTTTGTGGGTGCGCTCACGGGTTGAACCGCCCGCACCATATGTCACGGAAACAAAAGAAGGGGACAAAGGCGCCAAGCGCTCAATGGAAGACCAAAGCACGTCGTTTTGTTTATCACTGTTTGGTGGGAAGAACTCGAATGATACATTGATATTCGCGTCATCGCTGCCAAGTTTTTGTCTACTGATGCTCGAATGAGCCATAATATATCCTTATAAAACTAAGTTCTTTTTGCCGTCCAAATTTGAACAGTGAGTTCTTCACCAGAAACAGTTTCCGGCTCAAGTTTGATGGTCTTAAAATCTGAAAAGCCCACATTTTCCAGCCAGCCAAACATTTGTTCGTCTGAAAACCCCAATCGTCTATGAGCATAGTCTGCTCTCATAAACTCAAGGTTATGAGAGGCAAAATCAGCGATCAAAAGTGTTGACCCAGCACCTGCTACGCGGGAAATTTCCGACAAAGCCAACGCAGGATCGTCAAGAAAATGAAGTACTTGGTGGATTGTTATCAAATCATAAACCGTATTGAGAAGATTTCCCTGCGGGGCCAGATTGTAAACGTCTGCTTGACGCACCTGCGCAGAAATTTCGCTATCTGATAGCTTATTGCGGGCCACCGATAGCATTTTTGGGTTCGCATCGATACCAACTGAACGCTCCACATGGCTTGAAAACAATTCAAGAATGCGCCCTGTGCCCGTGCCAACATCCAAATGCGCATTAAACCGTTGATCCCCAATAGCATTCAACATCGCGGTTTCAACAGCATCTTCTGACACATGCCGCGCACGCAAAGCATCCCATTGCTTTACATTCGCATCGAAATATTCATTTGCTTGGTCTGCATGAGATTTGCGAACTTGCTCAAGCCGCTCCATATCACGCACCAACTGCGGGTCGCTCCCATCAAGACTTGCAAGAAGGCTGCGCGCCAAATTTGAACCAGGGCCTGTATCGACAAGGCGGTAATAGACCCAAGCCCCTTCTGGGAAGCGCTCAATCACGCCCGCATCACTGAGCAACTTTAAATGCCTAGATATGCGAGGCTGACTTTGTCCAAGAATCGCCGTCAGATCACTTACCGTTAGTTCGCTGCGGGCCAATAAAAAAAGCAAGCGCAAACGCGTCGCTTCACTGGCCGCCTTCAGGCGACCAAGCAAATTATCAAAAGAGATGTTGTTAACGCCGTCCAACTCAGCGAACCTCCAAAAACCATATAAACATATCTTTATACGGTTTTTTGAAAAATTTCAAGGTTTAGATAAAAAAAGAGGGCCGAAGCCCTCTGAGTTTACAGGAATAGTATAAACATTTCTTCTTAAGCGGATCCAACTTGTTGGGAAAAAGCATCATTTCTTGCTGAAAAACTACGTTCAGCAAGGGTTGGGTTTAAGCGATCAAACGTTCGCAAAGCATCAGCACGGACCTTGGGTGATAAAATCCGTTGCCACGGACCAGTGCGTAATAAGGTTGCCACCAATTCGCGCTTCAGTCCCAAAGCCTTAAAGGCGACAATCGCTGGTTCTATTTCCGATCTGGATAACCAATGGATAACCTCTTCAAGCTCCATGCCGGAAAGGCACGCGAAGATTGCACAGGAGCGAGGGAAGTCATTTCTACTCGCGGCGTCCAAGAGGTGATGCCAGTTCAAACGGACTTGTTGCCTCTCTTGCAAAACTTTGTCGAAGACTGCCTCAAAATCCATACCGATGAGATTTGACCTCTCACGAATACGCTTGGCGGTTGCCGCTTCTGCGCTTTCAAAGTACTTCACATAGTTCGAACGGCCTGTGTGATGAAGATGGGCACGAACAGCCTCGCCCGCTTCAGACAATAATGTTGCAATTGTGCTTTCAGGCAAATCTTGACGGTCGATAAGGCTTATTTGGATACGTGTATTTTCTTTCGCACGTTTTATAAGAAAGCCAACTGCCCTTTCTTCAAGTGTGGCACCATTGTTGCTCGCAAGGCGCTCCCAAACTTCAGTGCCTCCAAGGCGCAGTAATTCGTTAGTTACAAAGGCGCTAATTTCTGATCGCTCTGCAATTGCTTCAAGGTGTTGCGATCCACGAACACGGGCCGCCATCAACAAATCTTCATCCTTTAAAACAGGTGATTTAGATAAAACGGGTTTCGCAATCGCAATTGGCTCAATTGCCAAGGTTTGCATGACACGGCGCGGCGCATACTCAAGCAGAGCAAGACGCTCGGCAATACGCTGCCTAACCTCAATTTCTACATAGGCGATCAAATCAGTCAGCACATCTTCGCACATCGCCGAATTTTCGTGTTCCGAATCTTTAGACGCAACAAAAAAATCAAACATCACATCAAAGAGCTGCTCCGAAGATGCATTTTCATCTGTTATGCTTCTTAAAGTCGATAAAATGTCTTCTTTAGTACCGATCGTTTCCACCATAGCCACCAGCCTTCCTTCTTGTTGTCGTAACAAGCTAGCAAACAGGTGTTGAGGTTTTTGAAAAAAAACGCTGCAGTTTTGCGGCAAAGTTCAACTAAATATCGTATAAAGATGCAGTCTTTTGTTAACCTAAGAGCAGCCTGCCGACCAAAGGTGAGCAATTCTGCACGTTGCAAGCTTTTAATTTGCTTTCGTCAAGCAACAATAACCCGCCATATCAGACGAAAGCGTGAGGAGAAAACTAAAAATCTGTCACAATTTTTGCCTATAACGAGCAATAGAACAACAAAGAATCAAGAAAACATGCCTGATAAGAACCCAAAACAAGCCGAAAAAACTGCATCATCTGTCGCAGTAGACCGTGCTGAGCATTTGCGAAAAGCAGTGTACCAACATAAAGCAGGAAGCCGCGCTGGATTTTCCGAGCGTCTGTTTACATGGTTGTTTAAAGGTCTGGTCTACCCGCAAATTTGGGAAGACCCAGACGTGGATATGAAGGCGCTTAAATTAGGCCCAAACAGCCGCGTCATTACAATTGCTTCTGGCGGGTGCAATGTTTTGTCTTATCTCACACAAGACCCGAAAGAGATTTTAGCCGTTGACCTCAACACCGCCCATATTGCCCTCAACCGATTAAAAATCGCAGCGGCCAAAGCACTTCCTGATTATCAGACCTTCTATCGCTTCTTTGGCGAAGCAGACGAAAAAGCAAACCTTCGCACCTATGAACGGTTTTTGCGTGGCGAAATTGACGCCTCCACCCGCGCTTATTGGGAAGGCCGCGACCGCCTTTTCAGAAAGCGCATCACAGTTTTCTCTCGCGATCTATATCATTATGGCTTGCTTGGATATTTCATCGGCGCGGTCCACCTTGGCACCAAGCTTTACGGTGTTGATCTCAATGAAATGTCCAAAGCCAAAACAATGGACGAACAGCGCACCTTCTTTGAAAAGTCAGTCGCCCCGATTTTCGACAAACGCTTCGTGCGCTGGGTGACCTCTAAAAAATCATCTCTGTTCGGTCTTGGCATTCCACCCGCACAATATGATGCCTTGGCTGCGGGCGGTGATATGACTGTGGTGCTAAAAGAACGCGCCGAAAAGCTTGCCTGCGGTTTTCCGCTGCAAGAAAACTATTTTGCATGGCAAGCCTTCACCCGTGGTTACGCGCCAACAAGCGACGATGGCAGTTCACAATCGACAGGCCCATCCGGTCCCCTGCCGCCTTACCTGCAAGCCAAACACTTTGATCTCATCAAAGAACGTGCTGACCGCATCTCTGTGACGAATATTTCAGTCACGGAGAAACTGCGCGGTGAAGCTGATCAAAGCATGGACGGCTATGTCTTCCTTGATGCGCAAGACTGGATGACAGACAAACAGCTCAATGAACTTTGGGACCAAGTGACCCGCACCGCGAAAAAAGGTGCCCGCGTGATTTTCCGCACGGCTGATAAACCAAGCTTATTGCCTGGTCGTGTTCATGGTGAAACACTTGCTCAATGGACCTATGAGGAAGAAACGTCGCTCGAACTCAACGCACAAGACCGTTCCGCCATATATGGTGGCTTCCATCTCTACATAAAGAACTAATCCCACCATGAGCGCCCCATCCAATAATCACGCCGGCCTCATGGACGGCATTTATAAGTCGCAACGGCACATCTATGATCTCACGCGCAAATATTATCTGTTAGGCCGCGATCAACTGATCAATGATTTGAAACCAGACGATGGACATAACATCGTCGAAGTTGGCTGTGGCACGGGCCGAAATCTCATCAAGGCTGCAAAGACCTACCCGAACGCAACGTTTTATGGTTTGGATATTTCAGAAGAAATGCTGATCACCGCGCGGGCCAATGTGGAAAAAGCGGGCTTGAGCGACCGCATCACACTGGTGCAGGGGGATGCCTCTAACTTTAATGTGCAAGACTTGTTTGGCTTTGAAAAAGCAGACCGCGTGTTCTTCTCTTATACCCTATCCATGATCCCGCCATGGCAAGAGGCAATCAACCAAGGCTTCAACGCTTTGGCAGAAGACGGCACGCTGCACATTGTAGACTTCGGCCAGCAAGAAGAATTACCCCGCTGGTTTCGCGCAATCTTAATGAAGTGGCTAGCGCTTTTTCACGTTGAACCACGCAAGGAATTGGCAGAGGTCGCGACAGGCGTTGCGGTTAAGCACGAGCGCAAGGGGAAATTTTCGCCCCTATACAAAGGCTATGCGTGGAGCATAACTGCCCACTAAACGGATTAATTAGGTTGTACTTCCTAAAGCAATACAACCTTAGGTGTTAACAATGGGGATAACATACAAAGGTTATTGCTCTACGCGAATAACCGTTAATACTCATACATGAGCGGACATTACCCCCCTCACCGCTTATATCTTACCCCCGCCTCGGCATTTTGAGGCGGGCTTTTTTTGAAGATTACAAACTTAGCGCGTAAATGGCTGGTACTTAATCCGGCGCGGGTTTTCGACGGCATCAGGACCGAGGCGACGTTTTTTGTCTTCCTCGTAGTCATCATAGTTGCCCTCAAACCATTCAACATGGCTATCACCTTCGAATGCCAAGATATGCGTTGCCAACCGATCGAGGAACATACGATCGTGCGAGATGACCACGGCGCAACCTGCGAAATCCTCAAGCGCATCTTCGAGCGCTGCAAGGGTCTCTGTATCAAGGTCATTGGTCGGCTCATCGAGCAGGATAACGTTTGAGCCAGCTTTCAACATTTTCGCAAGGTGCACACGGTTACGCTGACCACCTGAAAGCGTGCCGACAGGTTGCTGCTGATCACCGCCCTTAAAGTTAAAGCTTGAACAATAAGCGCGTGAGTTCACTTCACGTTTGCCAAGGGTGATGATGTCATTGCCTTCGGAAATTTCTTCCCAAACGGTTTTCTTCGCATCCATATCGTCGCGGCTTTGATCGACATAACCAAGCTTGACAGTTTCACCCAAACGGATCGAACCACCATCAGGTGTTTCTTGCTCGGTGATCATTTTAAACAAGGTCGATTTACCTGCACCGTTGGGGCCGATCACACCGACGATACCGCCCGGTGGCAATCTGAAAGAAAGGTCGCCGATCAACAGACGATCATCATAACCCTTCTTGAGGTTTTCAGCATCAATCACAACATCGCCGAGACGTGGACCAGCCGGAATAACGATTTGCGCTTTATCCGGTGAGCGATCCTCGTTGCGTTTAAGCAATTCATCATAGGCTTTGATACGCGCTTTGGATTTTGCTTGGCGTGCTTTCGGGCTTGCACCCATCCACTCGCGCTCGCGGTCCAGTGCTTTTTGGCGCGCTTCGTCTTCGCGGCCTTCTTGCTTCAAGCGTTTGGCTTTGGCCTCAAGATAGGCTGAATAATTGCCCTCATAAGGAATGCCCGTGCCACGGTCGAGTTCCAAAATCCAACCGGTTACATTGTCGAGGAAGTAACGGTCGTGGGTGATGATCAACACAGCGCCTTTAAATTCACGTAGGTGCTTTTCAAGCCAAGCAACTGTTTCCGCATCAAGGTGGTTGGTAGGCTCATCGAGGAGGAGCAGATCAGGCTCTTCAAGCAAAAGCTTACAAAGAGCAACGCGGCGCTTCTCACCACCTGAGAGATGTTCAACCGAACTGTCAGAAGGCGGGCAGCGAAGCGCGTCCATCGCCATTTCAACCTTACTGTCCAGATCCCAGAGATTTTCAGCATCAATCTGATCTTGAAGAGCAGCACCCTCGTCCGCTGTTTCGTCAGAATAATTCATCATCAGTTCGTTATAGCGATCAAGAATGGCTTGTTGTTTAGCAACGCCTTCCATGACATTGCCTTTAACGTCTTTGCTCTCATCAAGCTGCGGTTCCTGCGGCAGATAGCCGACAGTTGCGCCTTTAGCGACCCATGCTTCACCGGTGAAATCTTTTTCAAGACCCGCCATGATTTTTAGCAAGGTAGATTTACCAGAACCATTGGGACCAAGAACGCCGATTTTCGCATCGGGGTAGAATGAAAGGTGGATATTATCCAAAACCTTTTTGCCGCCCGTATAGGCTTTCGACAGACCTTGCATAAAGTAGATAAATTCGCGTGCCATAATGTTCCCGCTTCGCTTAGATTTGCAGCCTATTTAAGAGGTTAAAGACTATGGCGCAAGCGTTGTGATGCATGCATAGTTGAGTAACGCCATTTTGAGGTGGAAATTTTCTGCCGTTGTAGCATGTTGAAACGAACAAACAGGAAGGCGCGTGCCATGTCATATAGTCAAAAAATATCATCCAGCATGGCTAGCCTTGCGATTGGGGTGACACTGATCACCGCGGGCTTGAGCTTTCAACCAAACCACGCCCATGCCTGCGGCGCTGACACAAATTGCGAGATCCTGGAAAATCGCCATTACCGCATTCGTATGCCAGAAGGGCACGACGGCAAAACACCTGTTGGTGCGATTATCTATGCTCATGGCTATAAGGGCACAGCAGCTGGCGCCATGCGCAACAAGTCGCTCGGCAAAGCCGTCTCAGACCTTGGCCTTGCCCTCATCGCTGTAAAATCAGGCGGTGATGATTGGTTGCTCCCCAATTCACCGAGCGAAACACCTGTCGAAGAGCAAAAAGAACCAGAATATTTTGATGCTGTGATAAAAGACGCGAGCGAGCGCTTCCCCATCAATACATCCAACCTAATGATGACGGGCTTTTCTGCAGGCGGTATGATGACATGGACACTTGCTTGCGAACGCAGCGAAAGTTTCGCAGGATTCGCGCCGATGGCTGGCACATTTTGGTCACCCACACCTCAAAGCTGCGATACGTCCCCCGCACACGTGCTCCATTATCACGGCACATCAGACAAAATCGTCCCCCTAAAAGGCCGCCCCATCCGAAACACCAGCCAAGGCAATGTCTTTGATGTGCTTTCAATGTACATCAAACAAGGCGGCTATGAAGGTGAAGACCGCTCAGAACCGTTCGACCTCAAATGCCAACGATCACAAAACAAAGATGGCAAAGTTTTGGAGCTCTGCCTCCATGAAGGCGGACACCAGTTTAAAAACCAATATATCGTGCGGGCTTGGAATGAATTGAAAGCACTTGGTGCGATAAGGTAGAC
>CAZKKW010000020.1:2984-31816 GCA_964553335.1 uncultured Hyphomicrobiales bacterium | reverse complement strand
AATCTTTACTATTGCAGAACACAACTAGAACATCTATATTTGTTCGTGTTTTGTATCCAACGGAATGATTCGGGAATTACCTGCCATGCTAACAAGAAAACAACATGAGCTTTTGATGTTCATTAATGAGAGGCTTCGCGAGAGTGGCGTGCCACCTTCTTTTGATGAAATGAAAGATGCTCTTGATTTAAAATCCAAATCTGGCATTCACCGCTTGATTACGGCGTTGGAAGAACGTGGATTTTTGCGCCGTCTTCCTAATCGTGCGCGGGCTTTGGAAATTTTAAAACTACCTGAATCAGTGACGCCGAGTCTTGCCTCTGCAAATCGCTCGCAAGGATTCTCGCCAAGCGTTATTGAAGGCAGTCTTGGCAAGGCGCCAGACCCTGCTCCCCTGCCTACATCAGATGATAGCGGCCAAGCTGTTAGTATTCCTGTTATGGGTCGAATTGCCGCGGGTACGCCAATTTCAGCGATACAAGAGCATTCCCATTCTATTGCCGTTCCGCCTGACCTTATGGGTAATGGCGAGCATTACGCTTTGGAAGTGCGTGGTGACTCCATGATTGAAGCGGGTATTTTGGATGGCGATACTGTCATCATCAAAAATCAAAATGCTGCCGACAATGGTGACATCGTTGTGGCGTTGGTTGATGAAGAAGAAGCAACCCTTAAACGTCTACGTCGCAAAGGCGCGTCTGTTGCGCTTGAAGCGGCAAATCCAGCCTATGAAACCCGCATCTTTGGTCCTGACCGCGTAAAGGTTCAAGGTAAGCTCGTTGGTCTTGTTCGCCAATATTGAACGCTAAGGTTTAAACTGAGCGTGCCACGGGCGTTTTATGTCAGGTATGGCTGTTTGAATGTTGACGTTAAGGAGGGGCTCGCCCTCCTTTTTCGTTTCCTGAACAAACACTTTATGCGCCCCGCCTCGCCTTAGTGCGTTTCGGTCTATGACAACGGCAGTATTTGAACAAAATTCTGGTGCTGACAGTGTCGACACCACGATGGAAGCCTTTCTGCAATCCTCATAAAAAGCTGATGGGTGTTTTACGTGAGCGAGCGTATAGGCGTTTGAATTATAAATGCATCCGTATAAATCGCAGGTAAAACTTTGATCAGTTGTTTTCTTTGTCTGCTTGTTTGGTAGTCCAAGAGCTTGTCGCCAGACTTTCGTTTCAAACCGCCCTGCTCTTGCACCTGACACAATAAGCCCGTTATTCATGGCGATTGCGACTGTTTTACCATCTTCTGAAACTAATATGTCGGGCTTTTTGGCAAGGGGCATAAAAACCAGCGTTATAACGCCGAAACCAAGTGCAATGTATCGTAATTTTGTTTTGAGCAACGCTGCAATCATCATGATAAAGAATACAGCGGTTAAGAATGTTGCGTTAAGCTGCGGTGCAGCCGATAACCCTTGAGAAAGCCCTTCAAACCACACGGCAATTTGTTGAATGATGACGATACCCTGCCCCATGATAAAGAGCGGATAGGCTTCAAAGCCAAAGGGCATGGCGATGAGACCAAGAAAGCCAAATGGCATCACTAAAATTGAAAAGACTGGAACAGCTAGTAAATTGGCAGGAAGACCAAAAGGAGCGAACTGATTGAAATGAAAAGCTGCAATCGGTGCTGTGGCAAGTCCTGCAAGACTAGATGTAATGACGAGGCCGATCCCATACCGTTTAAAACCGTTGAACCATCGTTGCCATTTTGAGTTTTTGTGTTCGTTCTGCTCAGCCTTGGGCAATAACCACCAGCTGGAAAAACTGACCAGAAACAATGTCGCCATGAACGACATTTGAAACCCGGGCCCAATCGCGGCAGCAGGTGAAAAAGCGAGAATGATGAAGGCTGCGACCGCGATATTGCGCACACTTAATGCGCGCCTTCCACAAAGCAGCGCCAATGCCATTATTGATACCATGATAAAAGCGCGGGTCGCCGAAATGCTTCCGCCTGAAATCGCATAATAGCCAAGGGTTGTGATGAGCCCGATGCCAATGGCTATATCACGTATTGGAACATCGCTTGAGATGACAGACCAGCGCGCAAGGCCCGCTCTTGCAGCAAACATGACAAAGGTAAATACCAGTGCCATGTGAAGGCCCGAAATCGCTAAGAGGTGGGCTATGCCGGAAACGGCTAAAATGCGTCTGTCTTCCGGTTTTATCGCCCCTTTGGCCCCGACCAATACAGCGGTTGCAAAGCCTGATACAGTCTCTAGCTCATTCATTTCAAGCGCATCAACAACACGCCTCTCAATCACCTTGCGCACTTGTTCAATTTGGCGGCCAATCCCGCCCCCCGCCTCAGCGTTTTTTAAAATTTGTGGCGTTCCATAGATAAAGCCCGACGCGCCAATGCCTTTGAAAAACATGTCTCTGCTGAAATCAAAGCCATCGGGTATGACCGGACCAATGGGCGGCGACAATCTTACGTTTGCCTGAATGATGTCCCCTATTTTGATTGTCGCGTTCTTGCTCAAAAGGCGAAGGCGGATCTTATTGGGGAGCGGTGTATCGCGCTTTCTTTCTCGGGATTGCACATTGTTTAAAATAATGCGTCTTGACCCATCCGCACGACGTTCAATGCTTGTAACTTGGGCCTTGATGGTCTGATTGATTGCACGGGTAAGAGATGGTTGCGTATTGAGCGATGTATGAAGCGTTGCAGCGGCGAAACCGGCAAACAGTCCGGCAAGGGCTAAAGCGTAATAAAATTGTCGACCTTTTTGGCGAAGAACGATAGTGACACATCCAGCCAATAAAGTTGCAAGCGAGACGACGATTAGAGAGGGTTCTTGGGGGGCTGCGAAATAGGCGACCACACCAAACAGAAACACCACGGTGAACCAGATGAAAGGTTCAGCCTTTTCAACTTCGTCATGAAACTGCAATTTGCCATGAAACAGGAGCAATTTGGCCGTTTCCAACCATTGCTGCGGTTTTGTGAAATCGTCGACAGCAAAAGGCCGGGCGCGTGTGTCCCTGCTCTTCCGGCTATCTAAATCCTTTAACGCCACACCACTTACTCTCGTTACTCAAGGCTATTTTGTTCAAAACACGGCTTCATTGCAAACTTGCTTCGTGCTAGATGGCAACAAATCAAATTTTCAGCCCGTATGCTGGAATGTAAGTTCACTTAAATCTTAGGTTGATATCCCACGATGACCGATCAGGTAATTACCCGCTTTGCCCCCTCACCAACTGGCTTTTTGCACATTGGTGGTGCCAGAACCGCGCTGTTTAATTGGCTTTATGCTAAGCGGCATGGCGGCAAGATGTTATTGCGGATTGAAGACACAGACCGCGAACGCTCAACGGATGAAGCCGTCGATGCCATTTTAGATGGCCTTTCATGGTTAGGCCTTGATTGGGATGGTGATCCGATTTCGCAATTTGCAGGGGTTGCCCGTCACCGCGAAGTGGTGGATCAAATGCTTGAGGCGGGCACGGCTTACCGTTGTTATGCAACGCCTGAAGAATTGACCGAAATGCGCGAAACCGCCAAAGCCGAAGGCCGTTCTCCGGCCTATGATGGACGCTGGCGTGACCGTGACCCATCTGAAGCGCCTGAAGGTGTCGACCCCGTTATCCGCGTCAAAACACCGCAGGACGGCACAACGGTTGTTCAAGACAAGGTGCAAGGTGACGTGCGTATTCCAAATAAGGACATTGACGACTTTGTCATTCTTCGTTCAGACGGGACACCCACCTATATGCTCGCCGTTGTGGTGGATGATCACGATATGGGGGTGACGCACATCATTCGCGGGGATGACCATCTCACCAATGCGGCGCGGCAAACGGCGATCTTCAATGCGATGAATTGGGATGTGCCTGTATTTGCTCATATCCCTCTTATTCATGGAGCTGATGGTGCAAAGCTATCAAAGCGTCACGGTGCACTGGGTGCTGAGGCTTATCGTGCCCTTGGGTATCTGCCAGACGCATTGAAAAATTATCTCGTGCGTCTTGGTTGGGCCAAGGGTGACGAAGAAATCATTTCTCTGGAAGATATGATCGCTTGGTTCGGCTTTGACGGCATGAATAAAGCGGCGTCTCGCTTTGATTTTACAAAGCTTGAAGCGCTCAATGGTCATTATATCAGACAAGCTGATGATGGTGAGCTTATGGGCCACATTGAACGCATCTTACCGGAGATTGAAGGTGGTGATGCGATTGCGGCGAAACTGACAGATGAGAAACGCGCGAAGGTGCAAGCCGCTCTACCGCTTTTGAAAGAGCGTTCAAAAACATTGATTGAACTGATTGAAGGTGCCGCGTTCGTTTATGACAGCATTCCCTTACCTTTGACCGACAAAGCCATCTCGATTTTGAATGATGAAGCGAAACAACGGCTTGCTGGGTTAGCAGGCCAATTGGATGGGGTTCAAGATTGGACACATGATGAGTTAGATAGCTCAGTCAGAACCTTCCTTGAAGCGAATGATTTGAAGCTTGGGAAAGTTGGCCCTGCCCTTCGGTGCGCTTTAACGGGCACGACGAATGCGCCTGGTATTTTCGAAGTTTTGGAACTACTGGGCCGTGATGAATCGCTTGCTCGGATAAAAGATCAGCTCAATTAATTAAGGCTTTAAAAAATATTTATGTTGCTATGCAGCATAATTTTGCGCCGGAGATGCCTTTGTTTACAACGACTTGGCAGGTGCCCGCTTAAATTGATTTCATGCCTATCTTCGTTTCGGCCTAGTCAATTGGTTGCAGTGTATTGCCCCTGAGACCTAAATCGGGTACTCAATGGCTAACGAAAACTACGTGCAATTTCATAAACTTGTACGCTCCCAGCTAATTACGAGCCATGTGGGTTTGTTTCCTGTTGGGAATACATGGAGGATAAGAATGGCGGATAAAACAGCACAACTTAACATTGATGGAAAGAGTTTCGATTTCCAAATTAAGTCTGGTGTCATCGGGCCTGATGTAATCGATATCTCTTCGTTATATGCCCAAACCGGCATGTTTACCTATGATCCAGGGTTTACGTCGACTGCATCTTGTAATTCAGAAATTACATTCATTGATGGTGGTAAAGGTCAACTTCTTCACAGAGGTTATGCGATTGAATCGCTTGCTGATCATGGTGATTTTCTAGAGACATGCTACTTGCTTCTTTATGGCGATTTGCCAAATGCACCAGAAAAAGAAGACTTCGTTCAGCGCGTTACATACCACACAATGTTGCACGAGCAGATGGCGCGTTTCTTCACAGGCTTCCGCCGTGATGCACACCCAATGGCAATTATGTGTGGCGTGGTTGGTGCTTTGTCCGCTTTCTATCATGACAGCACAGACATTACTGATCCGCACCAGCGTATGGTCGCAAGCCTTCGCATGATTGCGAAAATGCCGACGATTGCGGCTATGGCTTACAAATACCACGTTGGTCAGCCTTTCGTTTATCCACGCAATGACTTGGATTACACATCAAACTTCTTGCGTATGTGTTTTGCTGTTCCTTGTGAAGAATATGAGGTCAACCCAGTGCTTTCAAAGGCAATGGACCGGATCTTTATTCTTCATGCTGACCATGAGCAAAATGCGTCAACATCAACAGTTCGTCTTGCTGGTTCTTCTGGTGCAAACCCATTTGCTTGTATTGCGGCTGGTATTGCTTGTTTGTGGGGCCCTGCTCACGGTGGTGCTAATGAGGCAGCATTGAACATGCTTGAGGAAATTGGAACGAAAGATCAAATTCCTGAATATGTGCGACGTGCGAAAGACAGAGATGATCCATTCCGCTTGATGGGTTTTGGTCACCGCGTTTATAAAAATTATGATCCGCGCGCGAAGATCATGCAGAAAACAACCCATGAAGTTCTCGATTCTTTGGGCATCAAAGACGATCCATTGTTGGAAGTTGCTATGGAACTTGAGCATATCGCGTTGACGGATGAGTACTTCATCGAGAAGAAACTCTATCCAAACATTGATTTCTACTCAGGCATAACATTGAAAGCCCTCGGCTTCCCAACAACAATGTTCACAGTGCTCTTCGCGCTTGCAAGAACAGTTGGCTGGATTGCGCAGTGGAAAGAAATGGTTGAAGATCCATCACAGCGTATTGGTCGCCCGCGTCAGATTTATTCCGGTGCAGATGTGCGTGAATATGTACCACTTCATAAGCGCGGCAAATAATTACCGCCTTATCATTGTTATAAGAATGAAAGACGCGCCTTGATGGCGCGTTTTTTATTTGTAATTAGAGGCTTAGAGAAGTTACTTAATTCTATTTGTTAACATTGTTTCCAATACATCAATAGCCTTTTCAGCCGCTGGTCTATCATTCGCCTCTTGCATGATTTTCTGGACCGCTAGACACGCCTGTGTTTGTGCTTTTCGTTCTGGTGTCCCATCAAGTAAGCGGTCGAGATGGCGGGCCAGAATGTTAGGGCGCACAAATTCATCGAAGAATTCTGGAACCGCTGGATAATCCAAGATTAGATTTGGAAGGTTAGCGCTCCACGCTTGGATAAACGGGCGCAACTGTTTCGCCATGGGGTCCAAGCGATAGGTTGAAACGGTGGGAACACCTGCCATCGTCAATTCAAGACAGACGGTCCCTGAAGCTGTAAGTGCCGCGTGGGCGGAGGCGAAAGCGGCTTTCTTGGCATCACTGCCAGTCACAACCTGTGGCTTCACCGCCCAATCTTTGACGTGTGCCCTAATCGTACCTTCTTGGGCCTCTACGGCTGGAATAACAATGTCAAAGTTTGAACGGCGTTTTGATAAAACCTCAATCGTGTCTTTAAAGGCTGGAAGCAACCGTTTTACTTCACCACTGCGACTGCCGGGCAAAACCAACAATGTGCGCTTCTCTCCCTTTCTAGGGATAGTGCGCGGTGCAACGGCGTGTTCTCCCAGCGGATGGCCTATAAAGGTGGCTGGTGGCCCCTCAAGGCGTTCTAAGGCTTCTGGTTCAAAGGGAAGGATTGCCAGAACATGATCAACGTAGGACGTCATCTTTTTCGCGCGTGATGGCCGCCATGCCCAAACACTTGGGCAAATGTAATTGATGACCAATAAATCAGGTAAAACTGTTCTTACTTTCTTGGCAACACGGTGGGTGAAGTCTGGGCTATCAATGATAAACAGCACGTCAGGGCGCTCATCAATAATGGCTTGTGCTGTCTGGTTGATCCGTTTCATGATGGCCGGAAGCTTGCCAACCACAGCAGAAACGCCCATCACGGCGATTTCTTCAATATCAAAAAGTGGGTGAAGGCCCGCCTCGCTCATCGCTTTGCCACCAAGACCTGAGAATTCAATAGGGCCTGAATGTCTGGCTTTCAGTGCGGTCATGAGATCGGCACCAAGTTCGTCTCCAGATGCTTCACCGACGACGATGCTTATGCGAAGTGGTCTTTTCATTTTTCTTCCCCCTTATGGCCAATTATAAATATCTTGTGCTTCTTTGCGAGTTCTTTGATTTTTTCACGCTCTGCAAGCAAAACGGAACCCGCCTCGCCTACAATACCTATGAGGCCTGCCGCTGCGGTATTGATGATCGTATTGGGGCCAATGGTTGGTAAATCAACGCGCCGGTCTTGGCCGATTTTTGTCGACTTGACCAAAAAACCGTTCTTAGATTTTTGAGAAATGCGTTTTGATTGCCGCAAACTTGCGACGCGCTCCAACATTGCATCGGTACCTTCTGCCCCTTCAATCGCGATGATACGGCGATTTTCTATGACGAGTGCTTGGCCAACATCATGTTTGCCAAAATCTTTCAAGGCGGTGAGCGCTTGGTCGAGTTCAGGGGCAAGTTTTTTCGGAAAGCGCGGACCCGCAAAAAGCCCTTCTTTCAAGAATAACTCAGGCGCTATCCCTTTGATGTCTACGACTGAAAAACCTTCATTCTCGATGAGTGTGATTACCTTGCCGAGCAAGCTATCATCGCCACCTGTCATGGCCGTTATGATCTTGGGTAATAACCGCATGGTTCCAGCATCACCAACAATGGATGCGAATTCTGGGCGTTTTGTTATCTGCCCTAACAGCACGATCTCAGTGCAATTATTCGTTTTAAAATATTTGAGGATCTTGCCGATTTCTCCCCACGAAAAGGCACTTGAAACAGCGGGGTCAAAGCTTGCTGTCGTCTCGTCTTTTATCGTCGCGACAAAGTATGGTGTTTGGTTGTTGGATAATGCTTTTGCCAATTCATCCGGCAAGACACCACCACCAGCAACAATTCCGATGGGGTCACGTTTTGGCGGTGTATCGTGATCCGCCATCGCTTCTAATCTCTACTTAGTCGAGGCATGCAAAAAGCCCGATCAGAGGCAGCATTGATGAAATTTAGGATACGCATCACTTGTTCATCTTGCTTGAGTTCGTCTGATATCTCTTCAATCCGAGCGCTCAAGGTGCCTTTTTGATCCCCAAAAGCTATTTTATAAAGTTGGCGAACCGCATGGATGCTATCGCGCTCAAATTGGTGACGTTTCATGCCAATCAAATTGACACCGCCCAAATAAGCCCTATTGCCTAAAGCCATACCGAAAGGAATGACGTCATTTTCGACGCCAGCAAGGCCGCCTACAAAGGCATAATCACCAATTCGGGTAAATTGATGGACCGCTGAGCCGCCGCCCATAATGACATGATTGCCCAAAGTGACGTGACCGGCCAATAAAACGCCATTTGATAAAATGACGTTGTTACCAACAACACAATCATGCGCCACATGGGAATTTGCCAAGAACGCGCAATTGTCACCGATGGTGGTTTCACTCGTGCCCGTTATTGTGCCGGGGTTTATTGTAACACCTTCACGAATAATGCAGTTTTTTCCGATAACGAGACGGGTATCTTCGTCAGCGTATTTTAAATCCTGCGGGGCAAGACCGACCGATGTGAAGGGATAGATTTGAGCGCCTGACCCAATTGTGGTTTTGCCTGAAACGGCAACATGACTGTGTAGGCGCGAACCATCACCAATCGATACTTGACCGGATATATGACAAAACGGTCCGATTTCTACGTCTTTACCAAGCGATACAGTGTCGGCAATGACTGATGATGGATGAATATTTGTCATAGAGTTGCTTTGCTTCTCACGGTTTACTCTTCACCAGCCACTAGCATTGCACTGATTTCAGCCTCTGCTACCAACTCGCCATCAACTTCAGCGCGTGCTGCAAATTTCCAGATATTGCGGCGCTGGCGTTGTTTTTCTACTTTGAAATGAACCATATCACCTGGCACGACCGGCTTGCGGAACTTTCCTTTATCGATTGTCATGAAATAAACCAAAGAGGGCGTACTATCGTCTCCTGCGGCAACGCAGATCGCGCCTGCCGTTTGAGCCATAGCTTCAATCAACAACACGCCAGGCATAACTGGTTGGTGTGGAAAATGGCCCTGAAAATGAGGTTCGTTGATTGTAACTGCTTTTATGCCAGTCGCGGAATTGTCGCCATCAATATCTATGATCTTGTCAATCATCAAAAATGGATAGCGGTGTGGCAGAAGTTCCATTACACGCATAATGTCAGCGCTATCCATCGTCGTTGTATTGCTTGCGGTATCCATAATATTGCCTTCTTGTCTCTATCGCTAATTAATCGCGTTTGGCTTTTTTGCCTTTTACCATCCGCTTAAGCAATTGCTGTTCTTTAAACCATTCTCTGACAGGTCGAGCGGGAACCCCTCCCCATCGTGCGCCTGCTGGAACATCTCCATGTACTACGCTCACCGCTGCAATTTGCGCACCCATGCCGATGGTAACGTGACCATTAACACCTGATTGTCCGCCGATTGCAACGAAATCCTCTAATGTCGAACTACCAGAAATGCCGACCTGTGATACCAAAATACAGTGACGACCAACCACGACATTATGCCCTATTTGGACTTGGTTATCGATCTTTGTGCCTTCACCAATAACAGTGTCACGGTTCGCGCCACGGTCAATCGTCGTGTTTGCACCAATCTCGACGTTAGATTGGACGATCACTCGACCAATTTGCGGAACCTTCAAATGCCCGAGAGGTGACATGGCAAATCCAAAGCCATCTTGGCCGATTTTTACGCCAGGATGGATGATGACCTCGTCCCCGATCAGCGAATGTTCAACAACCGCGTTACTTGCAATGGCACAATCGCGGCCAAGTTTGACCTTATTGCCAATTTTTACGCCAGAGCCAATGATGCTATTGGCACCGATTTCTGCGTCATCACCGATTATTGCGAAAGGTTCAATGGTGACACCTGCTTCGATCTTTGCAGAGGGAGAGATCACCGCGTGGGTTGAAATTTCGCCCGTGGCAATAACGGATACAGGTCGCATTGCAGCTGGATAAAGTTGGGCCGACACTTGTGCAAAAGCACGATAAGGGTCTGGGCAAACGATAGCACTAACACCATTGGGCACGCGGTCTTTATATTTGATTGCACAAATACAAGCCGTCCCTTTCGTGTTCGTTAGTTGGTCCAAATATTTCGGATTATCAATGAATGTTAAGTGTCCTGAGGCGGCATCGGAGAGCGGTGCTACACCTATAATTTCGTCAGACGTTCCGCCATTTTCGATGAATTCTGCATCTAAAGAATCAGCAACCGCTCTCACAGAGAGCGGTTGTGGATCATCGAAAAATTTACAGTCAGTGTCTTGCAAATTGACCACTTGATACTCTTGCTGAATTTTTTGGGGTTGCTAGAAGCGTGTACCACCGCCAATTCTGAAGACTTGTTGTTCATCGAAGCTTTCGCTCGATGTCACGAATGCAAAGTCACCCCGCAACGGACCCAATGGTGAATCCCATAGGAACCCGATACCAACGGACGAGCGAATGCTGAAATCGGTTGAACCTGGGATTGGTGTAATACCATCTTGCTCATCAAATCCGAACACTGAACCGGCGTCAGCAAACAACGCTGCTTTGAAGCCAAAAGACCGTGGTAAGAATGGTGGTGGGAACTGCAATTCAGCTGTTACACCAGCGAAGTTTGTGCCACCAATAGAATCGATTCCTGACCCTGATGTGTCTCGCGCGCCGATGCCACGATTTTCAAAACCACGAACCAAATCACCGCCTGCGAAGAAGTTATCAAGAAGACGTACATCTTCGCCAAGACCAGTAATGTTACCTGCCCGGCCACGTATCAAACCAATAACTTCATGGTTCGCACTCAACTCTCTATAATGAGCTACTCTTGCTTCGGTTTTGATGAAACTAACATCGCCACCAAGTCCTGCGAATTCCTGTTCGAGTACAGCCAAGGTACCGCTTGTCGGTTTTTGCCTGTTATCCAATGAATTGTAGGTGATGCTATAAGATATTGACGATGTATCCGTGTTCGATTCACCGTCGGCACCAACGATATTTTGTATAGATATTGGTGCATCTGCATCAACGTTTGAAATTGCTTCGCGGTCAAATGTATATCTTACACCTGCCGACAGGTTATTCGTCAAAGGCAACCCGAGACGCAGGCTACCACCCGTATTGCTTACATCGAAACTACGTCCGTCTTGATCTGAACTATCACGACGGAATACATCGAAACCGGCTGATACACGGCGCCCAAGGAAGAAAGGCTCTGTGAAGCTAAAGTCATACGTTTGATTGCCAGTACCAATACCAACTGCCGCACGTAAGAATTGGCCACGACCAAGGAAGTTACGCTCAGCAATTGAGAGGTTGGTCAAGAAGCCACCTGACAAATCAGCGCCAACACCGAATGATAAGTCACCTGTTGGTTGTTCTTCAACTTGAATATTAACGACGAGGCGATCAGCAGCCGTGCCTTGACCTCTGGTTACCTTCACTTCTCGGAAGATGCCCAAATTTCTAATTCGACGTTCAGCTTGGTCGAGCAATGCTTGATTGAAGGCATCACCTTCAGCAAGATCCAACTCTCGGCGGATTACGTATTCCCGTGTTCGGGTGTTGCCAAGAATGTTGATACGTTCAACGAATACTCTGGCACCTTGATCAATTGCATAAGTGATATTGATCCGATTATCATCTGTTTGCTCACCTCTTGGACGAACCTGCGCAAAGGCAAAGCCATTTTCAGCAGCAGCAAGCGAGAGCTTTTCGATTGTCCGCTCAACTTCACGCGCATCATAAACTCGACCCTCTACAGTCTCCAAAAGTGGACGGAGCTTTTCAGGGTCAACATCGAGAAGAATTGAATCAATTTCAATTTTACCAAACCGAAAGCGCTTGCCCTCACTCACTGTAATAGTGATAAAGAATTTGTTTTTGTTTTCATCAAGGTCAACGACTGATGAAATAACTTCGAATTCAGCGTAACCGTGATTGAAATAGAAACGACGCAGGCGTTCTTCATCTGCAGCCAAGCGAGCTTCATCGTAAATATCGTCAGACTTAAGGAAGCTAAGAAGGCCAGATTGACGTGTTGAGATTGCGTTTCTCAAACGTCCATCACCGAATACTTTGTTACCAACGAAACGAATCTTCGCGATACCTGTTTTGTCCGATTCATCGATTCGGTAAATGACATTGACACGGTTTCCATCAACCGGTGTAACCGTCGCTTTGATTGTCGCATTAAAACGACCAATAGCTTTGTATGCCTGCTTTAAACCTTCGACATCCCCATCTACTTGATCTTGATTAAATGTAGCGCGCGCTTTTGTCAGCGCAGCAGCTCTCAAATCTTCGTCTTTAATTTCTTTGTTACCGACGAAAGAAACGCCATTTACGATGGGATTTTCGACAACTGTCACGATCAAACGTGAACCGCTGGAACCAATTGAGACGTCTTTGAAAAGCCCTGTTGCAAACAAGGCTTGGATTGTTTCGTCCTTCTTGATCGAAGTCGCATTCTGGCCGGGCTCGATCGTTACATAAGTCAAAATGGTGTCGCGACTAATGCGTTGGTTACCAACGACATCGACCCCGCTTATCACCTGTGCTTGGGCCTGAGAAATGCTCGCATCAAGGATAGGAGAACCTACAATGGATACCAAAGCTGCTATAATCACAAATATACCAGCTATTGCCTGATTTTGGATGAGTCTCATAAAACTTACGGCCCTTGAATTTCAAAAGTAGTCAGGCCCGAAAAAAGATAGATTCCCAAACCTGTTATTGTTTTGGCAAAAAACGCCCAAATACGCAAGCTAAACTATGTGCTGAATTTAATATTTTGCATACAATACATTACGTTGCAGTAATATCACGTGAATGGTCCACAACTAAACGAAACAAGACAAAGTCCTCATAAAAAGCGACTGATGTCGATTGTGGTCACAAATATCATCATAGATAACACCACTGCGAGGCCAAATTTAAAACAATATTCCTGCGCTTTCTCAGACAATGGGCTGCCTTTTACAGCTTCAATTGCATAAAATACCAAGTGCCCACCGTCCAAAACGGGGATCGGAAGTAAGTTCATAATGCCGATACTCACGGATAAGACAGCGGTGAGTGAGATCAGCGCTGTAAAGCTGATCGCCGCAACATGCTTAGATACTTCAGCGATCCGAATTGGTCCACCAAGCTGGTCAACAGATTCACGCCCCGTAAATAAGCCGATAAAGAAGGTCACCGTGCGTTTAACCACGTAGCCGGTTTCGCTTACCCCCTCAGAGATTGCGCCAATTGGACCGAATGATTTGTGAATAATCGCGTCTTCACTTGTGCTTCTTTGAATACCCAGCAACCCAATGCGCTGCGTGCCTCCTAGCCGATCATCAACTTCGCGAAGGGCTGGTGTTGCATTGAGGTCAACTTCATTTCCATCGCGTAACACTTTGATTGTAAGCGGAATTTCAGCGCTAACTGAAACAATGCGCTGCAGATCAGTAAAGCTTTCAATCTTCACGCCGTCGATTTCAATGATGGTGTCGCCTACTTTGAAGCCCGCTTGACTGGCCGCACTATTGGCATGAATTTCATCGACTTTGGCCGATAGAACATCGCGTCCATTGATCAGAAAGATGCCAGCAAAAATGACAATTGCTAGTATGAAGTTAGCAATGGGGCCTGCCGCAACAACTGAGGCCCTTTGCCATAGCTTCTTTTTCGCGAACAGTTTTGACGGATCTACACCGGCCGCTTCTAGTTCTGCGGTTTTGTTTGGGCTTGCGCCAGATGGGTCCGCATCGTCAATAAATTTTACGTAGCCCCCAAGAGGAATAGCAGAAAGTGCCCATCGGGTTCCGTGTTTGTCAGTAAAGCCCCAGATGTCTGGGCCGAAGCCTACGGCGAATTTGGAAACACCGACACCGTTCCATCGCGCAACAAGAAAATGGCCAAGTTCATGGAAGAACACGACAATGGTCAATACAAAAAGGAAGGGTAAGACCCAGCCTAAAAAGCTCGAAAGGCCATATTGTATCAATTCCATGTAAGGCTCCGTTTGTCTCGAAAGAGGAATACATCCCCTATTTCACACCACATTTACTCGAAATATTGTAAATTAGATAAATATTTTGAACGCATGTTTGCCAAATACTGGATATGCTGCTTTTAGGTTAATGAAGTTATAATTTGCAGTGCTTGCGATCTCGCATATCCGTCAATTGCAACGGCCTGCTCATAGGACGTAATCCCGCCTTTGGGATTGAATTGATTGAGACCGGAAGCAAGCACCTTTTCTACAACATCACTCATGCCATAAAACGATAGATTCTCGTTCAAAAAGTGTTCGACGACAATTTCATTGGCGCCATTGATCAAATTTGTTGCAACATCGCCTTGGCTAAGTGCCTGTTTTGCAATTTTCAACATAGGAAAGCGTTCAAAATCGGGCTCTTCAAAGGTTAGTTGTGAAATCTTGGTGAGGCTTAAGCGTTCAACCTCAGTTTCAATCCGGTTGGGATGCGCCATACAATGGGCAATTGGTGTGCGCATATCGGGGCAACCAAGCTCTGCCAGCACGGCACCATCCACGAATGACACCATCCCATGAATGATTGACTGGGGATGAACCACCACATCGAGCTGGTCATGGCGGATCGGAAACAGGTGATGGGCCTCGATGACTTCAAGACCTTTATTCATCAATGTTGCTGAATCGATCGTGATCTTCGCGCCCATCGACCAATTTGGATGCTTGAGCGCATTGGCTGGTCCGGCTTTTGCAATGTCATCACGGGACCATGTGCGAAACGGGCCGCCAGATGCTGTTAAGGTCACCATTTCAACATCTGCAATGCGATCACCAAGCAATGCTTGATGAATGGCGTTATGTTCTGAATCGAGTGGTAGAACGGTAACCCCCTTCTTTGCCGCCTCGCCCATGACCAAAGAACCGGCACAAACAAGGCTTTCTTTGTTGGCAAGTGAAAGGTAGCGACAGGCATCAAGGGCTGCCAATGTTGGGCCAAGGCCCGCAAAGCCCACGATAGACGATATCGACATTTCGCATGGCACACGGGCTGCTTCTAAGACGCCCTCATCCCCGCCAAGCACTTCACAAGGTAAATCGGCCAGTGCCTCTTTTAAATATGGAACTTTGTTTTCGTCAGCAATTGCAACAACGCTAGCGCCCGTATCGCGGGCAATTTTTGCGAGCTTCTCCGCATTAGAGCCCCCTGTTACAGCTATAACTTTGTAGCGGTCGGGTTGATGGGCAACGATGGCGAGTGTGCTGTCACCGATAGAGCCAGTGGCTCCTAAGATGGAGATCGTTCTGACATTTTCTGAATTGGACTGTGTTGCGCTTGTTGGCGCAGCATTGGTGAGAGTCATTATCAGGTCGAATCCATGGTTAGCTTAAAACTGGGCGACGCCTAACACATAACAGCCGACAAAAACATAGGCTGATAAAATTAGGCCATCCACGCGATCCAAAATTCCGCCATGACCTGGAATCAAATTGCTGGAATCTTTCACATTGAAACGGCGTTTAACGTGAGATTCAAGAAGGTCACCAACCTGAGCTGCAAGGGCGGTTAAAAAGGCAAGCCCTGCGAAAAGGACTGTGTTGGCTTCAAACAAATAAGAGGCGACCAGCGCTCCTACGACCACAGCACCTGCGGCACCGCCTAAAAAGCCAGACCACGTCTTCTTGGGGGAAACGCGGGGCATGAGCTTAGGTCCACCAACGGTTCGCCCAACGATATAGGCGAAGATGTCGGCAGCCCAAACGGCGAAGCATAAGAAAAACAGCAAACCTAACCCACTTGGTTCAATGCCTCTTAAGTAGATCAAACAAGTGGCTAAGCTGGAGCCGACGCCAATGCCCGCAATTGTCCAGCCAAGTTTGTGTTTTGCCGTCGCAAGGACAATTAAACCAATAATGATGGCTAAGAATGAAAACAGAACGGGCATTGTGGTTCCGCCAACATATTCAGCGATCACCAACCCCAAAACACACAGGACGGCGAATATATCACGTGGCAACAAAATGCTTTGCTGTGTCATCACCGTCCATTCCCAATACATGAGAACAGCAATCACAGCCATCATTATCCCAAAGAAGATACCTCCGAGCCAAGCCATAAAAATGACGATAGGAGCGAGGATTACGGCTGAAATGATGCGTTTAGTCAGTTCGCTATTGGCGTTAGGGCTAGCCAAGATAACCGCCTAGCTACTTAAATCGGTTGAGGAGACGGCACCAAAGCGTCGGTCGCGTGAACAATACTCGGCAATAGCCGCAAAAAAGGCTTCTTCCCCAAAATCAGGCCATTTACAGTCTGTGAAGACAAATTCTGAATAGGCTGCTTGCCATAACAAGAAATTGCTAAGACGTTGTTCGCCGCTAGTGCGGATGATCAAGTCTGGGTCAGGAATATCACTTGTGTGAAGGTTTTGGCTGACTGTATCGGCACTAATGTCATCAACTGAGAGTTCACCATCCGCGACAGATTTAGCGATCTTCTTCATCGCGCTTGCGATCTCGCCACGGGCACCATAATTGAAAGCAATCACTAGGGTTAAACCCGTATTTGCATTGGTCAGTTTTTGGGCCTCATCTATCATCTTTAAAATATCAGAGGGCACACCATCGTCATCACCAATAATGCGGATACGGACGTTGTTCTCGTGCAGTTCTGCAAGATGGCGGCGGATAAACATACGCAATAAGCTAAACAGCTCGTTGATCTCACTTTCAGGGCGCGACCAATTTTCCGAGCTAAAGCTATACAGCGTTAAATAGTTGAGGCCACCCTCGCCTGCGATGCGCGTGATCTTGCGGACGGCATCCACGCCTCGACGATGACCTTCAACACGAGGCAAGCCTCGCTCTTTCGCCCAACGACCATTGCCATCCATAATAATTGCAATATGACGCGGCATCTGGAGCGATGCGGCGTCTTCTTGAGCAATGGGTATAAAGGAGGCGTCAGACATAGATTTATTCTAAGGTCAGCGTTTCAATAATCAATCTGCAAGCTCTATACTTGCATAATCTCTTTTTCTTTTTCAGCAATCGTCGCATCAATTTCAGCAATTGTATCATCTGTCATCTTTTGGATGCGATCAGATACTTTGTGCGCTTCGTCTTTGCCTAAATCGCCGTCTTTTTCAGCTTTCTTGGCTTCGTCCATACCGTCACGACGAACATGGCGAGCCGCTACGCGGGCCTGTTCAGCATAGCCACCAGCAACTTTTACAAGCTCTTTGCGGCGTTCTTCATTGAGTTCAGGCATTGGAATGCGAAGGTTTTGGCCGTCCATCACTGGGTTTAGACCAAGATTGGATTCGCGAATGGCTTTGTCAGTCGCTGCAACCAAGCCTTTGTCCCATACTTGCACGGTAAGCATACGAGGTTCTGGAACGGAGACAGAAGCAACCTGATTGATCGGCATGCTTGAGCCGTAAGCATCAACCATTACGGTATCAAGCAAGCTGGCAGAAGCGCGTCCTGTGCGTAGTCCGCCAAGATCAGATTTAAGCGCTGTTACGGCACCGCTCATGCGCCGTGAAATATCATCAAAATCAATTACACCATCTGACATAGTTTAAAACCTCCACTGCGGCCTTCAAGCCGACTCATAATTATTCTAACCGCAAATTGCGACCTTGTTTAGCGCTTAACGCCTATTTTACAACCGTACGTCGCCCGCCACCGCTGGCAACTTCAAAGAGTGCGCCGGGTGTTTGAATTGAAAAGACGACAATTGGAATATCAGCTTCTTTCGTCAATGCGACAGCAGAAACATCCATTACCTCAAGTCCTTGTTTGATCACATCAGCATGGCTGATCTCATCATAACGCTCGGCATCTGGATCCTTTTTCGGATCAGCTGAATAGATGCCATCAACATTTGTGCCTTTAAACAGCGCGTCACAATCCATTTCAAGTGCCCTTAAGGCAGCGCCCGTATCAGTTGTGAAATAAGGGGCACCAGTTCCGGCAGCAAATAAAACAATTTCGCCGTTATAAAGCGCTTTTTTGGCGTCGCGCTGCGTGAACGTATCGCAAATTTCTGGCATGGCGATTGCCGACATCACGCGAGCATCAAGGCCTGCCTCAAGCAACCCATCATGCATTGCGATGCAATTCATGACAGTTGCAAGCATACCCATGTGATGGCCTGCAACGCGGTTTTCATCTGCGATTTGAACATCAGCGCCACGAAACAAATTGCCACCACCGACAACGATTGCAATGTCGATACCCAATGTCGCGACAGCTGCAACTTCTTCAGCAATGCGGTCTACGACTTTACGGTCGATGCCAAATTGCTGGTCACCCATCAACGCTTCGCCTGAAACTTTCAGCAAAATACGCTTGTAAGGAACATCGTCATTCATTTTCGTAAAACCGTCTCAAAAAGTGTCTCCAGATCGCATACACGATAGAACAGCTAATGTGAACATAGGCAATGGGTTAAAGCAATCACACTCCCCGATTATTAAGCCCTAAACGAAGAAAGCTCCGGCATTTCTACCGGAGCTTTCCAAATCATTGTCACCTCAAAATTCAACTGAGGTGCAGACAGGATTAATTGCCTGACATTGCAGCAACTTCTGCTGCGAAATCATCTTCTTCCTTTTCGATGCCGTCACCAAGAACGAAACGCTCAAAGGCTTTGATCTTGATTGGAGCACCGACAGAGCTTTCAGCGTTTTTCGCGGCTTGTTCAACAGTGTTTTCACCGTCGATGACGAAAATTTGTGAAAGAAGAACGACTTCTTTATAATATTTTTGAATACGGCCTTCGACCATTTTCTCGACGATGTTTTCTGGTTTGCCAGAATCTTTCGCCTGATCCATGTAAACAGCACGCTCGCGTTCAACGATTTCTTGGTCTAATTCATCAGAAGAAAGCGCCAATGGGTTCACGGCAGCAATGTGCATGGCAACTTGACGGCCAAACTCATTGAGCTTGTCAGCGTCACCAGTTGATTCGAGTGCTACCAACACACCGATTTTGCCAATGCCATCAGCGATTGCGTTGTGGATGTATGTTGCAACAACACCGTTATCAACGCTCAATACGGTTGAACGGCGAAGGTTCATGTTCTCGCCAATTTTTGCGATTGCTTCAGTCAACTCTTCGTTCACTGTGCGGCCTGTATCTGGGTAGCTTGCTGCACCAAGTGCTTCAACGCTGCCATCGCCATCAAGTGCCACTTTAGAAACATTGCTCACAATTGCTTGGAACGCTTCGTTGCGGGCAACGAAGTCTGTTTCTGAGTTCACCTCAACAACAGCGGCTTTCGTACCAGCTGATGCAACACCAACAAGACCTTCAGCCGCAACGCGGTCAGCCTTCTTAGCGGCTTTTGACAAGCCTTTTGCGCGAAGCCAATCTACTGCTGCTTCGATATTGCCATCTGTTTCAGATAGCGCTTTTTTACAATCCATCATGCCAACGCCAGTTTTTTCGCGTAGCTCTTTAACCATGGATGCTGAAATAGCCATTTGATCCTCATTTCAGGTTCAGCGCCTGCATTCTTTTAAGCAGGCGACACTATTAAAGAAATTATGTGCCCCTCACCTGCGATCAGCCGCAGAGAGAGGCAATTATTGTTTAGCCTGCAGCCAGTGTTGCTGCTTGCTCAAGCCAGTTGTCACGCTCGATGCGACCTTTGAATGACAATGCATCATCAACTTTAGCAATGTCTTCAGCTGTAAAGGCTGCAACCTGTGCAAATTTAGTGACGCCTAGGGCGTGAAGCTTTTTCTCAAGGACGGGTCCAACGCCAGAAATCTGTTTTAGATCGTCTGCTTCACCTTCGGGAGCTGCAAACAATGCATCGCCGCTTGGTGCCGCTGCTGGTGCAGCTTCAACAGGCGCAGGTGCTGTTTCAGCCGGGGCTGCTTCAACTTCTGCCGGCGCTTCTTCAGCAACAGGTGCTTCTGCAACCGCTGCAACTTCAGCCGCTGGTGCTTCTTCGATAGCTGGTTCAACAACGTCAACAGCTTCACCCATATCAACGCCAGCAGAGCCAGCACCGCGAGCAATACCGTCAAGTGATGCACGGGCAATCAAATCGCAATAAAGCGAAATCGCACGGCCCGCATCATCGTTCCCTGGGATTGGGTAGTCGATACCTTCTGGTGAACAGTTAGAATCGAGAATGCCAACCACTGGGATGCCGAGGCGCTTTGCTTCTTTAATCGCGATTGATTCTTTGTTTGTATCAATCACGAAGATCAGGTTCGGAATGCCGCCCATGTCTTTGATACCACCGAGCGAACGCTCAAGCTTTTCAAGTTCACGAGTACGGGTCAAACGCTCTTTCTTTGTGAAAGATGCTGCTTCCGGGCTATCAAGCATGGCTTCAAGCTCGCGAAGGCGTTTGATTGAGTTTGAAATTGTTGACCAGTTTGTCAACGTACCACCAAGCCAGCGTGCGTTCACATAGTACTGTGCGCAGCTTTTAGCTGATGTTGCGATTGATTCTGCTGCTTGACGCTTTGTGCCAACGAAAAGAACACGACCACCATTTGCAACTGTGTCGCTTACAACTTTAAGCGCTTGGTGCAACAAAGGCACTGTCTGTGACAGGTCAATGATGTGAATGTTGTTGCGTGAGCCGAAGAGATACTTCTCAACGCGCGGGTTCCAACGGTGTGTTTGGTGACCAAAGTGAACGCCTGCTTCGAGCAATTGGCGCATAGAAAAATCTGGCAGTGCCATTGTGGCCTACTCCTTTTATTCGGTTTGTCCTCCACGAGCCCTATGTTCTCACCGAATGGAACCGTATCAAATACGGCACCTGGCTCGTGTGTGTGATGGCGCGGTGGTTACAGGGGAATTGCGTTTAATGCAAGCAAAAACGACGTAAAATCGACGGTGCAGGTCGATTATTGCAGACGAGCATCCACGATGCCGGGCATTTGTTTGATCGCCTTTGCAATTTTCGGCGTTAAAACATAACGGTTTCTAAGCTTAACCTCGACCTCACGGCCATTCTTATCATCAAGGATAATCAGACTTACTTCGCCCCCTCTTCCCCCTTGTTCTGGTGATAATTGGTTCGCAATGTAAGCAAGTGGTTTTTCGTCACGCACAAAGATGTTGAGCGCGCCTTGGAAGCCAGAGGCTGCTTTATCAAGCGGCTCGACACTGTTGATGCGCACATTCACCCCTTCGGGCCGGTCTTCGGCTGCAACAATCATTACAATCGAAGAGCCAGCCTCAAGGTTATCCCGGTCTCGCTCTAATGTTTCTGAAAAGCAAACAGCTTCAAATTGCCCTGAGGGGTCTGAGATTTGTAAAATCGCCATTTTATTGCCCGTGCGGGTCGTGCGTTCCTGCTTGCTTATGATGGTGCCTGCGATTTTGCCGACATGTGAGCCACGTTTGACGTTTTCTTCAAACACGTTCCAAGGTTTTACGCCGAGTTTTTGCAAGAGTTCCAGATGCTCATCAAGTGGATGGGCGCTGAGGTAAAAGCCGATAGATGATTGCTCGCGTGATAGTCGCTCAGAGGGTTCAAAATCTGGGAGCGGTTTGAGGCGGACAGGTTCAGGCCCGCTGACAGCGGAGAACATATCATCTTGCCCGCTTTCTTTGGCTTGATGTTCGCGGGTGGCGAGTGCCACGATTTGTTCAAGCGCATCCAGCACTTGTGCGCGGTTCTCGACCAGACAATCAAAAGCACCAGCGCAAACGAGGTTTTCAAGCAATCGTTTGTTGACAGATTTGGGGTCTAAGCGATGCGCGAAATCAGCGAGGTCTTTAAAACCTTCTTCTGGGCGCACAGCAATGATGTCTGCCACCGCCTGTTGGCCGACGCCTTTAACAGCCGTGAGTGCATAATAGATGGTTTCGCCTTCCACATCGAACTCAACTTGGCTCTTATTGATGTTGGGAATTTCTACTTTAAAATCAAGGCGTTCTGCCTCTCTCTTAAAGTCGTTTAGTTTATCCGTATTGCCCATATCAAGGGTCATGGTCGCGGCCAAAAATTCGACTGGATAATTGGCTTTCAAGTAAGCTGTTTGGTAAGCAACCAACGCATAAGCTGCTGCGTGAGATTTGTTGAAGCCGTAGCTTGCAAATTTTGCTAGCAGATCAAATACTTCATTTGCTTTCGACTGCATCAAACCGCGTTCAACAGAGCGTTCAACAAATGGGATGCGCTGTTTTTCCATCACATCTTTGTCTTTTTTACCCATAGCACGGCGCAACACATCTGCTTCACCGAGGGAATAACCAGCAAGCTCCTGCGCGATCTGCATCACTTGTTCTTGGTAGATGATGACGCCTTGGGTTTCTTTCAAATATTTCTCAATACGGGGATGGATGAAGTCCGGTTCTTCTTCACCATGTTTTCTAGCGTTATAAACTGGAATATTATCCATCGGTCCTGGTCTATAAAGGGCCACGAGAGCGATGATATCTTCAAACACATCAGGCTTCATGCCGAGGAGCGCTTTTCTCATGCCTTGGCTTTCCAACTGGAATACCCCAACCGATTCACCGCGCGCGAGCATCTCGTAGGTTTTCTCATCATCAAGGGGCAAGGCAGCAAGATCAATGTCGACATTGCGCTTGGCCAGAAGGTCGACGGCCTTTTGCAGAACTGTCAGCGTTTTAAGGCCCAAGAAGTCGAATTTGACGAGACCCGCCTGCTCTACCCACTTCATGTTGAATTGGGTGACTGGCATATCTGAGCGTGGATCACGATAAAGCGGGACCAATTCTTCAAGTGTGCGGTCGCCAA
The DNA here is from genome assembly GCA_964553335.1 of uncultured Hyphomicrobiales bacterium. Lineage (GTDB taxonomy): Bacteria > Pseudomonadota > Alphaproteobacteria > Rhizobiales > JACESI01 > JACESI01. The sequence goes on along the minus strand of CAZKKW010000020.1, from coordinate 8,733 downwards.
TAACGATGCCGGCTGCGTGGGTGGAGGCGTGGCGATAGAGTCCTTCTAGTTTCAAGGATGTTGTGATCAAGCGATCAACGACTTCTTCTTCCTTGCGTGCTTCTTGCAGCTTTGGTTCGCCGTCGACTGCTTCCTTTAGCGTAACTGGATTGGCTGGATTGCTTGGGACCAGCTTACAAAGCCGATCAACCTGCCCGTAAGGCATTTGTAGAACCCGCCCGACATCGCGCAACACCGCGCGGGCTTGCAGGGATCCAAAGGTGATGATTTGCGCCACCTGTTCACGGCCATAGCGGTCTTGAACATATTTAATCACCTCATCACGGCGGTCCTGACAAAAGTCGATATCAAAGTCAGGCATCGAAATACGTTCAGGATTGAGAAAACGCTCAAAAAGCAGGGAAAAACGGAGTGGATCAAGGTCTGTAATGGTGAGCGCCCATGCAACCACCGAACCTGCACCAGAACCCCGCCCCGGCCCGACAGGAATGTTTTTTGATTTTGCCCATTTGATGAAGTCAGCAACGATGAGGAAGTAGCCGGGGAATTTCATATTCTCGATGACGTCGAGCTCGAAGTTAATCCGGTCGAGATATTCTTCTTCCGTGCGATCAGGTGCGCAGCCGTGGAATGCGAGCCGTGCCTTTAAACCCTCTATCGCCTGCTCGCGCAAAACCTTCGCTTCAGCCGCCACGGCTTCGTCGCCTTCGAGCCCTTCAGCGGCAAACAGCGGCAAGATCGGATCACGCATCAGTGCACGCACATGGCAGCGTTGGGCAATCTCATACGTATTCTCGATGGCTTCCGGCAGATCATTAAAGAGTGCGACCATCTCATCGCTTGATTTGAAATAGCACTTATCTGACAACCGCCTGCGATCATCCATCGAGACGACAGCACCTTGCGAAATACAGATCAAAGCGTCGTGGGCGTCATAATCTTCTTGTTTTTCAAAAAATGGTTCGTTGGTAGCGACAATCGGAATGTCATGCTTATAGGCAATGTCGAGAAGTTTTGGTTCCCGCTTTTCCTCACCTTCTAAGGCCATGCGTTGAAGTTCGATATAGAAACGATCACCGAACATGTCTTTCAGTCCAACCGCCCTTTCGTCGGCGACATCGGCTTTATTATCCATGATGGCAAGATCAATCGGCCCTTCAAGTCCACCAGATAGACAAATCAATCCGGCATTTAATTCGTTCAACAATTCAAAATTAATATGGGCGCGTTGATCTGAGCCTGTCTCAAGGAAACTGCGAGAAACCAATTTGACCATATTGGCATATCCCTCGTCATCCATCGCTAAAAGAACGATGGTGCTAAAATCATCATGCTTATTGGTGTTTAGATGGGCGTTTGGGTCTTTGCTTTCTGTTTCCCATGAAAGGAGCAGTTGGCAACCAATAATCGGCTGAATGCCCTTGTCCTTGGCTTTTTCGGAAAACTCCAAAGCACCAAACAGATTGCCAGTATCGGTCAAGCCGATGGCAGGCATTTTATTCTTCTCAACCAAACTTAAAAGCTTTGGTAGCTTGATCGCCCCTTCAAGAAGTGAATAGGCTGAATGGCTTCTTAAATGGATAAAGTTAGAGGGGCTGCTCATGGGTCATGGTCTGCAATCGATTGAAATCAACAGACAGTTTGCCACGTCAACACGCCGTACCTAAGGCCCAAAGTAATTGCTCCCCGCAAAATGTGGAAAACAAAGGCTTGTTCATTATTTGTTCTCAGTCTAAGATAGGCTAGAAACAATATCAGCCCAATAGGTTGCTGCTAAAAAGAATGATGAAAGGGCTGCTAGAGCTGCAAGGTCACGAATAATAAGCATTGGTTATCTCCACCGTTGTTATGCAGGCATTATGTTCTTGTTTTGTTCTGATGTCAACGTATCGTATTAGGCGAGCCTATTTATCCTTTATGAAATCTTAAAAGTCGACGATTTGGCCATCACGCAAGGTTACGCGGCGATCCATTTTTGCGGCGAGTTCCATGTTATGCGTGGCAATTAATGCACCAAGCCCACTGCCCCGAACCAAGCCCATAAGTGCATCAAAGACATGGGCAGATGTGCCAGGATCGAGATTGCCCGTTGGCTCATCGGCAAGCAACACGCGTGGACCATTGATAACGGCACGGGCGATCGCAACCCGTTGTTGTTCTCCGCCTGATAGTTCTGCGGGTCGGTGGTCATGGCGATGAGAAATCTTGAGATAATCCAACACTTGCATTGCGCGCTCACGAGCGTCTGCGGTTCCCATCCCGCGAATGAGTTGCGGCAAAATAAGGTTTTCTGCCGCATCAAATTCTGGCAACAGATGGTGGAATTGATAGACGAAACCGATTTCGAGACGGCGGAGCATCGTGCGGTTTTCGTCATTCATGGCAGCACAAGGACGGCCGTTGATTACCACCTCGCCTGCATCAGGTTGTTCAAGCAAGCCAGCAATTTGGAGTAACGTAGATTTGCCCGCACCAGAAGGCGCTACAAGCGCTACCATCTCGCCATCTGTAATGGTGAGGTTCGCGCCATCAAGAACCGTCAAATACCCTTCAGTTTGTTTGAAACGTCGTTCAACATCGATCAAAGATAATGGTGGCACCGTTTCCACAGGTGCTTCTGTAAAGATGTCCACATTATTCATAACGAAGTGCCTCCACAGGATCGAGTTTTGCGGCGCGCCATGCTGGGTAAATTGTGGCTAAGAATGAAAGGAATAACGCCATCAAAATGATCGAGACAACCTCAGCTGGTTCGAGCTTAGCTGGCAACTGAGAGAGATGATAAATATCAGTTGGGAATATTTGTGCGCCTGTTAAACGAGAGACGAATTGGCGAATGTCTTCAATATTGAGGGCGAGAATAATTCCGAGAATTGTGCCTGCGAAGGTACCAATCGTGCCAATCGAAGCTCCTGTAATAAAGAATATACGCATCACCGACCCCCGGCTAGCGCCCATCGTTCGAAGGATCGCGATGTCCCTGCCCTTATCCTTTACCAGCATGGTAAGACCCGAGATGATGTTTAAGGCTGCAACGAGAATGATCATGGTCAAGATCATGAACATGACATTCCTCTCCACCTCTAGGGCTGAGAAGAAGGTTTTGTTTCGAGAACGCCAATCTGAAATCAAGGCTGTTTGATCAACGGCTTCTTCAACTCTTGGACGCAGTATATCAACTAGGTCCGGATCGGTGGTGATCACTTCAATCGCGTCAACAACCTCTTCTTTATTGAAATAAAGCTGCGCTTCAGCAAGTGGTAGAATGACCAAAGCGGCATCATATTCTGACATGCCGATTTGAAAGATGATGTCAATTGGATAGGACTTTACGCGAGGCGTAACACCAAAAGCGGTGACATTTCCCTCAGGCGCAATCAATGTCAGCTTATCCCCAATGGAAAGTCCAAGCTTGACGGCAAGCCCAGCGCCAACGGCAACACCCTTGCCATTATCAAAATTAGAAAAATCACCAAGGGTCACATTTTGCGCCAGTGCATCCATTTTCAAAATTTCTTGCTGACGAAGACCGCGCACCAACGCGCCCGTTGGCGTGCGCCCTTGTGCACCTTTCGCTAACACCTGCCCTTCGATGAAAGGAATGGCTTGTGTCACATTGCCAACTTTTTCGATCCGCTTTTTGATCTCATCAAATTCTCTCAAAGAATTACCGTCCATCGGTTGCACGATGAGGTGGCCGTTAATCCCGAGAATGCGATCTAAAAGTTCAGTCCTAAAACCATTCATCACAGCCATGACCACGATCAAGGTTGCCACGCCTAACAAAATGCCAAGGAATGAAAGACTGGCAATCACTGAAATGAACGTCTCTTTGCGTCTGGCGCGGAGGTAACGGCCCGCGACAAGCCATTCAAAGCGACTAAATGCAGATGTTTTCACTGGTAGGTCCATGTTTGCTTCACAATTTGAATATATGGAGGGGTAAATTAGGCCGTTAGTTTGTTGATTAAAGCTTCAACGCTCATTGTCTCCCGATCACCAGTAGCGCGATTCTTTAATTCTACCACACCATCAGCCATACCGCGCGGTCCAACGACAATCTGTTGTGGTAAACCGATAAGATCCATTGTGGCAAATTTTGCGCCTGCGCGATTGTCTGTGTCGTCGTAAAGCACATCTTTGCCCGCAGCTTTAAGCGCTTTGTAGAGTGTTTCACAGGCGCTATCAGTATCCTCATTACCAATTTTCATATTGATAATGCCAACATCAAACGGTGCGATGCCTTCAGGCCAGATAATCCCATTATCGTCGTGGCTTGCTTCAATAATGCCGCCAACAAGGCGTGATGGGCCAATGCCGTAAGAACCCATATGGACTGGCGTTTCGACACCGTCTGGGCCCGTTACTTTTGCGCCCATGCTATCTGAATATTTTGTGCCAAAGTGGAAGATATGGCCAACTTCAATCCCGCGTGCCGATACGCGGTCAGCCTCTGGCACAGCTTCATAAGCGGCTTCATCGTGCATTTCATCGGTCGCGGCATAATCGGCGGTCCAGTTTTCAAAGATTGCTTCCAACGCTTTGGCATCTGAAAAATCGAGGTCTTCCGGCGGTGTTTCGCGTTCAAGGTGGGAGCGATGACAAAACACGCCGCTTTCGCCCGTATCTGCCAGAACGATAAATTCATGGCTGAGGTCGCCGCCTATTGGGCCTGTATCGGCTTTCATAGGGATCGCCTGCAAGCCAAGCCGTTTAAACGTTCTAAGATAGGCGGCAAACATTGCCTGATAGGCCGTCTTCGCGCTTTCATAATCAAGATCGAACGAATAAGCATCCTTCATCAAGAATTCACGCCCACGCATCACCCCAAACCGAGGACGCACTTCATCGCGGAACTTCCATTGAATATGATAAAGGTTGATCGGCAGGTTTTTGTAAGACTTGACGGATGAGCGGAAAATATCCGTCACCATTTCCTCATTAGTCGGGCCAAACAACATTTCGCGTTCTTGGCGGTCTTCAATTCGCAGCATTTCTTTGCCGTAAGCTTCATATCGCCCACTCTCACGCCAAAGGTCGGCGGATTGAATGGTTGGCATTAAAATTTCTACAGCACCCGCCCGATCCATTTCTTCTCGGACAACCGTGTTGATTTTTTCCAAGACTTTCAAACCAAGCGGCAGCCATGAGTATATGCCCGCAGATTGTTGTTTGATCATACCAGCACGCAGCATAAGGCGGTGGGAAACGATTTCCGCCTCTTTTGGATTATCGCGTAAAATTGGGAGGAAATAGCGAGAAAGCCGCATGAGGAAATTCCTGTTAATTGAATGTGCTTAATAGCAAATATCGGGTGTTCGCGGTTATCGCTAGTCTAAACTCGTTATACGCCCAACAAATATGACTTCCTGTCATGATTTCTAACTTTGGTAAACAAAGTCTTCGCCGCCAAATACGGCCAAAAAACAGCGAAAAGTGGCAGTTTCACCGCGTCTACTGTGCAAAATAATAACTAACTGATACTTTAACTTAAAAAAAATTCAAATATCTCGATAAACTGGGATGACAAATGAAAACGTCTGGTATAGCTTCTTTGGGCTAGGTTTGAACATAACATACCGGCCATACGTTCTAAGTCTTGGGAGGGACTGATCTATCAGCGCAATCACTAAGTGAAATGCAGCACCACCTCGGTGGAAGCATAGACCAGAGAGCGAATTACTTTTTTACAGGGCGAAAGCCCTGTTTTTTTTATCTTAAATTTAGAGTGCGAAAGCCCTGTTTTTTT
>CAZKKW010000020.1:0-2884 GCA_964553335.1 uncultured Hyphomicrobiales bacterium | reverse complement strand
GCGAAAGCCCTGTTTTTTTTATCTTAAATTTAGAGTGCGAAAGCCCTGTTTTTTTGACTAAAGTTTGGTTTTAGCGTCCATTTGGACGGGTTAATTGATGCGAAAATCCGGAATGAACGGGATGTCCTCAATGCCAATACCTAAGCCAACCACAACCCAGATGATCAAGCCGAGAATGATGGCTGAGACAAATGTTGTGATGATCATCTTTTTGACGATCCTCGGCTTAGCCGGTGCGCTGTCAACTGTGCCAAGGGTTACATCGTTCTCTTCGCCCTGCGTTTTCACACCAAACGGCAGGATGCAGAATAATGTCAGCCACCACAGAATGAAGTAAAACGCGAAGATTGTTATCGGTTCCATGAATTGGTGCCCTATACCTGTTCAAGCTCGATGAGCGTGCCTTGAAAGTCCTTTGGATGAAGGAACAAGACAGGCTTATTATGAGCGCCGATCTTTGGTTCGCCGTCACCCAATACACGAGCGCCTTCGCTAACCAACTTGTCACGGGCAGCGATGATGTCATCCACTTCATAACATAGATGATGAATCCCGCCTGCTGGGTTTTTCTCTAAGAAACCAGCAATGGGAGATGCTTCGCCGAGCGGATGTAAAAACTCAATCTTAGTGTTTGGCAGTTCGACAAAGACGACAGATACACCATGCTCGGGCAAATCTTGTTGCTCTGTGATGGTTGCGCCAAGCGAGTTTTTGTAACTTGCACAGGCAGCTTCCATGTCATGCACCGCGATTGCGACGTGATTTAATCGGCCAATCATTTTACAGCTCCTATGCGCGCAGCAATAAAACCGAACAGAACGGTTTCTTGCCCCAGATATAATTCACCTTGGCACGAACAGCCCGATAAACAGCATCACGCACCAGCGCCTCATCACGACGCTTTTTGCGTGGCAGGCCTTCAATGGTGTTCAGCACCACTTCAAACAGAATGTCTTCCATCAACTCGTCATCGTCATCTTCAAGTGGTAGGCCGATACATTCAACAGCCGGATCATCTGGAATATCGCCTTTTTGGTCGATGACAATCGCAACATTCACAACACCTGCAAATGACAGTTTGCGCCTCTTAATAACACCTGCGCCCTCTTCATCTCGGATAAGCTTGCCGTCACGCACCAAAATGCCGGCCGGTATTTCATCCACTTTTTGAAGAGCATTGGGAGCGACATGAACGACATCGCCATTATCGATGACCATCACGTCGCTGATGCCATTTTCCAGACCTAGGCGCGCTTGAGCTTTAAGGTGCATTGCTTCACCGTGGACAGGCACAAGCGAACGTGGTTTTACCCAATCATACATTTGCAAAAGCTCATTAATGCGCGGGTGGCCGGTGACATGCACTTCTGCGTCTTTATCGGTCACCACATCAACGCCTGATGCGGCTAGTTGATTGATGATGTTGCCAACAAGTTTCTCGTTACCTGGGATCGCGCGGGAGGAGAAAATCACCATATCGCCTTTTGAAAACGCTATATCGCGGTGATCATTGCGGGCAATACGTGCCAAGGCTGCGCGTGGTTCGCCTTGTGTGCCTGTTAGAATAACCAGCACTTTTTCGCGAGGCAGATACCCGTATTCATTCTCACTGATAAACGGCGGAACATCATCAAGATAACCAAGCTCGCGCGACACATCGACAACACGACGCATGGCCGCACCCATCAACACCACTTGCCGATCACAAGCAGCGGCAGCTAAGGCAATCGCTCGGATACGCGCAACATTAGACGAGAATGTTGTAACAGCCACACGGTTCTTGGCTGACTTGATGACGGAGACTAAGTTCTTTTGAATATCTGCTTCACTCGGGCTTACCCCTTCGCGCATGGCGTTGGTTGAGTCACAAATTAACGCATCGACGCCACCTGTCTCACCAATTTCTTTTAGTCGAGCAATGTCCGTTGATTGACCTACACCTGGATTAGGATCGAGCTTCCAGTCACCTGTATGAAGCACACGGCCAGCGGGTGTTGTGATCAGCAAGGAGCAAGGATCAGGGATAGAGTGTGATACGGCGATGAATTCAATATTGAACGGACCAAGATCAATGCTCTCGCCTTGCTTCACATTGTTGGACGGTATCTTCTCATATTCACCAAACCGTGCGGCCTTCGCATTCAACAATCCGCTGACAAATTCAGAACAATAAAGCGGGCGTTCAATAACAGGCCAAAGCTCTAACAGCGCACCATAGTGATCTTCGTGGGCGTGAGTAATGAGAATACCCAGAATGTCTTTCTTGATATCTTCAAGGAATTTGATGTCTGGAAAAATGACATCGACACCAGGTTGATGAGGACCGGGGAAAGAAATGCCGAAATCGACGACAATCCAATCGCGCTTATCGTCATTACCATAGCCATAAAGCGCCAAGTTCATGCCAATTTCGCCAACCCCGCCGAGGGGCGCGAAGACGAGGTCTTTTTTATCGTTCTTCGTCATTTAAACCTGTCTTTCAAACAGCGGCGACCCGTTCGCCTGAACATTTAACTAGAGCACCATAGAGGGAAAGAAAACATCGCCTGCAGAGAATTTTTGGTGGCGCCCACGGCTAAGGCCCAAAACGAGGTTTCCCTCGTGGTCTAAATCTTGGAAAATGCCTCTGATTTCTTCCTTTTCTAACCGCACAACAATCTCATCACCAAGGCCTGTTGCTTTTTCTAACCAACGTTTGCGGATGTGTTCAAAGTTATTGCCTTCATCCCACATATTCAAATTGAGCAGAAAGTGATGTTTGAGTGCTTTAAACAAGTCATCAGGCGAGAGTTCGATGTTTTCATGGGCAAAACTGGTGGCAGGATACGGCGTATCGTCAGGAAAGTGTGTGCAATTGGTGCCCATGCCAATCACGATTTTTGTG
>CAZKKW010000019.1:22868-33005 GCA_964553335.1 uncultured Hyphomicrobiales bacterium | reverse complement strand
TGATGGCGAAGTGTTCGCCCTCGTCTTCCCAGCTGGTGACTTGGTTGAGCTTGATCCGTCAAACGGTGACATCATTCAGTCAATCCCATCCGATCTTCCATTTGGTACAAACGCTCTCGTGGCTGCACCAAACGGTGAAGTTTATGCAGGTTCCTTCAACAGCACTGAACTCTACAGTGTTGATCTTGAGACAGGCGAATCGACTGTGATCGGCGATACAGGTCATCAATCTGGTGGCGACTTCGCTATCGTGGACGGTGAATTGTATCTTGCTAACAGAGACGGCGAAATCGTTCGTATTGATCTTGAGAATGCGGAAGATGGTTCTATCCCAACAGAGGTGGTCGCAAGCGACTTCACAAATGGCGAAGGCATCTTCGGTCTTGCATCAAACGGCGACGGTGAATTGATCGCGGTCGACACAGCAAACCAAGTACACAGTGTCAATATTGAAACAGGCGAAACAGTTGAAGTCCAAGACCTCAGCACGGCATTGTCTGGTGATATATTCGGCACTGCTGGTCAATCTGAAACAGCAGGCTTTACGAGCGGCAATGTATTAGCAAACGATACAGATGCTGATGGCGATCAGCTTACAGTTACGGCAATCGAGTTCGATGGCCAATCTGTAGAAGTTGGTTCTGAGATCGAAGGCGACTTTGGTACCTTCACGTTGGAAGAAGATGGTTCATTCACCTTCCAGATCAACGAAGAATCAGATGCTTTCCTAGCGCTTGATGGCGACGAAGTTGCTGGTCAAACTCTAACATACACAGTGACTGATGCAGCTGGTGAAACAGCAACAGCAACATTGACGGCGAATGTAACTGGTGAAAATGATGCCCCAGTGGACATCAACTGGTCAAACGATACCATTGCTGAGAACTCAGCTGCTGGTACTGTTGTTGCAAACATCGACATCACTGATGTTGATGCAGGTGACAGCCACACAATTGAGCTTTCAGGCGAAGGTGCTGAAAATTTTGAGATTGTTGATGGCCAGCTGGTTGTAGCAGAAGGTGCAGATCTAGACTTTGAAACAGCAACGTCACATGATTTAACGCTTACCGTTACAGATTCCGGTGGCAATGTTAGTTCAGAAACAGTCTCTATCAATGTAACTGATGTTGTTGAAAATCAGGCACCAGCAGACATTACGTTCAATGGTGAAACTGATCCGTCAAGTGCTGCCAGCGAGACTGAGCAGGTTGAGGTTGACAATGATCACATCACAACAAGCAGCAGTGGTGGCGGTGAAGGCACTGCAACACTCGACCTTTCAGAAGGTGACATTGGTGGCGCAGAAATCGTTCTTGAATTTGCCCACATCGACAACTCTTTTGAAGTGGAAGTAAACGGACAGTCGCTTTCTGGTGGCCAAACAATCCAACTTCAAGAGAACCTTTATGATGACGAAAGCCAAGTGCTCTTGCAGTTTGAGGATGGTGATGCATTAACGCAACCATGGCTTCCATCAGAAAGCGGTGAACCACGGGTGAAAATCACCATCTCGGAAGAAGGCGGTGTTGAAGTACAAGCACTTCGCACACCTTCATCAACTGAATATGAAACACTTGAGTTTGATAGCGGTGATTTCGTAGTACCAGAATTGATAGCTGGCGAGAACACTGTTCACGTTGAAAATCCGGATGATCATGGTCCAGATGGTCTTGAGGTAAATATCTCAGCGACAACAACAGCAGATGTTGGCTTGAATGTTGATGAAAATGCAGAAGGCGGCGTTGTTGTTGCCGACCTTGCAGGTATCGATCCAGACGCTGGCGACACCCTCACCTTCACTTTGGTGGACGGCGAAGGCAATCCAGTTGAAGACGATAACTTCGAGATCGTTGGCGACAAAATTGTTGTCAAAGATGGCGCAGACATCAACTTTGAAGAAACAGAAAGCCTAACGCTTAATGTTCAAGTCTCTGATCAACACGGTGCAAATCACGTTGAAGAAGTTACTATCAATGTGAATGATATCGCCGAAGCGGCAACAACGATCACGATTTCATCGAATGATATTGATGAAAATGCTGAAGGCGTCGTGGTTGGTCAGTTGAGCACCGATGTTGGTGATGCCGATCTAACGTTCCAAGTTTCAGATGAGCGCTTTGAAGTGGTTGATGGTCAACTACAACTCAAAGATGATGTATCATTAGATTTTGAAACTGAATCAAGCGTTGATGTGACTGTCTCTGCTGTTGAGAGCACTGGTCCTGCGACCTTGTTCTCTGAGGATTTCAGTGAAAACAACAGTGGCACTCAAGACTTCAGCCGTGTTGGGAATGATCGTACATCAGAGTTCAAAACTGAAACGATTGATATTTCAAATGCTGAAGGCGTGTCGATCTCGTTCGAACTGTCTGGCCAAGGTGGTCTTGATGAAAGCGGCAGAAATGCTGACAACATCACGATTTATGCCAACGTCGATGGCGAGCGTATTGAACTTGTCAATGACAACGGCACAATTGATAATGGTCCATCTTTCACCTTCGATAATCTTCCTGAGGGTTCAGAGCTCACCATTGAAATTGAAACTGATGTATCATTCAGCGGCGAATCTTACAGCATCGACAACATTAAAGTTGAAGCCCAAGACGTTGTGCAGGAAGTGCTCAGTGAAACATTGACGGTCAACGTCAACGACATCGAGGAAGCAGCTGTTCCGACAGTTGAAGCCCCATCAATCGATCTTGGTCAGTTTGACCAAGCAGATGGCGGCCGTATCTTCGATCTCGACAATGGTAGCAACCAGCGCAACTTCTCAACTGAGAATCAAGAGACAAATCTTGATGGTTCACGGGTTGTCGGTGGCGAATTCTCTGGCAATGGCGATGATATTGTCCATGGCAATGGTGGCGACGATCTATTGTTTGCTGGTAACGGCAATGATGATGTTCGCGGCGGCGAAGGCAATGACGAGCTGCACGGCGGCAACGGTAACGATACGCTAGAAGGCGGCTTTGGCGACGACCAATTGGTTGGTGGCGAAGGCGTAGACCGCGCATTGTTCGATGGCAACCGTGAAGACTACACCGTCGCTCAAAACGAAGATGGTACTTTCACTGTTACAGACAATCGTGACAACAATAATGAAGGTACGGACACAACACATGGTGTCGAAGTCTTCCAGTTCGACGATGTGGTACTCGACACAGAAACTGTTGTTGATTACGACGTGCCAACTGCCGAACCAACGATTGCAGATCTTGAAGTTCAAACCGATAACACCATCCAAGGTGACCAAGGTGGCAACTTCTTGAACTTCAACAACAACGGCAATGAGCGTTTCGAAGGACGTGGCGGCAACGACACAATCTTCGGCGGTGACGGTGATGATATCATCGTTGGCGGTCTCGGCAATGACACGCTTCATGGCGATGCAGGCAATGACCTCTTCACCTTTGAAGCAGGTGATGGCAACGACACTGTTCACGGTGGTGCAGGCGGCGGTTGGACCGATGCGATTGAGTTGGAAAATGTAACAGACTCAAGCTTCGGCAACTCATGGACCCTCACCCTCGATCAAGGTGAGATCACGGGTCAAGATGCTGGCGCCCTCACACTGTCAGATGATAGTGCTGGTACCATCAACTTCGATGATGGCTCATCAATCGACTTCTACGAGATCGAACAGATCCAGTGGTAATCGAACAAACCAAGAAATAAGAAAACGGCGCCTCAAGGCGCCGTTTTTATTTGTAAGATTGTTCTTGCGGAAAAATCAAAAGTTCATCTTCCGGCTTCCACGGTTTTTGCTTGACCATAATGTCAGTAAATATTTCGGATGAAAGATGACGCTCTAGCCACGCTTGCAAATGCGGCAAGGCGAGCGCATCAAACCAATCACGGTCAACATTCGCGAATTGTCGCACAAAGGGAAATGTCGCATAGTCAGCGAGACTTGGTTGCTCAGACAATAGGTTTGCGTGGTCTGCTAGATAGCCATTCCATTTTTCTAATATTTTAACCGCCTCATCGCGACTGCTGATTGCATCAATGCCGTCATAGCGGTTTGGGTATTTATAATGATCTAGATGCTGCTTGAAGCTGTCTTCGCATTCATTGATGATTGCGCTAGAGCGCTGCTTCAATTCGGGGCTTGACGGCAACCAACCGTGCGGGTCGTTTTGTTCAAGCGCCCACAGCATCACATCGAAGCTCTCATCAATTACCTCACCATTGGGCAATTGCACGACAGGGACGGTTGCTTTGGGTGAGATTTCAACCATATGTTCTGGCTTGTCACGCAGCACCAATTCGCGCCATTCCATCTTGATGCCAGACGCATAAATCCCCATCCGCGCGCGCATGGCATAAGGGCAGCGGCGGAAGGTGTAGAGAACGGGTTTATCTGTGGCGTCTAACATTAGCGACCTGTTTTCTTTTGTCCAAGGTGCTCTTCACCGCGCATTTGCGCAAGCTCAATCTGCTTTTGACGATCCGCGAAACGGCGTTTTTGTTCGTCGCTTTGTTCGTCGTGACAACGTGGACAGGAGACACCGGGGATATAAAATTTAGATGCCTTTGCCTCTTCATCTATCGGATGACGACACGCATGGCACATATCGTATTTGCCGACTTCCAGACCGTGACGCACGGACACGCGCTGGTCAAAGACGAAGCACTCGCCTTCCCAAAGGCTGTTTTCTTCTGGCACATGCTCCAAATATTTCAAGATACCGCCTTTCAGATGATAGACCGTATCAAAGCCTTCATTGAGCATGAACGAGGATGCTTTTTCGCAGCGAATGCCGCCCGTGCAAAACATCGCGACTTTCTTGGTTTTGGCAAGTTCAGGATTTTCACGCACCCAAGTCGGAAACTCGCGAAACGATGTTGTTTCAGGGTCAACAGCACCTTTGAAAGTTCCAATTGAAACCTCGTAATCATTACGCGTGTCAATGACGATTACATCAGGGTCTGAAATGACATCGTTCCAGTCTTGCGGGTCAACATATTGGCCGACGGCTTGATTGGGGTCGACACCTTCAACCCCCATGGTGACGATTTCCCGCTTCAGCCGCACCTTCATACGGTAAAACGGTTTATCCTCCGCCCAGCTCTCTTTGTGTTCAAGATCAGCGCAACCCGGTATCTTCGTCTTGATGTGATCAAGGACCGCATCGAGCCCCTCACGCGCGCCTGAAATCGTGCCGTTAATGCCTTCCGATGCCAAGAGTATGGTGCCCATAACGCCGTGCGCATCACACACAGCTTGTAGAGGCTGTTGATGGATTTCAAAGTCTGGAAGCGACGTGAATTTATAAAGGGCTGCAACAATAAATTGGGTCATGGGGCTGGTTTAATCCTGAATGATCCACATTTCAATCAAAAGTGTGACCGCCGTGCATTCAAGAAAATGGCCCCGCACGAATGCGAGGCCATGAGATTAAGTGCAAGTTTGCCCCCCGTCTTTAAAGAGCACCTGATCCCATTTCTTTTGCGATGTAGTCAGCCTGCCTAATGGCGAGTGCTACAATCGTAAGTGTTGGATTTTCTGCAGCCCCTGTCGTAAATTGGCTGCCATCCGACACGAACAAGTTCTTGATGTCGTGCGTTTGGCCCCATTGATTCACCACACCATCCGATGCCTTCGCACTCATTCGGTTTGTACCAAGATTGTGCGTTGAAGGATAAGGCGGTGTTGGGAAGGTGCGGGTTGCCCCAACCGCATCATAAACCGCAGCACCCTGCTTATAAGCATGGTCGCGCATGGCAATGTCATTGGGATGATCATCAAAATGCACATTGGCAACAGGAAGGCCATGAGCGTCTTTCACATCGCTGTTGAGCGAGATGGCATTGCTTTCTTGTGGCATATCTTCACCCACAAGCCACATGCCTGCCATATGGTCATAGGCATCCAGCGCTGTGGTGAACTCTCTGCCCCAACCACCTGGGTCAAGGAAGGCCGCCATAAATGGCAAACCAAGCGCCAATGTTTCCATCTCATAGCCACCAACAAACCCGCGTGATGGATCATGACGAGATTCATCGGTAATAATACCCGCCATTGTTGTGCCGCGATAGAAATTCACGGGCTTATCAAACAGCGCATAAACCGACCCTGTCATATGGCGCATATAGTTTTTGCCAACTTGACCAGACGAATTCGCCAATCCATCAGGATATTTGTTAGAGGCTGAATTGAGCAGAATGCGCGGGCTTTCAATTGAGTTACCCGCAACCGCTACCACACGCGCTTTTTGCATGTGTTGGTTGCCATCTTTATCTGCATAAACAACGCCTGTGACATTGCCACTATCGTCATGCTCAATCTTCAGCACATGGGCATTGGCGCGCACTTCAAGTTTGCCTGTTGCCTCGCCTTTAGGGATTTCCACGTAAAGTGTTGACCACTTAGCGCCCCACTTACAGCCTTGGAAACAGAAGCCCGTTTGTTGGCACGTTGTGCGGTCGTCACGGTCTTGGCTATTAATCGCCATGCGACCCGTGTGACATTCCTTATACCCAAGCTTATCGGCACCCGCCTTCATGATTTTGAAGTTGTTGTTGCCAGGTAGCCCCGGAATGCCGTTGGTGCGTGTTACGCCCATTTTGTCTTCAGCTTTGGCATAATAGGGTTCAAGGTCTGCAAGACCAATTGGCCAATCAAGCAAGCTTGCGCCTTCTACCGCGCCGTAAGTTGTTAGCGCTTTGAACTCATGCTCTTGAAAACGCAAAGAGGCGCCAGCCCAGTGGGTTGTTGAACCGCCGACAGCTTTCACAATCCATGCAGGCAAGCCCGCAAAGTCTTTTGAAACCCGCCAAGAACCAGATGTGGAACGGGGGTCAAGCCAAGCAAGTTGGCCAAAGCTATCCCATTCATCATTGATGAATTCTTCATATTCGTGTCGACTACCAGCTTCTAATATTACTGTGTCGATACCTTTTTGTGCCAGCTCATTGCCGAGTGTTCCGCCACCCGCGCCAGAGCCGATAATGACGACAACGCTGTCATCGTTTAAATCATATGGTGCTGCCATGATCGCCTCCTCTATAGCCACTCAATGTCGTCAAAACCGCGTTCAAGATAACCACCTTTGGAATAGCTCTCGCCTTCATATCCAAACAGGGGCCAAATCTCTTTCTGGTTATAAAGCGCCACCACAAGGCCGCCCCTTACAGCTTGAAAGAAACCGCTCTCTTCAATCTCACGAAGAACGGCAACACGGTCAGCCTCCCAACCGAGACCTCGATAAGAGCCGCCTGCCCGCTTATCGAGGTCAGCAATGCC
Organism: uncultured Hyphomicrobiales bacterium; assembly: GCA_964553335.1. Classification (GTDB taxonomy): domain Bacteria; phylum Pseudomonadota; class Alphaproteobacteria; order Rhizobiales; family JACESI01; genus JACESI01. Next base: position 25,759 of record CAZKKW010000019.1, on the reverse strand, counting down.
CGCCTCGATCATGTCTTTATGGGCTACATCTCCTGCTGCTTTTTCGTCATGGCCTTTAACGGCAATCGCATAATATTTGTCTTGGAGACGGTCATGCGGATAAACATCACGCGCCATCTCAATCAATGTTGCCATTGTTTCTGGCTTCAAGGCTTTTGTCTCAAGCCCCCAAGCACGGTCTGCACTTAATACAGCGCTACCACTTACAATAAGGGCTGCCCCTATACCAAGCGTCGAACCACGGGTGAGAACATCGCGCCGCGATAGCCCTTCCCCGCCTTCTCCTCTTTGATTTTTATAGATAGTCGTCATCGTCTACCTCCTCCTCGAAATAGAAAACGCACCAAAGTGGTGCGCTTTATTGAAATCTTCCGTGCCTTTGTAAAACCTCGATTTGATAGCCATCAGGGTCGGCTACAAAAAAGAACCGCCCGAACAAAACGCCGTCGCGTTCAAACTCTACAATTTTGCGCGGCTCTAATCCCTGCTCTGTGAAACGGGCATGTTCGGCGTCCAAATCATCGACGCAAAATGCAATGTGACCATAGCCATCGCCAAGATCATATGGATCAGTTTGGCTTTTGTTGACGGTTAGCTCGAGCTCAAAATCAATCTCATCATTGCGCAAATAGATCAGCGTGAAATTTTCAAAATCAAATCGTCCGCTGGACTTTAGACCGAACGCTTTATCGTAAAACTCAACAGATCTTGCCTCATCCAGAACGCGGATCATTGAGTGAATTGCCTTTGCCAAATCGTCCTCCCAAACAATCAAACACGTAGAATATAGAAACGATTATGCCTTGTGTTGAGGGGACATGGTGGCAGCGGACTACCACACTTAATTATCTGAGCTTGATGGTGGCTGATTTTGTCGCAGCCTTACTTACTTGCAAATATTGCGTTTTTCACCGACACTAATGGAGCAACGACAGGTCTGCTTGGGAGGGCAACCATGACGTTTCGAGGTAGGGAGGAAGACGAATATGTGCAACGTATTTTCAGGCCAAGACCCCGACGGATACAAAGCAATCAACCGATCGGTTCGCATTGCGGGGCATTCAACATCTATTCAACTTGAAAGTGCATTTTGGGATTTGCTCGATGAAATCGCCTCATCGCAAGGGTTGACCACCTCTAAATTTATGTCGACCCTTTATGATGAAGCCATTGAAAAGCAAGGTAATATTCCAAATTTCGCATCCATGCTGCGCACCACCTGCGTTTTATATTTGCATGGCGCAAGACCGGAAGATGCAGAACTTCGAACCCTTCATTCTTAATCTATCAAGGCGCTATTTTTTTTCGGTCTTTAGCCGCATTGCCCCAATCACCACGCCTGTTGATTTGGAAACAATTTGGTAACGTCCATCAAGCTGGCGATAAATTTTCGCGCATTTTGTTTGACCTTGGGCCGCTCTTTGCCAAGTGGTGCAAATAGCATCCCCTTGCAATTGCCAGCGGCCTTCATCCGATCCTTGGCCGTTCACCCTCAAAGAGGCTGTCTCGTCAGGCCGAAGCGTGAGCTCGCCTGCAAAGCCGATACCTGACCACGAAAAGGTTCGCTCAATCTTCAAGCTTTGTTTGAGGATGTCATTTGTTTGCAACTCATCACTGTTTGAGCAAGCTGCAAGCCAAAAGGCGATGAGCGAGAGAAATAGATAACGCATCAAAACACGGTTGTTATTAAGCGGCCCAACCAAACTCTAATCTTTCTGCTTGCATGATTTCGCGCTCTTCATCTGTTGCAAGTTCCCTCTCCCAATGATGCAACAACGGTTCAACCTTCGCATTCCAAATTGGCGGAACAAGCGCGATGATCAACATGGTGAGATAACCATGTGGCATGGTCGGTGTTCCATCCAGGTTTTCCAACTGCCAAAAGGGTTTACTCGCAAATTGGTGATGATGAGAATGGCGAGGCAAATTAAACAACAGCAAATTGGAAACAAAGCGATTGCAGTTCCATGAATGGCGCGGTTCGATCCGTGTGCCGTGCACTCTGATTAACCCGTAATGTTCGACGTAATTGACGAGTTCTAAAAATAATTTTCCAATCAAGCCAATGATAACAAAGAATAATACGCCCATCCATCCAGCAATCAGATAGTGGATGATGATCAAAGCCAACGTCATAAATTGACCGCGAATGGCTCGGTTTCTCCAAGATAACACACTGTAACCGCGTTTCTTTGCTCGTGCGGCTGCAATGTCAAAAGCACCTAGAAATGCACCAATTGTTGAACGAAATACAAAGCTCAACACATATTCCCCACGCCGTGCCGTTGCTGGATCTTCTTTGGTGCCAACATTACGATGATGGCCATGCACATGCTCAATTGCAAAAGTTGTATCGTGGGTGAAGGCAAGAAGCCAACGGCCAACAATGAAATCACGAGCATTGGAACGATGGGTTAATTCATGGGCAACATTGGTTGCACCGGCTCCCATCAACATGCCCGCTCCCAGCACGCCGATTGTAAACTGAAACGTGGTTGTGGCCGCTTTATTCGCTGCAATGTCGATGCCTATTGCTGCAAAGGCTGCTTCGATTGAACCACTCAGAACACCAACGCCAGCATAATAACCAAAGACGATGGATAAGAGTGCGACCAGCGGCAAACAAGAGAGCAGGTAAAAATTTGAGAGCGCGACAAGATAAGAACCATCTTCTTCTTGATTACCGGCCAATTCATCGACGAAGGTTGCCATGATTGTCGGTAGTGCCAAAACCAACATCATCCAAGCCCCACCAGCAACCGCTGCTATGATACTACACACGATTATAATCGGTAATAAGGCATATTGGATTTGTGACGTGAGTTTTGATGACATGGTAGCCTCCATTCCGCTCTGGAGTTTAAGAACGAAACCAAGACTGTCAAAGAGAA
>CAZKKW010000019.1:0-22768 GCA_964553335.1 uncultured Hyphomicrobiales bacterium | reverse complement strand
GTAGCCTCCATTCCGCTCTGGAGTTTAAGAACGAAACCAAGACTGTCAAAGAGAATATTCAATCAAGCGCAACAAATCGACTTTTGAGGTCGGTTGTGCCAATCGCAGGATTAGAATTTACAGCTTAACTCAATCGCGGCATAGAGATGGTGTTATACCCTGAATCCACGAAGTGAATTTCACCCGTAACGCCTGAGGAAAGATCAGAAAGCAGATACAAGCCTGTGCCACCAACCTCTGAGATGTCCACTGTTCTGCCAAGAGGTGAGTTTTCTTTTTGATAGTTGAACATCTGGCGCGCATCAGCGACACCGGCACCCGCAAGTGTTCTAACCGGACCGGCTGAAACCGCATTGATACGAATGTTGTCGCGGCCATAGTCTGATGCGAGATAGCGAACGGACGATTCCAGGGCGGCTTTTGCAACACCCATAACATTGTAGTTCGGCATCACGCGCGTTGACCCGCCATAAGTCAATGTAATCATCGACCCACCATCTGGCATCATCTCTGCGGCACGTTTTGCAATCTCGGTAAAGGAGAAGCAAGAGATCACCATAGTGCGGGTGAAATTTTCACGGCTTGTGTTTGCGTATTTGCCTTTGAGTTCATTTTTGTCAGAAAACGCAACGGCATGAACGAGGAAATCAATCTTGCCCCATTTTTCCTTCAATGTGTCAAAAACAGCATCCACCGTTTCAATGTCTTCCACATCGCAGGGCACCAAAATATCGGAACCAACGCTATCTGCAAGCGGCTTCACGCGTTTGCCAAAAGCTTCACCTTGATAGGTAAAAGCGAGTTCTGCGCCTTGGTCCGCCAATGCTTTGGCAATGCCCCAAGCAATCGAGTGATCGTTTGCAACCCCCATGATGAGGCCGCGTTTTCCTGCCATTAAACCAGACATGAAACCTCCAGCCTTAAGATGCAAATTTTTGGAAGACGAGTGTCGCGTTCGTTCCGCCAAAGCCGAACGAGTTTGAAAGCGCAACATTTACGTCAACATTGTCAATGCGGGCGCGAGCAATTGGAACACCGTCAAATTCTGGGTCCAACTCAGTAATATGAGCGCTTTCGCAGATGAATGAGTTTTCCATCATCAACAATGAGTAGATCGCCTCTTGCACCCCTGTCGCACCAAGCGAGTGGCCGGTAAGAGATTTTGTGGCTGAGATGTGCGGGATTTTATCGCCAAACACTTCTTTGATCGCGCCAATTTCTTGCTTGTCACCAACAGGTGTCGAGGTGCCGTGTGTGTTGATATAGGTGACATCCTCATTCACCGTTTCTAGCGCCATCTTCATGCAACGGATTGCGCCTTCGCCAGATGGTGCCACCATGTCATAGCCATCTGATGTTGCGCCGTAGCCAACAATTTCGCCGTAAATTTTCGCACCGCGTGCTTTTGCGTGCTCCAGCTCTTCAAGAACCAAAACACCGGCACCGCCAGCAATTACAAAACCATCGCGGGTCGCATCATAAGCGCGAGACGCAGATTCAGGTGTTTCATTATGCTTGGAAGTCATCGCACCCATTGCATCGAACAGGTTCGACATTGTCCAATCAAGGTCTTCACTACCGCCTGCAAAAACAATGTCTTGCTTACCCATTTGAATAAGCTCGTAAGCATTACCAATACAATGGTTTGACGTCGCACAAGCTGATGAAATTGTGTAGTTGATGCCATGAATTTTAAAGGGCGTTGCAAGTGTTGCAGAGGCTGTCGAAGACATAGCCTTTGGCACAGCAAAAGGGCCTATGCGTTTTGGTGAACCATTTTTCTCAGTTATCGCCGCCGCTTCCACGACAATGCGGGTTGATGGACCACCAGAACCCATCACAATACCTGTACGCGGGTTTTGCGAAACATCGCCTTCTTCAAGGCCCGAATCTTTGATGGCTTCTTCCATCGCAACATAATTCCAAGCAGAACCTTTGCCCATGAAACGGGTAACGCGGCGATCAACCACTTCAAATGGGTCTAGCGTCGGTGTGCCCATAACCTGACATCGAAATCCGTTTTCCGCGAAATCAGGCGCATGGCTCAAACCGGATTTTGTATGAATGAGGCTATCGAGAACCTCCGGTAGATTATTACCAATTGAGGACACAATCCCCATGCCGGTTACAACAACACGCTTCATTTTTTACTTTTCCTTCAACTCAACAAGATCGAGAGGTGCAGCGGCTTTTAAGCCGCTTTTTCTTTTGATAGGCCAACTTTCAAATCTTTGGCCGTATAAATTTGTTCGCCGTCTGCTTTTAGCCAGCCATCAGCAATGCCCAACACCAGACGACCTCTCATAACACGTTTAAAGTCGACACCATATTCAACTTGTTTGGTTTTTGGCGTCACCATGCCTTTAAATTTCACTTCACCCGTGGAAAGCGCCATACCATATCCAGGTTCGCCGAGCCATCCGAGATAAAAGCCCGTGAGCTGCCATAGAGCGTCTAGCCCCAAACAACCTGGCATAATTTCATTGCCAATAAAGTGGCAGGGGAAGAACCAAGCTTCTGGATCAACATCTAATTCTGCGCGAATAAAACCCTTGTCATATTCACCTCCGGTCTCGCTTACCTCAGTGATGCGGCTAAACATCAGCATTGGCGGCGCAGGTAGTTGCGCGTTGCCTTGTCCGAACAATTCCGAACGGCCACAAGCCAAAAGCTCTTCATAGGTAAAACTTGATTGACGGGAATTCATATCTGCTCCTAAAAATTCACATATGCGTGGTGGTGCACAGTCACGCATTCACAGTAGCCACTTAGGGTGTACTTAGCGAGTTTTTCTGCCAATGCCAATCTGTTTCGTTCACCAAGCGACAACAAGAGCTTTTGCAATGTATAATTTGTGGTGTTATAAGGTTTTTGATAGCAAAAGTTATCCATGGTTTTAGCCTTGCCTAAATGGCAAACTGGACCATATATGAAGAATGCATAGTGGAAATGGTCATTTTATGATGATGCAGACGTCAACAGTTGAACAATTGCGAGATGCAGGCCTAAAGCCAACACGCCAACGCGTTGCTATTGCTGATATTCTTTTTAAGGATGGCCATAAGCATATTTCAGCTGAAGATCTTTATAGCGAGATCGAGCGTTCTGATATGCCTGTTTCACTCGCAACCGTCTACAACACCTTGCACCAATTCACGAAAGCGGGGCTTTTGCGCGAAGTGAGCGTTGACGGTGCCAAGACATATTTTGATACCAACACCCATGAGCATCAACATTTCTTTGTTGAAGACACAAATGAAGTTTTTGATGTGGATGGCATTCAACTCTCATCTGATGACATTCCAAATGTCCCAGATGACATGGAAGTTGTCCGCGTAGACGTTGTTGTGCGTCTTCGCAAAAAGTCTGCTTAAGAAGCAAGCTTTCCGATAAATTATAGAATTTTGCGAAACCTCAAGCGAATCGCTTTGGCGTTTCACCTGTGGTTATTTGACTTTTTCACCGGGATAAACGCCGTAAAGCTGTTGGGCAGGCACCCAACCGGCATAGTTGACGCCTTCAAGCTGACACCAGCTATTTTCACAGTTTACGATTTCAGCATAGACGCCAGATTGCAGCTTTGCAGTCTTGGCTGCATTGCGAAGTGGTGCTTTGAGCATATCCACGTATTCACCCTTAGACCACGGTGCGACGATCGCCACACGATTGGATGACAAAAGCGCCTTATGAACCCAGCCTTCCTGAAATTCGCTATCACGAATCAACCGCCAAACTTCAAATTCTTGAATAACCTCAACTGGCACGCCTGGCTTCACAAACACCCATGAGATGCGATGATCGAAACTTGGGCCAACACGCATATTGGTACGTTTTGCTTTCAAGCTCACAAAACGTGGAAGCGGCAAGCCTGTTTCTTTGCCCTGAATTGCCCCAACAATGAGGCTATCAATACCACTTGCATCCTGTGCTTTCGCCGCTTGCACAAATAATATGGACAAAGCGCAAAAAATTGAGGAAACAATTGTAGGAAACCGAAAAGACGCAAACAAAGACACGAGCAACCAACCACTAACTTGATATTAATCGAACAACTCACCCAAAAATGGGTTAGAGCTTGGTAAAGCTGCCAGACTGAGGTTAATGTCACCTCAATGAGAAAGGTTAACCGGTTATTAAATGACGAAAAAGAAGAAAATCATCATTGTAACGCGGAAGCTTCCACATGAAATTGAGGCTCGTATGCAGGAGCTGTTTGACCCTCAATTTAATGATACAGAACAACCACTTAGTCGCGAAGAATTAATCGAAGCTGTTCAAACAGCCGAGGTACTGGTTCCGACTGTTTCTGATAAAATTGATGCTGAATTAATTTCTCATGCAGGCCCTCAACTTAAGATGATTGCGAGCTTTGGCACGGGTACAGATCATATTGATGTTGCGGCAGCCTATGAGAAGGGCATTATCGTTACCTCAACCCCTGGTGTTTCAACCGATGATACTGCCGACATGACCATGGCCTTGATTTTGGCCGTGCCGCGACGCATCGCAGAAGGGACAGCTTTGATGCAATCTGGCGAAAGCTGGCCCGGTTGGTCTCCAACATGGATGCTGGGGCGTCGTATCAAGGGCAAGAAGCTCGGCATTATTGGCCTTGGTCGCATTGGGCAAGGCGTTGCAGAACGCGCCCGCGCCTTTGGTCTGTCGATCCATTATCATGGTCGTCGCCCTGTCTCTAAAGAGGTCGAAGAACAATTGGGCGCCACCTATTACGAAAACCTCGACGATATGCTGGCGGAAATGGACATCATTTCAATCAACTGCCCCTACACGCCGGAAACCTATCACCTGCTCTCAAAAGAGCGTTTAGCGCATATCAAACCGGAAGCCTATATCGTCAATACAGCCCGTGGTGAGGTGATTGACCAAGAAGCGCTGATCGATAGTTTGCTAAAGCGCAAGATTGCGGGCGCTGCCCTTGATGTTATTGAAAATGCGACCGAGGTTGATTCACGCCTCATCAAGCTGGCGCAAGAAGGCCACGCTGTTCTTGTCCCTCACATGGGGTCCGCCACCATCGAAAGCCGTATTGAGATGGGTGAGAAAGTGATCATCAACATTCAAACTTATGCTGATGGACACAGACCGCCAGACCGCGTGTTACCGCCAAGCTTTAACGGTAAAGCCTAGCTGCTTGCCGCATCGCGCACGGCCTCAATCACATCAGTAATATCTTGCTCACTCGTGCGGTGATTAACGATGGCTGCCCGCAGGCAATTTTCGCCGTCAACAAGCGTGGTGGAGAAAATCACATCACCGTTCACCTGCAATTGAGCGGCTACTTTGCTGGCGTCTGCGTTTTCCAAGGCGATACAGCACAAGTTTGAAACAACTGGATGAGCAAGACGCATACCATCTGTTTGATCAGCCAGCTCGCCCATCAATTTAGCCTGTTTGCAATTGTCCGTAATCACATCACCGAACGTCTTCGTGCCATAGCCCTTAATTGCCGCCCAAACTTTCAGCGCTTTAAAGCCGCGTGAGAGTTCTAAGCCATAATCGCAATACCAAAGATCACCACCGCCAATGCCTGCGTCTTGCGGCGCAAGATAGCTTGGGCGTTCTGCGAAGGTAGCACGGTGCAAATCATGGTCACGGATTAAGCACGCGCCGCAATCGTAAGGCACAAACATCCATTTATGAAAATCGCACGCAATGGAATCTGCTTTCTCAACGCCGTTTGAAAGCGAACGCCATGGCTCATCTGCCAACCGTGTCCAAAACCCGAAAGCACCATCAATATGGAGCCAGATGTCTTGCTCATGGCAATAATCTGCAATCTCGTCAATTGGATCAAAAGTGCCAAGATTGACCGAGCCAGCGGTTGCAACGACAGCAAGAGGTACACACCCCGCCGCACGATCTTCCTCAACCATTGCCCTAAGCGCTGCCAAATCCATCGCATGATCAACTGTTGGCACAGAACAAAGCGCATCACTGCCATGGCCCATGACATCAAGCGCCTTTGATAGGCAGGAGTGAGCGCCTTTGGCAGCATAGACTTTTAGGTCTGGCAGGGAGCGGATGCCCTTTTTGCGAATATCGGTTCCAAAGCATTTTACACGAGCAGCCGATAGGGCAAGGATTGTGCCTTGTGATGTGCCTGTTGTGAGAATGCCTGACGCACCATCTGGAAAACCCGCCACAAGGCGCACCCAATCAATGACCGCGCGTTCAATTTCAACAGCCCCATGATCGCGCCCACCGCAATTGCTGTTCATAGTGCTTGCGACAAGATCGGCCCCAACCCCCAGCGGCAAACCAGTTCCATGAACCCAGCCAAAGAACTTTGGATGGGTGTTGCCTGTTGCATAGGGCATGATGTTTTGCGCGAGGTTTTGGAATAAATCGGCAGACGTCATGCCTGCTTCATCAATTGAGAGCGCCACCGATGACCTCATATCCTCAGGCTTTGGTTGCCACGGCAGATCACGAGCCGATTTCATCCGCTCTATGCATTGATCAAGCAGCGCATGGAAGTCTTGGGAAAACTGTTCCCAATCCTGCGGGTCAATGCGCTGCCCTTGCTCGGTCATTTAACCATCCCCGTTCAATGGATTTTTCGGGTCACGTTTATATTTGATGGTTTCAAATCGCATGGAAAGACTATCGACCAACAGCAAACGCCCCACCATATTGTCGCCCACACCTGCAATGAGTTTAATAATCTCCAGCGCCTGCATCGTGCCAAGCACACCGGTTAAAGCGCCCAGAACGCCCGCCTCCGCACAGGTTGGCACGGCCCCTTCTTCTGGCCTGTTTGGAAACAGGCAGCGATAAGTCGGATACGGATTGCCTCTATCATCACTAAGGTGCGGCATTAAGGTGGTGAGTGTTCCGTCAAATCGGCCGACGGCTGCTGTCACCAGTGTTTTACCCGCGTGGTAACAGGCATCTGATACCAGATAACGCGTGTCGAAATTATCTGAACCATCGGCAACAATATCGTAAGCCCCAATCAATTCCGCCGCATTGTCATCATTGATGCGCATATTGTGGGCGTTGAGGGTCACATGCGGATTGATACGTTTGATCGCGCTTGCCGCACTTTCAACCTTCGCCTCGCCGACATTTTCCGTATCGTGAATTACTTGGCGTTGAAGGTTAGAGAGACTGACCTCATCATCATCAACCACACCTAACGTGCCAACACCCGCTGCTGCCAAATACTGCAAGAGCGGTGAACCGAGGCCACCTGCCCCAATGACCAAGACTTTTGCAGCTTTCAGCTTTTGCTGACCTGCACCACCAACTTCTGCCAAAACGATATGGCGGGCGTAGCGTTCGATCTCTTGAGCATCCAACATTTAAGAAACACCTGTAGAGCCAAACCCACCTGCCCCGCGCTCCGTGCTGCTCAGTTCATTTGTGGTGGTAAAGGTAACTTGTGTTACAGGCGCAATCACCATTTGAGCAATTCGCATCCCGCGTTCAACGATGAAGGGCTCTGCACCGTGGTTGATCAAGATCACCTGAACCTCACCTCGGTAATCGGCATCAATTGTGCCAGGTGAATTGAGGGCGGTCACACCGTTTTTAATGGCGAGGCCAGAGCGCGGTCGGATTTGTGCTTCATAACCTTCCGGAATTTCCATCGCGAGGCCCGTGGGGATCAATGTCCGCTCTCCGGTCAACAGCGTGATGGGCGCATTCTCAGCCACAGCGGCGCGAAGGTCTACGCCTGCGGAATTTACCGTTTCATAGGTTGGCAATTCCAATCCATCAAAATGCGGAAGAGTTTTAAGCGCCACCTGTACCATCAGCTTGCGCTCCACTTAATAATGGCTTCAACCAATTGGTCGGCGACTTCAGACTTTGGCATTTTGTCCCATGTTTCAACACCGGTCTTTGTCACGATATGAACGATATTCTCATCGCCGCCCATTACACCAATGCCGCCTTTATCTTCTGACGACACGTCGTTGGCCACAATCCAGTCAGCACCTTTGCGTTCTAATTTAGCACGCGCGTGCTCGGCGACTTTTTCTGTTTCAGCAGCAAAGCCAATCACCAGTTCAGGGCGATTATCACTATGAGCCAATGTTTTTAGAATATCGGGGTTTTCTTCAAAGTTGAGCGCTGGAATATTCCCAGAACCATCTTTCTTGATCTTCTGCTCACTTGCGCCTTTAACCCGCCAATCAGCGACGGCAGCGGCCATAATCGCGATATCGGCAGGCAAAGCATCATTCACGGCTTGCTGCATCTCTAGTGCGGTTTCAACCTGCACGACAGCCATGCCTTGCGGTTCAGCTAAATTGGTCGGCCCGCTCACAAGTGTCACCTTCGCGCCCGCCATCACGCAGGCATTGGCAATGGCATAGCCCTGCTTACCGGACGAACGGTTCGCAATATAACGCACGGGATCAATCGGCTCATGGGTCGGGCCTGCGGTGATCACAACATGCTTACCAGCCAGCGGTCCCGTTGAAAGCAACCGTTCGGCTTCTGCGACAATTTCAAGCGGTTCGCTTAAACGCCCGCGCCCTGCCTCATTGCGTTCTGCCATCTCGCCAGTATCTGGCCCAATAAAATGCGCACCATCGCCCATAAGCTTTTCGACATTGCGCTGTGTCGCAGGATTGTTCCACATATGCGGGTTCATGGCAGGCGCAATCAGCACGGGCTTATTGTTGGCGAGCAACACGGCACTGGCTAAATCTGGTGCCAAACCATTTGCCATTTTTGCAAGAAAATCAGCGCTTGCTGGCGCAATCACGACCAAATCTGCAACACGGGATAATTTGATGTGCCCAATCTCATCTTCTTGCGTGAGATCAAAGAGATCATCAAAGACAGGTTGTTCTGATAGAGCCTGCACAGACAAGGGCGTTACGAACTCCTTCGCGCCGTCTGTCATGACACATTGAACTGTCGCCCCGCGCTCACGCAAACGACGAATGAGGTCGAGGCATTTATAGGCGGCGATGCCGCCAGTTAAAATCAATAAGATGCGTTTATGATCAAGCATGGTTTGTTTTACCCCTGCCACATCACCACGGCAAGCGCGCCAACTGCAATGGCAATCGCCCACAGACCATAGGCCGTTACTTTTGCGCTTTTGCTGTCATCACCGCTAAAAGCTCTCAAAGTTTCTGGATCAAGCCGCAGCCCCTTTTCACCCACTTCAGCCATTTCGGCTGAAAGCTTTTCTGCACGGGCCGCAAGTTCTGGCAAATCGCCGACCAACTTACCAAGGGCATTAACGCCATTGGCAGCACGGCGAAGATGAGCGGCGGGGCCCACTTCACGAGCAACCCAGTCTTTAATGACAGGTTCGGCTGCTTCCCACATATTAAAGGAAGGATCGAGCGAACGGGCGACCCCTTCTGCCACCACCATTGTGCGTTGAAGAAACATCAATTGCGGTTGCATTGGCATATCGAACAAATCTGTCACATCGAGCAATTGCTGTAAGAGGCGAGCCATTGAGATGTCTTCAGCCTGTGCACCATGGATTGGCTCACCTATGCCGCGCAGGGCTTGGGCGAAATCCTCGACTTTGTGACGGGCTGGCACGTAGCCTGCCTCAAAATGCACCTCAGCAATGCGCATATATTCGCGGTTGATGAAGCCCCAGAGGATTTCAGCTAGAAATTTGCTCTCTCCCTCATTGATCCGCCCCATAATGCCGCCATCAATCGCAACAATCTTGCCGCCTTCTGTAACAAACATATTGCCTTGATGAGGGTCCGCATGAAAAAAGCCATCGCGCACGGCTTGCGTGAGGAATGAATTTATCACCTCATTGGCAAGCACCTGAAGGTCGTAGCCAGCAGCTTTTAGGCCTTCAAGGTCTGACAGTTTCAACCCATCAATCCATTCCGTCACCAAAATATCGCGGGACATGAAATCCCATACAACTTCAGGCGTGCGGTAATTGGGATTGTCTTTCATGTTTTCGCCAAGCTCGGACAAAGCTGCCGCCTCAAGACGAAGATCAAGTTCCAGTTCTGCAGAACGTTCCAGTGTTTCAACGGCTGCAACAGGGCGCATGCGTCTTAGGGACGGAACAAAAAACTCGGCCCAACGCGCTGCTATAAAGAAAGCATCAAGGTCATTTTTAAACCGTTTGCGAATACTAGGGCGCAGAACTTTAACCGCCACGTCGCGCGTGGTGCCATCTGCATTGCGGCAGGTCGCCTTATGAACTTGCGCAATGGAGGCGGCAGCAATCGGCTCTGAGAAGTTCTCAAACAGTTCATCACATGGCTTACCAAAGGCTGCTTCAATTTCTGCTTTGGCAATTGACGTTTCAAACTCTGGCAACCGATCTTGCAAAAGCGAAAGATTGCCCGCGATTTCTTTGCCCACCATATCAGGCCGTGTTGCGAGGAACTGGCCTATTTTAATATAGCTTGGACCCAAGCGGTTGAGCGCCTGTGTTAGACGTTCTGCATTATTGGCTTTTTTCACTGAGCCTTTTTCAAACATCCGCAACACTTTTATCGCGAATTGGCCAGAGGGCGGCAATTGCTCAGGGTCAGCCAGCCGCGTTACGCCTTCGCGCATCAGCACCCAGCCCGCTTTGACCAATCTAAAGTAAGACGAAATTGCCATAGGGTGCCTTTTAAAGCTTCCAGCCAGAATGAAGACAAACAGCACCGCCTGCATAAACGCGGTGGCTTACTTGATCCATGCCCGCTGTTTTCATCATTGCCTCAAACCGCATTGGGTTCGGGAACTTGCGGATTGATTCAACAAGATATTGATAAGATTCTCGGTCGCCCGTTACAGCCTGCCCGACGCGCGGAATGACATTAAAAGAGTAAGCGTCATAAATTTTGTCAAAACCTGCAACATCCACTTGCGAAAACTCAAGACACAAAAAGCGCCCGCCGCGCTTCAACACACGCCGCGCTTCTGAAAGCGCTTTGTCGATTTTTGGGACGTTGCGAATACCAAAGGCGATTGTGTAGGCGTCAAAGGAATTATCGTCAAAAGGAAGCTCTTCGGCATTACCTTCTTGAAATTTGATATGGGAGAAGCCGCGCTCTTCTGCGCGTTCTTTGCCAACTTCCAACATAGAGCCGTTAATGTCGAAAACAGTTGATTGCACATTGCTGTTTGACCGTTCTGCAATGCGAAACGCGATATCGCCTGTACCGCCTGCCACATCAAGGTGCGTGTAATCGCTTTGTGTCTTTGATGGATTGAGGCTTGAGACCATCGCGTCTTTCCAAAGGCGGTGCATGCCCATCGACATGAAATCATTCATCACGTCATATTTTTTAGCAACAGAGTGGAAAACTTCATCCACCATGCCTTGCTTTTCGCCTTCTTTGACCTTTTGAAACCCGAATGATGTGGCATTATCCACTGTCATGATCCAATCGCCTTTATTTGCGCGCAGATTGCTTACTGCTGTACTTATTTGAGCGGACACTATTATAAGACACAATGCCTGTCACCCGATCTCTCTTAATATAGTTATGCGTGAAGAACTATGCCTGAACTTCCTGAAGTAGAAACTGTTCGCCGTGGCCTTGCGCCTCATATGGAAGGCGAGACGATTATTAAGGTCGAACAACGCCGCCCGAATTTGCGGTTTGAATTTCCTGAACGGTTTGTGGAACGGTTGGAAGGGCAAAAACTCATCTCCATGGGTCGCCGTGCTAAATATCTGGTGGCTGACATGGAAGATGGCACCGCTCTCATTATGCATCTTGGCATGTCTGGCTCATTTCGCGTCGAGGGACTGGATAACGGCGACGAGCTGGCGGACTTTCATTATGACCGCAACAAAGCCGCCAAGCATGATCATGTTGTGCTTCACATGTCGAATGGGGCGCGGGTTATATATAATGACCCACGACGCTTCGGTTTTATGGATCTGGTTGCCCGCAATGAGCTGGATCAATGCAAGCATTTTCATAAAATGGGCGTGGAACCGACGGGCAACGCGCTTTCTGCTGATTATCTGGCCCAAGTCTTTATAAATAAGAAGACGCCACTCAAGGCCGCCTTGCTTGATCAACGCATGATTGCGGGGCTGGGTAATATATATGTATGCGAAGCCCTTTGGCGCGCTCATCTCTCACCAACACGTGCAACTGGAACGCTGGTGACTAAAACTGGCAAACCAACGGTGAAACTTGAAGAACTGACCACACATATAAGAGAAGTGATCGCAGATGCGATTAAAGCAGGTGGCTCATCGCTCAAAGATTATGTCCATACGGATGGATCATTGGGTTATTTTCAGCATTCCTTTGCAACTTATGACCGTGAAGGTGAAGATTGCCGCAAAGAAGCTTGCAAAGGAACGATTGAGCGCATCGTGCAAAGCGGACGATCCACCTTTTATTGCCCGACATGCCAACGATAGTCCGCCTAAATTTACCAGTATTGCCAAATAACTTTAAGCTCCAGTCTTGAAACTCAGGGCTGAAACTGCTTTCAAGGTCTTATAAAGTGAACATTCAATTCACCATGAAAGAGGGCGGCTATGGGTTACGAGACAATTCGCAAAGAAGTTAAAGGTGAAGTTGGCATTGTCACTCTAGACAGGCCCAAAGCGCTGAATGCCCTCAACGCCCAATTGATTGAAGAATTGTTGGATGCGGTTGTTTCACTCGACCAAGACAGCAAAATTGGCTGTATCGTGATTACTGGCTCAGAAAAAGCCTTTGCTGCGGGCGCTGATATTAAAGAAATGCAATCTCGCGGTTTTCCTGATGTTTACATCGATGACCTTTTCGCAGCAACAGAACGCTTAGCTGCTTGCCGTAAGCCTGTAATTGCGGCGGTCGCAGGTTATGCGCTTGGTGGCGGTTGTGAACTCGCCATGATGTGTGACTTTATTATAGCCGCTGACAACGCGAAATTTGGTCAACCTGAAATCAATCTCGGCGTGATTCCCGGTATTGGCGGCACACAACGCCTTACACGTGCCATTGGCAAAGCAAAATCTATGGATATGTGCCTGACAGGCCGGATGATGGACGTAAAAGAAGCCGAAAGCGCGGGCCTTGTATCTCGCATCATCCCAATTGCGGATTTGATGGATGAAGTAATGACGGCTGCCGCGAAAATTGCGGACCAATCGCTCACCACCAATATGATGTTAAAGGAAGCGGTCAACCAGAGCTTTGAAACCACGCTTTCAGCGGGCCTTTTGTTTGAACGCCGCAACTTCCATTCCTTGTTTGCAACTCAAGATCAATCTGAAGGAATGCAAGCATTTATCGAAAAACGGGCTGCACAATTCAAAAACAAATAATAATGATGCCATTTTTCGCGATTTCGCCAATTGACGAAATCCAGTCGAGAGATTATAAGCCCGCTACTTAGAGATTTCGTCGCGATCTGTGAGATGGATGCCTGTGGCAACACAGAACGGTTTTTCCAACTCGCGACACCCGAAAAACTTGATCAAGGATGACAAAAATGGCGAATACGCCTTCCGCCAAGAAAGCAACTCGTAAAATTGCGCGTCGCACAGCAGTTAACAAATCACGTCGCACAAACATGCGCTCATTTTTGCGCACAGTAGAAGAAGCAATTTCTTCTGGTGATGCGGGTGCTGCAAAGACTGCTTTGAACGCAGCTGAGCCAGTCGTAATGCGTGCCTCACAAAAAGGCATTTTGCATAAGAATACAGCCTCTAGAAAAATCTCACGCCTAACAAAACGTGTTAAGGCATTGTCTGCATAAGACATTTTCTACAAAGTTAGAATTTAAGGCACCGCAAGGTGCCTTTTTTTTCGTCTTTTTCATTTTATTTTCCCCACTTCAAAAATAAAATTTTTATCCTTTTTTTCCAAAAACATGTCAAAAATTTTAAATTGTCATTTAATTTCAATTCCTTAGGCAAACTTTTGCACTATAACACCATCTCCAGCATACCACTTTATTATTGGTTGCATTTTCACACTCAGCACCAAAAAGTTGTAGGAGTAAAAACCCTTTGAAGCCATGCGAAATCATAACCTTTTGAGTTTTTTACAGTTTTATGACTGCGGGCTGAAAACACTTTCCGCAGAAGTTATGTCAAGCAAATTAAAAATAAATATTTCGCCAAAATCGCTTGTTTGGGGGTGGCCCGAAGTGGCTCGTTTGTGATAGGTTAATTTTGTCTTAAGGGGTGATCTGGAAGCCCCGTGATACCAAAAAATACATGTCAGATCGGCCACCTAAAAATGGCAGGAGATGGTTTCGTTTTGCGTTACCGCAATGGCACAACTATGTCTGCCGAAGGCACAGCTATGTCTGCCAAAAGGTGGAAAGAGATTATATATGACGGTTCGGTTTAACGGATCGCATAAAGACTGAGGATGAGGGAAGATATGTCAGGTTATGCTGGGGATGTTGAATGTTCAACGGCATGGGAGAATTTAGCGGATAACAAAAATAGCATTCTGGTTGATGTGAGAACGTCAGCTGAGTGGAATTTTGTTGGGTTGCCAGATCTTAGCAAGCTACAAAAAGATGTTGTGCTGCTGGAGTGGCAACAATATCCGGCTATGAATCTGAATTCTGACTTCACAACTGAACTATCTGCCCTGATAGAAAAGATCGGTGGCGATCAAGACACAGAAATTTATTTTCTCTGTCGCTCTGGCGTTCGAAGCCAATCTGCGGCGATTGCCATGACGAGCTTGGGGTACAAAAACAGTTTTAACGTAGCAGGCGGCTTTGAAGGCGGTCACAACGAACAAAAACATCGAGGACAGGTAAGCGGTTGGAAAGCCAGCAATTTACCTTGGCATCAAAACTAAAAGAATGGAGTTGGTACGACTAAGACAGGGAATAGACTGAGCAACAAAATGAACGAGGACGCGTCACAACGTGATGCCAACCTTTCGCTACCGGGCTAACCCCCGGGCTGTGCATCAGAAGACTGAAATAATTAGCGCTGATACGCAGAAGTAGGAATACAGCTTAAAAAAAACAGCTTTATGCGGCCAAGATAAATGGGGGAATACAAAAACGATGCCTAAAGACGGAAACAAACTACCAGGAATGAATTTCGACATCACGGATGAATCGAATTTTATTGAGGAGACACAGGTTGTCCTCTCGGTAGAGGCTCAGAAAGAAATGTGGGATCGAGTTAAAGCTAAATTGAGGGTGCAACTGGGGGAGGATATTTATTCAAGCTGGTTCAATGGATTGGCCGTTGAGAATTTGGATAAGAATACGATTTTCTTGTCTGTCCCAACTTTGTTTCTGCGTCAGTGGATAGAAACCCACTATGGTGAGCACATCTTAACGCTCTTACAAGAAGAGCAAGAAGGCATTAAAGCAATTTCAGTCTCTGTTAGAGGTGCCGCCCGTAATCGCAATCGCCCTGCCGCGAAAGCAAAAAGCGAAAAACCCGCTCATCAAACTGCGACACCTATGAACCCTGTTGGGCTTCGCAATGATGATCAAATGTTCCGCCGTATGGGCGACATAGAAGGCCCACACGGGGGCGCACCACTCGATCCAAAGTTCACCTTTGCCAATTTCTGTCCAGGGCAAGGTAACAACATGGCCTTTACCGCCGCAAAAGCGATTGCCACCGGCGACCGCTCTGTAACATTCAACCCCATGTTTGTTCATGCGAAAGTAGGCCTAGGTAAAACACACCTCTTGCAAGCGATTGCTTGGGAAAGCCAGCGCAGTAAATTGCCGCGTCGCGTTTTATACTTCACCTGCGAACGCTTTATGCAAAAATTGCGCGAAGGTTTTGCCAATAAGACGATTGCAGAAATCAAAGATCGCTTGCGTGATGTTGACGTAATGATCATCGACGATATTCAGTTTTTGGCCGGTGATAAATTCCAACAAGAATTCAGCCATCTTTTGATTGCGCTTGTGGAAACCAACAAACAGGTCATTCTATCAGCAGACAGACCAGCAGCAAGCCTTGAGACAATTGATGAGCGCGCCCTTTCTCGTCTTCGCGGTGGCATCACTTTGCAATTGGAAAACCCTGACCCTGATCTGCGTCGCAAGATTTTGGAAAGCCGGTTGAATGCTCTTCGTGCTACCGATCCAAATATCATCATATCTGATACAATTTTGGATTATGTTGCACAGGCAGTCACTACTAATGGCCGTGACCTTGAAGGCGCATTGAACCGTCTGGTTGCTCAACAATGCTACACTGGTGCACCAGTAACGCTTGAATCAGCCCAACTTGTCCTTCGTGACCTCATCCGCTCGGATGAACCGCGCAAGGTGATGATTGAAGACATTCAGCGCATGGTCGCAAACCACTTCAGTATTTCGAAATCTGATCTGGTTTCACAACGTCGCACACGGGCAATCGTTCGCCCGCGCCAGATCGCTATGTATCTTTGCAAAACCATGACACCGCGCTCATTGCCAGAAATTGGTAAGCGCTTCGGTGGTCGTGACCACACAACCGTTATTCATGCGGTTCAAAAGGTTGAGCAGTTGATGGGCGAAGACCGCACTTTTTCTGATGACGTAGAGCTTTTGAAACGGCTCTTGAACGATTAAGAACCATTTCAGACTCCCCTGCAACCGAGCACGGTAGATGGCAACATCTCTGGCTCGGTTGTTTATTTTTTAAGCACCATTTGTAGCTGATGCGTTTTTTACCCCCTTATCCCTCAAATTATTGAGGACGAAGGCGCATACAAGCGCCCATAGACTTGCGTTTTGGTGTCAGCACGGTCAAACATTTGGTCCCGACGGAACAATCCGTTCGGTGACCCTTTTCGTTGTTTGAAACAGGTATCAAGTCCAATGCGTATTACAATCGAACGTTCAACTCTTTTGAAATCCCTAAACCACGTTCATCGCGTGGTGGAAAAACGCAATACGATACCAATCCTTTCCAATGCCCTTTTGCGCACTGGCGAAGGGGAACTGATGCTGAAAGCAACCGACCTCGATCTCGAAGTGGTTGAGCGCATTCCTGCAATGGTCGAAACACCGGGCGGCACCACAGTTCCAGCTCACATTTTATTCGACATCGTTCGCAAATTGCCAGATGGTGCTGAAGTTTTGCTTGAAACCGACGAAGGTGGCGCGACTATGCGCGTGCAAGCAGGCAAGTCAGAGTTCCGCCTGCAAATTTTGCCAGAAGATGATTTCCCAGAATTAGCGGCAAATGAGTTTTCACATCAGTTTAATTTGGCCGCAGGTGACTTGCGCAAAATCGTGGATCGCACGCAATTTGCAATCTCCACTGAAGAGACACGCTACTACCTCAACGGTATTTATCTTCATGCCGTGGAAGTAAATGGCACGAACCTACTTCGCGGCGTTGCAACAGACGGGCACCGCCTTGCCCAAATGCAACTCCCTGCCCCAGATGGCGCGCCCGGCATGCCTGGTATCATCATCCCGCGCAAAACCGTTGGCGAAGTGCAAAAGCTCCTCGATGATCCAGAGCAAAACGTGGTGATTGACTTATCGACCAGTAAAATTCGCTTTACGGTTGGCAACATCGTTTTGACCTCGAAATTGATCGACGGGACTTTCCCTGATTATTCACGCGTGATCCCACAAGGAAATGACAAAGAGTTGCGCGTTGATCGCGACACGTTCACTGCCGCCGTTGACCGCGTATCAACGATCTCATCAGAGCGTGGACGCGCTGTGAAACTTGCCCTTAGTCCGGGCCAAATGGTGCTTTCCGTGGTGAACCCAGAATCGGGCACCGCAGAAGAAGAACTCGCGGTTGAGTACGATGCAGACAGCATTGATGTGGGCTTTAACGCTAAGTATTTGCTTGATATTGCGAACCAACTTCAATCAGACACCGCCATCTTCCGCCTTGCTGATGCGGGATCGCCAACCTTGGTTGAAGAAAATGGCAATGAAGATGCGCTTTTTGTTTTGATGCCAATGCGCGTTTAATTGAGCGATCATTTTGCTATGGATCAGGTCTTTCCAACGCGCATAACAGCGCTGAAATTGACCAATTTTCGAAACTACAAAAGCCTCAACCTTGATCTTGAACCGAAATCGGTTGTGCTTGCTGGTCCCAATGGGTCTGGCAAGACCAACTTACTTGAAGCCGTCTCCTATCTCTCCCCCGGTCGCGGGCTGCGGCGGGCGCAATATGTGGATGTTGGTTTAACGCCTGAAAAGGGCGGTGACGGCCTGTGGGCTGTTGCAACAAGCCTTGAAACTGGAAACGGAGACACTGAGATTGGCACAGGTCTCTCTGAGCAGGATGGCGTACCCGATAAGTCGCGACGTATCCGTATTGACCGCCAACAGGTTAAAAATGGTGATGCCCTCACCGAATATGTGCGTGTTTTGTGGCTCACACCGGCCATGGACGGGCTTTTTACCGGTCCGGCGGGTGATAGGCGCCGTTTTCTAGATCGCCTTGTGCTCGCCCTTGATCCAGCCCACGGGCGACGGGTGAATGATTTTGATAAAGCTGTCAGGAACAGAAACAAGGTTTTAGAAGAAGCCTTCGACAATTCATCATGGCTTGATGCGGCTGAAACACAAATTGCCGAGCTTGGAACAGCGATCACCGCAGCACGTCACGAAATTTTGGCGCTGCTTTCTACTGAAGTTGAAAAATCAAGCGCCATGACGGAGCATTTCCCTCAGGCACTCCTTGAGCTCGAAGGCACTGTCGACGATTTGGTGCGTACCCATTTAGCCACCGATGCGGAAGATGCCTATCGCACCTTGCTGCAACAATCCCGCCGCAGAGATCGTGCCGCAGGCCGCACCCTTGAAGGGCCGCATCGCTCTGATTTGCTGGTGCGTCATGCAGAAAAGGATATGGCCGCGCGGTTATGCTCCACAGGAGAACAAAAAGCGCTTCTCATTGGCATTGTACTGGCGCACGCGAAACTGGTTGGCACCATTGCAGGTATGGCCCCTGTCGTGCTTTTGGACGAAGTTGCGGCCCATTTGGATCAATTTCGCCGTGCGGCTCTCTTTGATGTGCTTGAAGCGCTTAATTGCCAAGCCTTTATGACAGGAACTGACCGCGATTTATTCGCTGATTTGGGCGATCGCGCGCAATTTTTGCATGTTGAAAATGGTATGATCTCTTAAACCGTTGATTATCAACAAAAAGCTTCGATTTAACGGGCATTTAGAGCGCGCAAGTGCTATAAAAAAACCGTGATTCTTGTGTTTTGTATTCACAATGACAAAACCCCGCGTGGATCGTACTTATTTACAAGATGTATCCACCCAACGATGAGCCAAATCGACCGTTGATCTGGCTAAACTTAAGCGAAACGGCTTCTAATGAGCGACCCAGTAGAAAACAACCCTGAAGAATATGGTGCAGACTCGATTAAGGTCTTGAAAGGCCTTGATGCAGTGCGCAAGCGGCCCGGTATGTATATCGGTGACACCGATGACGGCTCTGGCTTGCACCACATGGTCTATGAGGTGGTTGATAATGGCGTTGACGAGGCGCTTGCTGGGCACGCTGACATTGTAACCGTGACGCTGAACCCAGATGGTTCTGTCACCGTAACCGATAATGGTCGCGGCATTCCGACAGATATTCACCCTGAAGAAGGCATTTCAGCGGCTGAAGTGATTATGACCCAGCTTCATGCGGGCGGTAAGTTTGACCAGAACTCCTACAAGGTTTCTGGCGGTCTGCACGGTGTTGGCGTTTCTGTGGTGAATGCGCTGTCATCAAAACTATTCTTGCGCATTAAACGTGCGGGCCAGCATCATGAAATGTCGTTCACGCACGGTGTTTCAGATGGCCCGCTTACCGTCATTGGTGACTGTGGTGATGAAACGGGCACTGAAGTAACCTTCCTACCTTCAACGGAAACGTTCACCCAAGTAGAATTCAGCTACGAAACTTTAGAAAATCGCTTGCGCGAATTGGCTTTTTTGAATTCAGGCGCACGCATTGTGCTGACGGATAACCGCACATCGGAAACGCGCTCGGAAGAAATGTATTACGAAGGCGGCCTTGAAGCTTTCGTTCGCTACCTTGATCGCAACCGCAAACCGCTTATTGCTGGCCCGATCACCCTTAAAGGTGAGAGAGATGGTATTACCGTTGAACTGGCAGCATGGTGGAATGAAAGCTATCAAGAGCATGTGCTTTGCTTCACCAACAATATTCCGCAACGAGACGGCGGCACCCACCTTGCCGGTTTCCGTGCGGCCCTCACCCGCCAAGTAACGGGCTATGCAGATAGCTCAGGCATCACCAAGAAAGAGAAAGTCTCACCAACGGGCGATGATTGCCGCGAAGGCATGACCTGCGTGCTTTCTGTGAAAGTACCTGACCCGAAATTCTCGTCTCAAACAAAAGACAAGCTTGTATCCTCTGAGGTGCGCCCTGTTGTTGAAAGTTACGTCAATGAAGCACTGAAAGATTGGTTTGAAGAAAACCCATCTGAAGCCCGCACCATTGTTTCCAAAGTAGTTGAAGCCGCTGCCGCCCGTGAAGCGGCCCGCAAAGCGCGTGAACTTACACGGCGCAAAGGTGCGCTCGATATCGCCTCCCTCCCCGGCAAGCTTGCTGACTGCCAAGAGCGTGACCCGTCGAAATCAGAAATTTTCCTCGTTGAGGGGGATAGTGCGGGCGGTTCTGCCAAGCAAGGTCGTGACCGTGGCAACCAAGCCGTTCTGCCTTTGCGCGGTAAAATCCTCAATGTGGAACGGGCACGCTTTGATAAGATGCTCTCATCAAACGAAATTGGCACGCTGATCACGGCGCTTGGCACAGGCATTGGCCGCGAAGAGTTTAATCTTGAAAAACTGCGCTACCACAAAATCATTATCATGACGGATGCGGATGTTGATGGCGCGCACATTAGAACGCTGCTTCTCACCTTCTTCTTCCGCCAAATGCCGGAGCTGGTAAACGGTGGCCACATCTATATCGCGCAACCGCCGCTTTATAAGGTCTCGCGTGGCAAATCTGAGCAGTACCTCAAAGATGAGCCGGCCCTGCAAGACTACCTGATCGATAATGGTTTGAGCGAAACAGTCTTGCAACTTGGTTCAGGCGAAGAACGGGCTGGTGAAGATCTTCGTGCGATCATCGAAGAAGCCCGCTCTGTGCGCACCTTCATTGAAGGGGTTCACACGCGCTATGACCGCACAGTTCTTGAACAAGCAGCTATTGCTGGCGCGCTTGATGTTGAAATGGTGCAAGATGACAGCAAAGCCAATGCAGCAGCCAACAATGTGGCCAAGCGTTTGGATTCTGTATCTGACGAATTTGAGCGCGGTTGGAGTGGTTCATTTAACGGCGAAAGCGGTTATCTGTTTGAGCGCACAGTGCGCGGCGTGAAAGAAGTTGCACGCCTTGATATGCCATTGATTGCATCAGCGGATGCAAGAAAGCTTCTGACCTTCGCCTCATCGCTGCAAGAAATTTATGACACGCCAGCGACCTTGAAACGCAAGGACGTTGAAACGGTTATCTTCGGTCCACGCACCATGCTAGACCAAGTCTTCATGATTGGCCGTAAAGGTCTTGCACTTCAGCGTTATAAAGGTCTGGGTGAAATGAACCCTGACCAGCTTTGGGAAACAACGCTAGACCCGAATGTGCGCTCATTGCTTCAAGTGAAGATACATGAAGCGATTGCAGCAGATGACATTTTCTCCAAACTCATGGGCGATGATGTTGAACCGCGCCGCGACTTCATTCAGCAAAACGCACTGACGGTTGCAAACCTAGACGTTTAGTCATCAACCAATTTTCTTGACGGTTGCCTGATGGTCCCCCAAACTCATTTTGAGATGATGGGGGACTAATCATGACGGATGCTATTCTCAATTTTTCTAAAGAAGAATACGCCCTGCGGATTGCTAAAACGCGCCTTGCAATGGGTGCTGCCAATGTTGATGTGATTGTTGTCACCGACCCTTCCAATATGGCATGGCTTACTGGTTATGACGGTTGGTCTTTTTATACCCACCAAGCTGTTATTTTATCCATGGAAGGTGATCCCCTCTGGTGGGGGCGTGGCATGGATGCACTGGGGGCTAAACGCACGGTTTTCATGCCGCATGAAAACATTGTTGGCTATGACGATACCTATGTTCAAAATCCTTTGAAGCATCCACATGAAACGTTGGCGACGTTGATCAGAGACAAAGGGTGGGCGAAGGCTGCCATTGGCGTTGAGCTTGATAATTATTATTTCTCCGCTGCGGCCTATCAAACACTCACGACAAATCTAAGTGAAGCCACCTTCACAGACACAACAGGGCTGGTGAATTGGCAACGGGCAGTAAAGAGCGAAACAGAAATCACCTATATGCGGCGGGCGGCTCGTATCGTGGAAAAAATGCACGCCATGATCGTGGAGCGGGCGGAACCGGGTTTGAAGAAAAACGAACTTGTGGCCGAAATTTATCACACCTCCATCATCGGGGCAGATGGGCATTGGGGCGATTACACGTCAATGGTTCCGATGACCCCATCAGGCATGAATGCCACCGCCCCTCATCTCACATGGGATGATACGCCGTTTAAAACTGGAGAGAGCACCTTCTTTGAAATCGCAGGCGCCTATCGCCACTACCAATGCCCACAATCGCGCACCTTGTTTTTGGGCGACGCGCCGCAAAAATATCTCGATGCTGAAAAGGCGGTTCTAGAGGCCGTGGAAGCAGGGCTTGAGCAAGCAAAGCCCGGCAATCGCTGCGAAGATATTGCCAACGCCTTTAACACAACACTGAACAAGCTTGGATTTGAAAAGGACAGCCGATGCGGTTATGCAATTGGGCTTTCTTATCCACCAGATTGGGGTGAGCGCACCATGTCGTTTAGGCGTGGTGATCAGTCAATCTTGCAAGCAGGAATGACCTTCCACTTCAT
>CAZKKW010000018.1:3264-35355 GCA_964553335.1 uncultured Hyphomicrobiales bacterium | reverse complement strand
GTCCGCTTAGCTGCCTTCTGGATATGACGTAAGCTAAAGTAATTCTTTGCCCGTGGTACGCTCTGGCGGGGCCAACGGCTTTGACTCTTGGCGGTCAAGCCATTGTCCTTGCCCGCCTTCACTTGCATCTAAAAAGCCAAGGTGAGACACTTCTATTTGGCTGAGCGAGAGCCATCTCTAACTGGGTTTGACATCGACAAGTGCCTTATTTTCATATGACTTTCTTCTTCGCTTCTATTGTTCTAACAGCAAATCGGACCATTTCCCGAAGCGCTTCGCGATCATAAATCGTATCGTTTGTGCCTTCAGCTCGACGCTTCACCACCATCTGAATGATATCGCTTTTCATACCGTCAGGTAGATACCAACCGTTCTTGTCCAAACATCTATCAATGAGTGTGCGCAACATATTCGTGTCAGCAATCAGCTGGCCATCCTCGCCACTCAAAACCTGAGGATGCCCTGTTAACAACCAACGGGCGTCCGTGCCGAAAGTGTCCACAACGCGCCTCAACACGCAGTCAGGAACCGCGCGTTCGCCATTCTCATAGTTGATATAAGCAGTGCGACTTTTGCCCACGATCTTCGCAAATACGCGTTGGCTAAGCTTTTGTTCTTTGCGAATAAACGCAAGCCTCTCACCCAGCGAAGTGTCTCTATTACTCATTTGCCATCCTTGATCCCCATGCCGGAAACCACGGAGTGAGTTCAATAACGCCTTCTACCCTAAGTAAAAAAACTATGCATTCAGATGAAATGCATATTCGTGTCACGAAGGCGTGACTATTAATAGTATATGCAAATAATTATAAATGCGCTCTACAAAACCATCGGCAAAATTGTCACAAATTTATGTAAATCGAGTAATATTGTCACGTATGTGTACTCATGTTCCGTAACGTGACAGGTGCGCTGTTTTTTCATTTGTTTGCGAAATCACGTACTGTTTAGATGAATTCATCTGATCTTATTAGGAGGCATATAAAAGATGAAATTACTTTCCAAAATCGGTAGCCTCGCAACCGCTACTGCACTCACCTTCGGCGGAACCTTGTTGCTCCACAAACAAGCAGTCGCCCAAAGCTTCGATATTGATTGTAAAGTCATCTTATGTCTCGCCGGTGGTTTCCCGTCAGGCTGCGGCGACGCCTTCAGCTACATGAAAGACCGACTTACACAATGGCCCCCGCTTCCACCCTTTGGGTTTTGCGCACTTTCTAACGGGCAAGAATATGACAATCACAATGTAGATTTCAGCTTCCTCGGCGGTCGCGATTCATACGTTTGTCCTAAAAGCAGCCCAAATCTGTTCATACGCGAAGATGACGAAAGCGGCGATCTCCAAGAAGTCTTCTGCTACACATCCGTTGAAATAGACGATGACGGCGAAACTTCCAACACAACGTTCTTTGGAAAAGCCGAAGCCGATCAATTCAACTATCGCATTCAAATCACCCTCGAAGGTGGCACAGAAAGCGAATTTGTATCACCCACATATCTCGGCGACTTCAGCGGACGCTTTGTCGAACGCGATAGCTAAGTTTGAGGTGCGATTAGTAACCCCCATCTTAATCGTGCTTCTATTAAGCCCTGCCCATGCCCGTGGGCAGGGCTTTTCATGTATCGAACCCGCAGAACCCTTCCCCTACCAAGTAGATAAAAGCCTAGAACCAGAACTATACGATTTTACCCGACAAGAATTTCAAACCTATCTCGAAAACATGGAAACTTATCTGCGCTGCCTAGAACAAGAACGCGCCGGACAACTCGCTAAACTCGGCGAAATGTATCGCCTCTATAAACAAAATTACGGCGAAGACGCCATTTTCAAATATGATCAAACTCATACCAGCCAAGATAGACGATAAGCACACCTTTTTTATCGCCCTCACCCTATGCGGCTTCGTGCTCTTATCAGCCCTTTACGCATTGCCAAGCAAAGCCCTCAAGCACGCCCAATACACACTCTCCTATCAAGGCAAAATCACAACCCTAAATCTCCTCGTGGCAGACAATTTCAGAAAGAGATATCACGGCCTCAGCAATCATCATGACCTACCAAACGCCCACGGAATGATCCTCACATACGATCACCCAAAAACTGCAAAAATCACAACAGAAAAGATGCAATTCAATCTCGATATCGCCTTCATTGATGAAAGCGGAAAAATCTTCCAAGTCGCAACAAATCAAGCACCAAGCACATTAAAAATTCACATTGAAAGCGTTAAGTCAGCATCAGCAACCCTTGAAATCCCAACCAGTAAAAACCTAGCCCATCTCCTACAAATTGGAACGACAATATCAAGATTATAAGGCCCATCGGCTTCGCCGATCGCGCTCTATTCGCTACAGCCTCTAAAGTCGGCAAGCTCACCAAACCCCCTGCCCTCAGACAGCGGTTTCGGCCCAGTCGGGTCACGATCCCTTTGGGGAAAGACAATTTTCTGAATGTTGTTTTGCAACATGAAGGAGCGTTATAAGTAAAAACCAATCAACCTTCAAAGGCGTACATATGAAAGCGGTTATCCTAGCATTAGTTGCCACGGTTTTTTTATCATCAACAACGACAATCGCGTTTGCCGAATCTG
This sequence comes from uncultured Hyphomicrobiales bacterium, assembly GCA_964553335.1. Lineage (GTDB taxonomy): Bacteria > Pseudomonadota > Alphaproteobacteria > Rhizobiales > JACESI01 > JACESI01. Next base: position 32,764 of record CAZKKW010000018.1, on the reverse strand, counting down.
GAAACGATTTACTGCGTGAGTGTTCTAAAAAAGCAGGTTCAAACGCGGATGGCTATTGTCACGGTTTTATTTGGGGCACTCTACATGGTGTCAACGAAGCAACCATACGCGCACAAGAAAAAAAGTATGTGTGTATCCCGCAAGGTGTGACGATTTCTCAGCTAACTCGCCTTACTAAAAAATACTTAGAAGAAAATCCACAAAAGCTTCACTTGCTTGCAAGTACATTAATTGTCAACGCCGTCACCACGGCTTATCCTTGCCGATGAAACGGGAACTGGTTTAAACCAATCTCGAACATTCAGTCAGACCGTCGACCTTTTTTTATAAATCCAACACTCGACAAACGGCGCAATTGTTCGTTTTCTCGCGCATAGCGTAAAAGTATTTGACAAGCCGCTAACAGCGCATCCCCTTGCTTTCCTTCATTCTCCTCTAAAAAATCGTCGCGAAGGATCTCAGCTTCGCGAAAGAATGCTTCACTCTCGTTACTCGTATCAGCCATTCAAAAATCCCAATGTCCAAGGTTCAATATCCTGGGGGAGTGCATATCTCGCGCGGGGCAAACAGCCCCAATTGATGAAATTCTATAGATATTCTTAATGTTCGATAGTAACATCTCACCAAAATTTACGAGGATTTTGATATTAATACAAATAACGCAGAAAACTCGAAAGAGGAACGATAATGGACTTGCAACAGCAGCAATTTCTTCAAAATCAAAGCAACAATCTATCAGGCGCTGTTGGTGGTGGTGGCGGCGGTATGGGTGCTCTCGGCGCTTTGCTTCTGCTTGTTTGTATTTTCTTGGTCATACCGCTACTCTTTATCGCGCCGTATTATGATCAAGTGATCTTTGCAACAACCGACTATTTAGGCGTCAACCCGCGCAATTCCATTGTGCCGCTGACAGTCATGGTGCTCGCATTGATCACCGCTACAGGCGCCTATTTCATAGGTCGCAGCAAACCCAATCACTGGAAAATCTATAACTTCGTCAAGCGAGCAATCCGCATTGCAATAATATTTCTCTCAGCCATCGTATTCCTGGGTGGTGGCCTCCATTGGCTCGTTCAGGCACAAGGTTTCAACGTGTAATCCATGGAGGCGGCTTTGCCGCCACTTGTCTTTCATTGCCAAGCAATGCCCGTGTGAAAAGTAAAGGCAACCCCTTCGGGGCGGCTTCGCCGACCTTGACTATTCAGCCGTTCACCACTCGTCGGGCTTTGCCCTTCTCCCTTTGCCCGCTGAATGGCAGGGCCATTCGCGCGGGACGCGGGAAAAAGGCTTCGCCACGGGCGAATGAGTTGTTCGTGGATTCCTCAAACAATACGGGCAAAAATCATGAACGCTTTTACTCAAAAAATCACTGAACAAACCGAAATCATTAAAGTCGTGCAACTGGCACACCTCTTCCTCTCACCCCTCAATCCACGCCAGACCGTCGATGATGAAGACCTCTCCTCTCTTGCAACAAGCATCAAAGCCGTGGGCCTTCTCCAGAACCTTGTCGGCATCGAGACAAAAGGAAAAACGGGCCGCGTGGAAATCGTCGCTGGTGGCCGACGCCTTGCCGCGTTGAAGAAACTGGCAGACAGCGGCGCAATTACCGATAAAACCGAAGTGCTTGTGCGCATCGCACAGGATGAAGAAGACGCCCTCATTTGCGCCGCAACAGAAAACGACGCACGGCAGAACCTTTCCCCCGCGCAAGAAGTTCGCGCCTATCGCGCCATGCGCGATGCTGAAATGAACGCGGAGCAGATCGCCAAAGCAAACGCGCAATCCCTTCGACACGTCAAAGGCCGTTTGCGCCTTGCCACCCTGCCCGACTGTATCCTAAACGCCCTCGACAAAGGCGAGATCACACTGGATACAGCCGCCGCCTACACCGTCAGCGATAACCAAGAGCAACAAGAAAGAGTGTTTCTTGCCCTTAACGAAAACCGTTGGGATCGCGACAACGCCTACACCATCAAACAAAACCTCATGAACGAAATCCCCGCAGAAGACGACAGCCGAGCGAAATTCGTGACCCGCGAAACATATGAACAAGCCGGAGGCGCAATCCGCGAAGACCTCTTCCAAGAAGATGCCTATTTTCTCAACCCTGAATTGCTCACCAAACTTGCCAAAGAGAAGATGGACGCGCTCGTGCAAGAAACCAAGGCCGAGGGGTGGAAATGGGTGCGCGGCTATATTGCACCGAAAAACTGGGAATTGGTCGAAAGCATGGAACATGTACAGCCCGTTTCAACACCACTTTCCAAAGACGAATGGAACCGTATTGATACGCTTTCCACTCTTGAACTTAATGAGGAAGCAAACGATGAACAGATCGCCGAGCTAGAAGCGCTCAGAGAATTGCAAAAACCCAAACACGCGAAAGAGCAACGCGCTGTATCCGGCGTGATCATCTATCTCGACGGTCGCGGTAATCCCGATTTTGTAAAAGGCCAAATCGACAAAGACGATATTGAAGAAGCCGTGGAAGCAGGTGTACTTGAAATCCACAAGCCTAGCAAAAAAGGTAGCCTCAGCGATAACGACCAAGCCTACAGTCAAGCGCTCAGTGCAGACCTTGAAGTGATCCACACAGGCGCGTTTCAATCAGCCCTACTCGATAATCCCAAATACGCCTTAGACCTTGCCATTTTCACACTCGCATTCCCAAGCTATTGCGGCAGTGGCATGGTGCATATGGGGGCACAGATGATCAAAAACCAAGTGGAAGACCACGGCCAAAACCTCACCGATGAATTGGCATCAGATCACCGCCCACACTTGAACCAGACGGAATGCTTTACAGCCTTTCAGAACTTTAAAAAATTATCCGACAAACAAAAATTCATGATGCTGGCCGACACCGTTGCCAAGGCAACACGCGCACCCCTCATTCATGAGGATTGCCAAGATCACGTCATGCGGACAATCGCAAAAGACTTAAGCGTCAACCCACGCGATACTTGGACACCAAATACCACCTTCTTTAAGCGGATGAAATCAGCCCAACTTGATGACGTCATGGCCTATGTGCTTGGCAAACCACCAGCCGCGAGCTTCACCGGATGCACAAAGACCGACAAAGTGGCGCGGCTTCACGCAATCTTCAACAACGAAGTGGATCGACGCGGCTTTAGCCAAGACGAACAACAACGCATTGCGGACTGGATACCAGAAGGGTTCATCCAAGAAGAAACCAATATAACCCCGCTACCAAAAAAGGCCAGAAGCAACCGCAAAACCACAACAAAGAAAAAAGTCGCCTAGACCCCCTCTCAATCTGGCTTCGCGCTGATGCGCGGTCCCCACAAGGCCAGACCAGCCCTCGCTCATGCCCGTGAGCGGGGGATTTCATTCTAAGGTCCGTTGCGGAATAGTGCGAAATAACACCCTAAAGTCGGCATTGCGGACAATGCTACCTTTAAATGAATGGCAGTAAACAAGCTGGCTAAACAATCTAAACTAACTAAGATAATCGATGATCGGACAGTTTGGCCGATGATCGCCGTTACAGTTTTCTACGAGATGTGACAAAGCATCATGAAGACTTTGGAGTTCTTTTTGCTTTTGTCTGATTTCTTCAAGACGATGCGAAGCCATGTTTTTCACTTCTGAGCTGGTTCGGCCTTCATCTTCGTACAAAGCCAGAAGTTCCCGACACTCATCAATCGTGAACCCGAATTCCCGCGCTCGTCTTACAAAAATCAGCTTGCGAACTGCGTTTTCGTCATAAGCCCGATAACCAGCATCGGACCGTGACGGTGCTTTGACAAGTCCAATATCAGCGTAATAGCGCACCGTTTTCGTTGGCAAATCAGCGGCTTTTGCAGCTGTGGAGATATTCATTCAAAAAATCCTCTTGACCTTCCACTTACTGGAAAGATTATCTCTATCACAATAAAGCTGCAAGGAATGCGGTTCCAACGCTTGGAAACTTGAAATGGCCTTAGCCCCAACAACACCGACAGCCACACTCTATCGCATGGTTATGAGCGATCACATGTGCCCTTACGGTCTTAAGGCGAAAGATCTTTTGGAACGTAAAGGGTTTCAGGTGGAAGACCGACATTTGACGACCCGCGACGCCGTCGACGCATTCAAGTTGGAACATGGCGTTGCGACCACGCCTCAAGTCTTTATTGATGACAATAGAATTGGCGGGTTTGATGATCTGAGCGCCCACTTTGGTAGAGAAACACCGACTGAAGAGACCGTCACTTATCAGCCAGTCATAGCCCTCTTCTCTATAGCAGCCTTGCTAGCGATTGCCCTGACTTGGGTTGCGCTAGGCACGCTTTTCACCGGGCAAACGATTGGCTGGTTTATTGCAATTTCGATGGTTCTGCTCGGTCTGCAAAAGCTTCAGAACATTGAGCAATTCGCCACGATGTTTTTAAATTACGACCTGCTTGCCCAGCGTTGGGTGCGGTATGGTTACATCTATCCCTTCGTGGAAACGGGCGCTGGTCTTTTAATGCTCATGGGCATTTTGACGTGGATTTCAGCACCAGCAGCCCTCATTGCGGCCGGGATTGGAACCGTGAGTGTTTTTAAAGCAGTCTACATCGACAAGCGTGAGTTGAAATGCGCGTGTGTCGGTGATGCCCGTGTGCCACTCGGATTTATCAGCCTGACCGAAAACTTAATGATGATCGGCATGGCGATTTGGATGCTCACAAACCTATGATCCACTGTTTTTCAATCAGCACTTGAACTCGAACGAAATTTGGTGCAACCAAGAACTATGACTTTGTTGAAAACTATCTTTGCCTTTGCTGTTTTATTGTTTGCTTCTGCTTTCATGAGCGAGGAAGCTTACGCGCATGCGGGTCACTCCCATGAGCCGGCGACGAGCATTGAACAAGGTGAAAAGTCATCTTCGCACGATCAAACAGACAACCATCACACACAACTTAACGCAGATGAGAAGACCGGTTTAGGTTTAGATCCTGTTTGCTTACATGGTTGTTGTGTTGGTGTGTGTGCAGCGTGCTGCGTTGTATATGCTGAGACAAATGCTGAAATCGCAGATTTTTTCCCGCCAATGAACTTATTGGCTTGGCGACATTATCAAACGCCCGACGATGCAATCAGTCTGCCTGATACGCCACCTCCACGCGTCTAACTCTCTCAAAACCCTAATCCTTCGGTTTTATCGGTAGCCTCCGGCTGCCCAGACGCGAGAATATTATGACAATTGAACTGTCGAATGCCGGCCCTTTATCCCGGCTATTTAAAACAACTATCAGTGCTGCAAGTCTTCTGATTTTCTTTTTCCTTTCGACGATTGGGAACAGCCTTGCCCATGGTGGACATGATCATGGAGAGGATGAGAAAAAAGCAGGGCAAATCGAAGCCGCCGATCCGCGCTTTAGCGTTGAAACAGCACTGTTCCAGCTTGTCGGGAACGCGAGAGGTGAGAAACTCACCCTTTATCTCGACCAATTTTCGGACAATGCACCAGTGGTAGAAGCCGTGGTTGATGTGACGGCTGGGGCTGATAGTCAAATCGCTGAAGAGGTCGCGCCAGGCACCTATGAATTAACCAGCGAATGGGTCGGCACGATTGGCACTCATGATCTGATTGTGTCTATCACAGCGGGAACCGATGCAGATCTCATATTGGCGCAACTGGTGGTGCCTGACCCTGAAAGCAACGAAACCACAGGCGTTTCTGCTTGGTGGGAGAATTATTTGCCAACGGCGACCCATGTTTTTGTCACGCCGCCTTTGACCGCTATTTCTGCGTTCTTCGGTGAAGTTAGCACCAGTTACCTGTTTATCGGCATTTTTGGCTTCGGCCTGATTTTAGGGCTTTTAATACGTAACACCGCCTTTCCAGCTTCCAGCGCGGTCATTGCTCTTGCGCTTCTTTCTGCACCGACGCCCTCACATGCTCATAGCGGACATGATCACGGCGATGAAAAAGCATCACCCGCCCAAGCGGGCAATCAGCCCCAACGCCTTGCAGATGGATCAGTCTTTTTACCCAAGCCAACACAGCGTCTTTTGAAAATACGATCTCAAGTCGTCGCTTTAAGCGACGCGCCACAAACGCAGAGACTGTTGGGAAAAACAATTTCTGATCCAGCGCATAAAGGCGTTGTGCAAGCGGTGCGGGATGGACGTATCGGCTTCCCACCGCGTGGCCTGCCAATCATCGGTGAGACGGTCAATATTGGCGATGTGGTTGCAACACTGACGCCGGTCTTAACACCGGAAGCACAGGCGGGTATGACCGAACAACTGGGCGCATTAACCCAGGAGATCGCCGTTGCCAAACAAAGACTAACTCGTCTTCAAGCAGCGGCAAAAGTTCGCGTTGCAGGTGCGGGTGGCGGTTTGTCAGCCGTCTCACGCGGTTCAATTGAGGAATTGGAAGTTCAGCTTGAAACGCTGGAAGAGCGCCGCAGCGCTTTAAGTTCGATTAGCTTTGGTGCCCTTGATCTCAAAGCAAGCCGATCTGGAACCATTGCGAATGTCAATGTGACGACCGGTCAGGTTGTTGCCGCTGGTGATACGTTGATCGAAATTGTTGACCCCAAGCGCATCTGGGTGGAGGCCGTCGCTTATCCGGGGCAGGAAACTGCCTTTACCTCCAAAGCAAACGCCGTCATCCCAAAAAACGGCTCGGTTCCTCTCTCATTTGTGAGCCGTTCCTTGTCTCTTACAGCACAGGCAGAAACGCTCTTTTTCCGGCTGGAAAAAGATGAAACCGTTCCGCTCGGAACACCGGTTACCGTCATTTTGGAAGGGGAAACGAATGAGAAGAACATTCTCGTTCCTCGTGATGCGGTCGTACGTGGCAGCGCTGGATTACTCGTCGTGTGGGTGCAAGATGCGCCGGAAACATTCCGACCGCAGATCGTGGATGCAGAACCTTTTGATGGCACCTCCATGAAGATCAATGCAGGCCTAAAAGAGGGAGATCGCTTTGTCACCGAGGGTGCAAGCTTTCTCAGTCAGGTGCGATAATGTTTAGAGCGATTGTCAATTTCAGCCTGAATAATCGGCTCCTCATTCTAGCCGCAGCCGTTGTGGTCATCGCCTATGGTTTGGTGACGCTGCAAAAGCTTCCCGTCGATGTCTTCCCGGACCTCAACAAACCAACAGTGACAATCAACATTGAAGCGGGTGGTCTTGCTCCTGAAGAAGTAGAACAGCTCGTCGTCTTCCCGATTGAGACCGCCATGAATGGTATTCCGGGCGTCACCCGTACGCGTTCAGTTTCGGGCATTGGTCTGGGGCTTGTTTTCGTCGAGTTTGAATGGGGATCAGATATTTATCTGAACCGTCAGCTTGTGACGGAACGCCTCAATGGCGTTGAACAGCAAATACCGGAATTTGTGGAACCAGTGATCGGTCCTGTCTCTTCGATCATGGGTGAAATCCTACTCGTTGCCATGACGTCTGAAAAAGCAACCCCAATGGAGTTGCGAGAACTGGCAGATTGGACTGTCCGTCCGCGTCTTCTCACTATTCCAGGCGTTGCTCAGGTGATCCCGATTGGCGGTGAGGTCCGGCAATATCGCGTCACACCTGATGCCATCCAGATGCGCAATCTCGAGGTTGCCGTTGAAGACATTACCGCCGCCTTGGAAGACTTCAGCCAAAATGCGGGTGGCGGCTTCATTGACCAGAATGATCGCGAATATCTCGTTCGCAATATCGGTCGCACCACATCTCTGGAAGATTTGAGATCGGTCACAGTCGCCGAACAAGATGGGCGCACCATCCGTCTTGATCAAGTGGCTTCGGTTGGCTTTGGTGCCCGCACAAAACGCGGGGATGCGAGCTTTCAGGCGGCACCCGCTGTTATCCTTTCCGTACAAAAGCAACCGGACATTGATAGCCTCGTTTTGACGGAAAAAGTAGAAACGGCGCTTGAAGAACTCCAGCGGACAATGACCAATGACATCAAGGTCGATCAGCTTCTCTTCCGCCAAGCAAACTTTATTGAAGCGTCCATTGAAAATCTCAAAGCGGTGTTGTTGGAAGCGGCTCTCGTGGTTGCAATCATTCTGTTTGCCTTCTTGCTTAATTTCCGCACCACGGCGATTTCGCTGCTTGCCATTCCGATTTCAATCCTGATCACGGTTCTGGTTTTCCGCCTATTTGGGATGACGATTAACACCATGACGCTTGGTGGCTTGGCCATTGCAACGGGTGAGCTGGTGGATGATGCGGTCGTAGATATTGAAAACATCATGCGGCGGCTGAAACAAAACCGCGCGGCAGGCAATCCAAAATCCACGCTTCGAGTGATTTCTGATGCCAGTCAGGAAGTGAGAAGCGGCATCATCTATGCGACGATGATCATCATTCTGGTGTTTGTGCCACTCTTCGCGCTAACAGGAATAGAAGGTCGTCTCTTCGCGCCGCTTGGTATTGCTTATATCATTTCAATCCTTGCAAGCTTGATCACCGCCATCACCGTGACGCCGGTGCTTGCCTCCTATCTTTTGCCGAAAATGAAGAGCCTTGATCATAAGGACAGCTTCGTCATGCGGTTCATGAAGTGGATGAATGCAAAGGCGCTCAACTTCTCTTTTCGCTGGCCGATGGTGCCAATCATTGCATCCGTCACGGCTGTGGTGATTTCCATCATGGCGATCACAACCCTGCCGCGTTCGTTCCTGCCGCCTTTCAATGAAGGATCACTGACGGTGAGCTTCCTGCTGCAACCAGGTGTCTCTTTAGAACAGGCTGACGAGCTTGGACGACAGGCAGAACGCCTCATCATGGAAGTGCCGGAAGTGGCGCAAGTTGGACGACGCACCGGTCGCGCTGAACTGGATGAACACGCAGAAGGCGTCCATTCCAGCGAGATTGATGTGGACTTGCATCCATCAGAGCGTGACCGCGAAGAAGTGCTCGCAGACATTCGCCAACGCCTCTCGGTGTTGCCCGCCTCCACCAATGTTGGGCAACCGATCTCGCACAGGCTTGATCACCTCTTGTCGGGTATTCGCGCCGAGATTGTTATGAAAGTCTTTGGCGATGATCTCGACACGTTACGCTCGGTCGCCGAACAGCTTCGTGTCACCATGAGCGATGTTTCTGGCCTTGTGGACTTACAGGTAGAGCGGCAGGTTCAAATCCCGCAAATTCAAGTGGTGACCGATTACGAGCGGGCTCGCACCTATGGCATCTCGCCAAGCCACGCCACGGAAGCCTTGGGTCAAATCACCGAAGGTCGCGCTCTTGGTGAGATTATTGATGGTCCACGGCGTTTTGATCTCGTTTTGAAAACGGGCGATGAGGACCGAACCCGCGACGGCTTGGAGAATTTCTTGCTTAGCACTGAACAGGGTGTGGTGCCCGTGGGCCTGATTGCAGATGTGATGGAGACCGAGGGACCGAACCAAGTGTTGCGCGAAAACGGACGTCGTCGTATCGCTGTTTTTGGCAACACTGATGGAGGCGATACAGCAGCGATTGCGGAAGCCATTCGAGAGCGCCTCGCTACCTTTGATCTGCCACCCGGTTACACTGTGTCGCTTGAAGGGACATTTAAAGCGCAGGAAGAGGCAACACGGCTCATCAGCGTGCTTGCGATGATATCATTGAGCCTCATCTTCATCGTGCTTTACACGCGTTACCGGTCGGTCTCTTTGGCGCTGATCATTATCGGGAACATCCCGCTCGCACTGATTGGTAGCGTTGCGGCGCTGATCCTCTCAGGGCAACCGCTATCGCTCGCCACCATGATCGGCTTCATCACGCTTGCAGGCATCATCACCCGCAACGGTATTTTGAAGATCAGCCATTACATCAATCTGGTGCTTTATGAAGGGGAAACCTTCGGCACAAAGATGGTGCTGCGCGGTTCGCAAGAGCGCCTGACACCTGTGTTGATGACAGCCTTGTCTGCAGGTGTGGCGTTGATACCGCTGGTCTTAGGTGCAGGTGATCCGGGTAAGGAAATCCTGCACCCCGTCGCTGTCGTTATTTTGGGCGGCCTCATCACAGCAACCATCATCGATGCGATTTTGACGCCGATCCTTTTCCTTTATTTCGGGCGAGGAGCCATCGAACGGTTGCGGGAACACCAACAAGAACACGGCTTGCAAGAAGCTTACTAGGAGAAAACCATGTCACTATTTTCAAATCTAAAGCGTATTGGCCTGTCGCTCGTCATTGCGCTCGGTGTTGCGTATGGCGCAAAGGCGCATGAAGTGAAAGCCGGACCAAACGGCGGTCCTCTTACTGATCTCGGGGAAATCCATCTCGAACTCGTCATGAAGGCGGATAAGATTGATCTCTTCGTGACGGATGCTGAAGGTTCGCCTGTGGATGTTTCGACCGCAAGCGCCAATCTCATCATTCTAGCGGGCACGAAGAAGCACGTTGTCAAACTTGGACCAGTTGCGGACAGCATTCTTGGTGAGAGTTTTTCAATACCAGACGCAGGGCCATACACTGTGGTTGCGGTTGTGGTCATACCCGGTAAAAAGCCGTTTCAAGGGCGCTTCACTTTGCCGGAACTTCTCGCATTTTTGGACAACACCACTCGGCTAAACAGCTGAGCAATATCAATTAAGGGCAAGGGTTAAGCGTATGATTTGGGTAAAGAGAGGTATCGTCGGGATTGGCCTGCTTACGATTTCAGGTTGCGCCTCATTGGAGGTCAGCACAGGATTTGATGAGGTATCAAACCTCGTTGTTGAACGTGGCGGCGCTGACCTTCACGCAACCGCTAATGAGGAAAATGCGATAGGTGCTGACATTGCAAAACACGCTCGTCCGACAGGTGCTCTTAGCCTTGATCGCGCCTTGCATGTGGCGCTGACGAATAGTCCAGCGCTTCAAGCTGAATATGCGCGCCTCGCCATCTCGCGGGCAGATGTGCAGCAGGCGGGTCTTCTTAAAAACCCGACGCTTGATAACATCATCGGTGTCGGCATTACGCCTGACCCCACCCGTTTTGCAATTGGGGCTGTCTATCCAATTCTTGACCTTGTTTTTCGCAAATCCCGTGTGAAAGCAGCACGGGCCGATTTTCGCACCATTCAAGTGGAGGTGGCTGAGCGTATCATCGAACACGCGAACGAGGTGACAAGCGCTTATCTTGATCTGGCTCAGTCAAAAGCACGCTTGAAAGCCAGAAGTGAAATCGTCAACATTGCTCGCAGCCAGCTTCGCGCGATCCGCAATCTTGAGGCAACGGGCACGATTGACAGTACGGACCTTGCGGAAATTCAAGCAACTTTGGCACAAGCGGAAATTGATAAAAAAGCCGAAGCAGGTGAACGCGATGCGGCCCGCATTCGCCTTGCTGGTCTCATTGGCTCACCACTGACTGCAAAGCTGGACACATCCCTCAACATCGAAAATGTTGGGCCTTATAACAGCAATCCAACGGCCCTGATCGCAGCAGCTCAAAGACAACGTTTGGATCTCATTCGCGCGAAGCAAGAAATCACCGTAAGAAAACTGGCTTTGAAAAAAGCGGGTCGCCTGTTTGATGAAGAGAGTGTCGAGTTAGGTATTGAACATGAGGATGAAGGCGAAGAAAGCTTCATCGGTCCTTCAATTGCTATTCAAGTCCCGATCTTTGATCGTGGGCAATTCCGCAAAGCGCGCGGCAGAGCTGAACTTGTTGAAGCAGAGCGCCGGTTAGCGGCCCTTAAAAATTCAATCTCAACCGACGTTCGCGCTGCACATCAACTGGTATCTGCGAGACGGGCAACAGCTCTCGCCCATAAAAACCGCTTGGTCCCAGCCGCCAGAACACGGGCGGCACTTGCACGCGAAAGGTTTAACGCGGGCGGTATTGAAGCGACTGATTTTCTGGAAACGCAACTTTCCATTAGCGAAGCAAAACTCGAAGCAATAGATGCCGCAGTCGATTATTGGGAAGCGCGGGTCGATCTTTCAACAGCCATCGGCGGGTGGCCCTCAAAAATCTAAGATGAAACGAAGAGAAGGAAAGCCAATGTATAAAGCTCTTTTAACAGGATTGTTTGTCACGCTGTCAGCAGTAGCCCTCGCCGCTGGAAATCACGAAGGAGGCCATGGTCATGACACCCACAAACATGGCGAACATAAACATGAGGGGCATGGCCATGGTGATCACGGGCACGGTGCACATGACGGTCACAACGGACATCATGGTGCTTCAGCCGTGGGCGAAGCGGGAAAGGCGGCGAATGTAACGCGAACGATCAATATCACCATGCTTGAAACCGACGATGGTGAGATGCTCTTTAAACCAGCAACTTTCAAAGTAAATGCGAACGAGACCGTGCGGCTTGCGTTCGTGAACAAGGGCGAGGCTGACCATGAATTTGTCATGGATGATGCGAATGGTATTGAAGAGCATCGCAAAGAAATGCTTGCTGCCGCTGAAAACGGCACACACGAACATCATGACCATCACGGTTCTAACGCCATCAGTCTGAAACCCGGCGAAAGTGGCGACATTATTTGGAAGTTTTCACAAACTGGCCAGTTTCAATTCGCCTGTCTGATCCCGGGCCATTTTGAAGCTGGCATGCATGGCGTTTTGACTGTTCAGTAGTAGCCTAGTTTGTCACTGAAAACTCGAACATACCGCTAATGACATGGCCGTCCTCCGCGAGCCCTCTCCATTCGAGGACAAATTGCCCCGTGGGGAGGGGTTCGATTGATACCTGATGGTCTGTCATGTGGTCTGGATTTTTATTTCGATATATTTTGTTGAAGCCTGTGCTGTTCTCAGTGAGCTTGATGAGTGCAAGAACAAACGGCTCGTCAAATTTTATATCGATCTGGGATAAAACAGCCTTTTGAACCGACCCTGCCATCGGAACGGATGAAATTACCTTTGTATGTGCAAGTGCCATAGAAGGTATCAAGCTGAAAACAATTGCGATAAAAATTCGTCTCATGCGTAACCTCCAGATCTGCGATTACGCTATCATCAAATCATCGAAGTGCAAATTCACGGAAAATGCCATAAGCGGTCATTCAACGCAGCGCAACGAACGTCTTTCTTGGGCTCATAACTCCTCTTCAATCATTTCGCACTATTCCGTAACAGACCTCTTCTATAGTCAGATTTATAAGTCTAAAGTCGTAACCGAAAAGCGGGTGAAATGAACTATAGTAAAAAGCACAAAATATCGGGCCTAGCCTGAATTTCCACCAATTTCCGGCGACGGGTATCGCCTTATGGGGGTGGAAATTGGCCCACGTAACAGCGTTACGTGGGCCACTTAACGCCTAGCCGCCGCGCGCAAAGGTCAACCACTTTTGACCAATGCGATTTAAAAATATTTTGCCGAAATTACACATTTGAGCCGTTTGTTTTAAGCGAATGGCATCACTTACCAGTTTGTCCGCTTCACCTATTGCTTGTTGCGTCTCAGCTGCGCTGACACCACCTTCCTCCTGCGAATAGGTGGACGCCAAAACCGCCGCGCGTTTGTCGTCAAAACCAAACTCGCAATGAGGTGCCATCAATGCCAACATGTGAATGTCGCGCACCTTGTTGATATTCGCCTCAGCAAACGCCATCGGTGTGATGCCGATCACAAACACGGCCACTAGCCCGCTTTTGAAAAAGTGCATTGTCATCTTCCCGTCCGTTCGTAAGTGTCCGTCTCTCTTGCTTATAACAATAAAAATAACCGACAATCAGATTAATCTAATCAAAATAACAGCAGCTTATTTTCAAGGAAACATGCGGCCAGCAGCAGATGTTCCAGCCTTAATCGAAAACATTGGAAACACGCTTTTCGACATCTCTGCGACCTTAAAAGCCCCAGTGAACGAAACCAGCAAAGCGAAATCCACCACAGAAAACCCCATCATCCCTATCAAGAAATCAATCGCCGATGATTATCTCATCTGTCTCGTTTGCGGCGCGAAACACAAGACTTTGAAACGCCTCCTCATGGCCGCTCACAGCCTCACACCCGATAGATATCGCGGACAGTTTGCACTGCCAGATACATATCCAATTGTCGCAAAATCTTACCAAGAAAAACGATCAAAAATCGCTAAGAATATTGGTCTTGGAAAAGGGCGAAAACGATAAACCCACCAGGGACTTTTCTCATAATACCCATTGCTCACGATCCATACCGTGCACAAAAGAAGATCGAGGACAGCGCCGCTTGTCGCGGCGTTGTCCCTGTCATCAATAAAGCCCATAGCAAAGCCAATTGAAAAGCCATGACAGGCCGATAGAGCAAGCCCAAACCTTGAGCCATGCCGTTACAATTGCATTCTCAGGCGAAGCCCGTCCCCCTTGTCACCAACTCCTTATAAGATGGCATTGATTACGAGATGAGCGGTCGCAGATGCCGTTCAATCACAAAGGTTGGGCGAACCCTTTTTCCCCTGCCTTCGGCATTCCTCGCGCATCAAAAAGCGCCCCCCCTGCCCCTTCTCCGCTCACGCTTCGACCGTTCCGGTGTGACCTCTCTTAAGCACCTGCCTGTTGACCATCATCATCAACGCCAACAAGGAGTAGGCACAATGGAAACGAACTACATCAAATTCGACAACACAGACATCGAAACAGCAAACGGCACAGGCATGATCAGCACTTTGACACACGACATCCAAATTGAAGCCGTGGTCTTCGAAAGTGACAACGAATACGCCCCAACACACCAACTCTTCGGTCGATCACCAGCAGGCAAGCGTATCCCAATCGGTGGTATCTGGAAGAAAGAAAACCAAAAAGGCGGTACTTACTTCACCCTCAACGTCAAGAACATCGGTTTCAACGCCAATCTCGGCAAGTTTCCTAAGCAAGATGATGCCAAAAATCAGGCCATCATCGAATGGGAAGAGCGCCCATCAAAAGCCGCCTAAATCAAGAAAGGGATCGGCGCCAGAAAGCGGCGGTTCCTTCCCCAAACATTGATTTTTCAATGACTTTTTGTTAGTATGCCGGACGGTTAGGAGATGATCAAATGGGACTCCGCACAGCAGGACCAAGCGCCCTTAAAAAGGTCGATAAACATGGCACGTTAACGACTACAAGCCTTGTCAATGGACCCGATGAAGCATGGCGAAAAAGCATTTAAGATCAGCTAAACCACCGCATCCGTCTTGGTGGACACATCACCTATACGCTCGAAGATGGCACCCACGTCATTGAAGATAAAAAAGGCGTGCGGCCCATCACAGACGATTTTGTCACGCCCAAGCAGCCAAATTGCGTAGAACTCAAAATCCGCGAACTTGCATGGATCAACCGCATTACGCCTGAGGGAACCATGCTTGATGAATGGTGCGATCAAGTCACACGGCTTGCCGATGATGACGTTGAGATTGATGAAGTGCAGGAGATCATCGTCGCCTTGCGCAAAGCCAAAGTGGTTGACGGTATTGAACTCACCAAACTTCACGCCCAATATCTCGAAGAGCGCCAATCATAGCCGAGATATTCGACCCGTTTGGTGACTACGATACAAAGGGATATCTGCGCAATCACGCAGGCACTAAAAACCCCGAAATCGTCTGTGATGGGCCGTAAAAGCCACCATTCGCGCAAGCAGCATCGACCACGAGAAAGCAAACACCCAAGATGAAGCCACCAAAGCCCTGCAACGCGGCATAGAGGCCGCCCGTGCTGGTGGCATATCAGAAGAGAAAATCAGACAAGCCCAAACAACGCACACGAGATGACAGCTATTCCAGATAAGGCGCAAGGGTGTACCAAATACCTCTTGTAAACCCGTTCATTTGCCACTATTATATGGCAAAGGAGATGGTTATGTTGGAGCTAAAACACTATATCGACGGCGATATCATCTCACCAGATCGCATCGCCTCGCAATTGCGCACCACAAAGAAGGAAATTAGCCAAACCCTCGGCATGGCTCCTGAAGCGCTTACCCGCAAACGGCGGATTGAAACCCCCACCGTCCAAAGTTTGTTGCGCGTCTTCCTTGAAACCTTGAACACAGTGAAACCGCAGACGGGCAATTCCCTTATGGCTTATGCATGGTATCGCTCCGAACCCATTGTCGGATTTGGCGGCAGAACACCCGCAGAAATTGTCCAAGACGGTGAAGCCGACGCCTTGCGTGCTCATATTCTCAGACGGCTTGATGGCGGCTTCGCTTGATCCCCAAACACACCTATCAAGGCGTGGTGATCCGCGCTGCAAAACCCGTTTTCGCCCATCAACCAACGTCAGGTGAGGGAGCGGCAAAGCGTGGTGGCCGCTTTAATCCCATCGGCACCCCTGCGCTTTACACCTCACTTAAAGTCGAAACCGTCGTCAAAGAGGTCCGCTTTGCCCTCAACACGATCTCGTATCTGTTCTATCACTTGGGCATTGCCTGCGATGATATTGCCGATTTGACTAATCCCGCCGAGCGTAAAGCCCTCAACATTTCTTATGCCGATCTCAGCAATGCAAACTGGGAATCTGATATGTTAAAAGGCATCCTCCCCTCCACCCATAAGGTCTACTATCAACTTCGCCAAGAACAGAACTATGCAGGCATCTTGGTCAACAGCTTTGCCCCAGAAGCAACGCCAGATGATGTTAATCTCGTGCTTTGGACATGGATGGAAGTTGACAAGCTTCCTTCCAAAGAACCCCATGCCGTGACGGTGCTCGATCAAGACGGCTTGCCCAAAGACGCGCAATCTTGGACTTGAGCGGCATCTATAAAGTTCTTATTATGTTCTTTTTTGCTGATTCCATCATCAAAGGGGCTTTTCCATGGGGCGAAACGTCGAACCCCTCATCTCCAAATGGTTTGCAACGCTTGGCGGTATGAAGGAAAACAAAACCCGTGTGAGAGCGTCATGTCGTCATTGCCGGACCATGTTTCGCGTCAATGTGGGTCTGTTGCACAAAGCCCATGGACCTCATTATTCACTTTACAATGTAACCGGCCCCTGCCCGATTTTTGATTGTCCTGGCACCGTGTTTTTTCTGGCATCGCCCTCAGAAGCAACGCCGTTTAGACCACTTATTGATACTTAAAAAGCAGGTGATGGGCTACCCACCTATCACCTGCAAATTCTTATCGTCTTGTACCCGCGTTCATACGGGTATGGAAGTTGACGCTTAACGCTCGGCTGTAATTTTCTTTTTCTTAGCACCGGGCTTCAAAAATGAACCACCGGAAGATTTGCCGCCAGAACCGCCACCCTTGCGCGCGTGGTATTGGTGGTGAAAGATAGTCCCAACAATATCTGCCCCGTGTACAGCAGCGATTGTGTAAGGCGCATTTTTCGTGACAACCGCAGTAGCGATACCTGCACAGGCTTTACCGACTTTCACCGCAATATCACCTTCGACACAGGCCGATGATTGTTCTGTATTCACCACCATAAATGATGATGCCAAGAGGGATGCCAAAATAAGGTTTTTCATTTTTTATCTCCGATTGTTGTTTTCGGATGAGCAAGTCTGGTGACTATTATTAGCGATATTGTGACAAAGAAATGACAATTAGATGACACTCTAACACATTGTATTTTATGTACATTCTTACCATAAAGCAAATTTAGCAGTAGCAGACCGCTTTGCGTTCCCAAGTTTCTTTTGAGGGGAAAGGCGTCTTGTAGCCTCTCCCCCACAACACGAAAAAGCGGTTTCCCCATTCTTCACTCGCTTCGCTCGTTGCAGAACCGGCGAGGATCAGCAGTCGCGGATTATCGCCAGCGCTTCGCGTGGGTGATCCCCCTCCCCTTTTTCGTGTTGCCCCCCTCTCGCCCGCACGCTCGCCGCTAAGCAGCGGTTCATGACCGGCATTCACCGCTTCGCGATTATTAAAAAAGAGGGATTAATCAGATGGCTAAACTCAGCAAACAACAAACGAAGATGCACCGCCAAGCGTGCGAAATCTTGGAAAAGGAAACGCTCACAGAAGACGAAAAACTTTTCGTTCTGGACCACTGGCACGAAGGCGCAGACAGGCCCGTCAGTGAAAGCGGGACGTTTTTCACACCGACCAGCCTAGCAAGTGATTTTGAGCTTGATGTTTTAAGACAAGGACGGATTTTAGACGTATGCGCAGGCATTGGCGCACTGTCTTATTATGTGCGCTTGCGTGATCAACACGAGAAAGCAATCACCGAACATGTTTGCATCGAGCTAAATCCGCGCTTTGTTGAAATCGGTAAAAAGATCATTCCCGAAGCGACTTGGATTTGTGCAGACGTTTTCGAGCTTCACACCTTGGATTTAGGCCATTTTGATTGTGTTTTCGGTAATCCGCCATTCGGTAAAAATGGCCGGACCGGACACAAGGGAAAGCGCTTTGATTTTGAGCTGGCAGTGATCGAGCTTGTTTCTAAATTCTCCGATTATGGCGCGTTTATCATCCCGCAAACGAGCGCACCGTTTCAATATTCGGGCCGTCCCTATTACGAGGAACGTCTAACGGGCAAAGCCAAGAAGTTTAAAGACCTGACAGGCTTAGAGCTGATTGCAGGTGTTGGCATCGACACAAACACCTTCGTGAATGACTGGAAGTCAACAAGCATCATCACCGAAGTGGTGACGGTTGATTTTGAAGAGCACCGCAGACGCGAAGCCGAAGCAGCAAGCGCCCGCGCAGAACGGGCAGCAAACACAGACCTCACAGAATACCGCGAACAGTTGGCGCTCATTTGAGCCGCCCGCCCGCCCCCCTTTTTCTCAAATTCAGGAGCCGAGATCATGGCAAAATTCGACACTTATCAGGAAGTAACAGACAAAATTCTAAAGACCATCGAGGACGGGACACCCGCATGGCGTAAGCCTTGGAGTGGTGGCACATGTTCCACTTTCCCCACCCGCGAAAATGGCGAATATTATCAGGGTATCAATGTTTTGATGTTGTGGCTTGCCGCCGACACGCATAAATTCAATAGCCCTTATTGGATGACTTTTAAACAAGCCCGCAATCATGACGCAGCCGTGCGTAAAGGCGAAAAAGCCACGAGAGTGATTTACTACGGAACATTAGAGCCGGAAGAAGGCGGCGACAAAATCCCTTACATAAAAACCTATGCAGCGTTTAACGCCTCGCAGATCGACGGTTTACCCGAAAAATTTAACCCCGCCGAGTTGGTGGACTATGGGACCACTTTAACGCCGGAGATCATGAACCAGTTTGACGCTTTCCCAATCCAGATAAAACAGAGCGAAGAATATAAAGCATCTTACCACCCCGTGAGCGACTTCGTGGAAATGCCACCCGCGCAAAACTTCGTTTATGAAAAAGCCTACTATGCAACGCTTGCCCATGAACTCATCCACGCGACAGCGCACAACTCGCGGCTGGACCGCGCGAGCGACAAAGTAAAATACAGCTTTGAGGAGCTAATCGCTGAAATTGGCGCTTGCATGGTATGCGCCCGCCTTGGCATCGAGCCGGATTTTGAACAGTCAGCGGCTTACGTTGAGCACTGGCACAAAATTTTAGATGAAGATAAAAAGGCGATTTTCAAGGCAGCTTCTAAAGCGCAAGCCGCTTGCAATTATGTGCTTGATCACATTTTGAGCGAGCCAGTGAAGGAGTGCGCGTAATGGCTGAATTATATGTTCGCGCGAGGGGCGAAAATGGCCACTTTCGCGCTTATCCTATTGTTAGAAAACCATCCTCACCTAATAGCCTTGCCATTGGGAACATTTACCGGAAATGCGGAGACGATTTGAACGAGGAAGAGCAGCGGCTTGTTCACGAGTTTGGAACACTCGCAAACTATGATGTTTTGACACTTGAAGATTTAACGGGAAAAGCAGCTCGCCCGTGCAAGGAGGGCTATCTGGGAGGATAGGCCACCCAGACCGTGGCAGAGGCCCTGCCGTTAAATTCGGAGGTGAGAGATATGTGGTTTTTACCCTTATCAATCACGCTGAAGGTAAAGAAAACGCGGACCACCCTTGCATTGGAAATCCGCGTTAATCTTTTGCTTTAGGCAAACGGTGGCAGGTGAAAGCCTGTCACCACTCTGAACACCTTACATGAAATAGGCACTTTTTTCAATCGCACGGTGATTTTCGCAGGGATCGACCCCGCTCTAAATCATGTTTTACGCGGCTTACGGGGCGAAGCCGCGTAAGCTTGTCTACCCCATATCCGTGTGCACAAAGTCATTGCCAATGTAGAGAATTGGCACCCGATAGGACTTAGCCACGGCGTAGGTGAAACAATCGCCCATATTGAGTTGCGCTTTATGGCCGGACCCCTTGCCGTATCTATTAAATGCGCTGAGCGCTGTAAGGCTCATCTCATGAGTGATATTCGCTTTCACTGCGTTCAGCTCTTTATGAAACGCTTCAACGATTGGCTTCATATCGTCGGTTGATGCTTGCGTCACACGCGAAAGCGCGGCCACGCTCTCCCAATTTGCAACCGGAGAGGTAATAAATTTAGTGGTTGCAGCATCAATTTTCGCAAGCAATCGTTCTGCCTCTGGCTCGTTTGCTAAAATCGCGACACAGGCCGACGCATCAATAAACACTATTCGCCGCTCATATCGTCTGAGAAGGTCTTCATATCGAAATTCGGGTCTGCTGGCCCCCGCGAGGCGACTTGCGCCTGTAGCGGCGCTATGCGCTCGCTGAGAGGCGTTGTCTTCTCCAAGCTGGCTTTCTTCTCACGCAAAGCGTCGATAATTACGTCCGTTTTGTTTGTCTCACCGGAAAGTGTCATGACATCTTTCAATAGTTGGTCGGCCAGCTTGTTCGTCACGTAGATCGTCACGAGGATATATCCCTTTTTATATATACGTATTTATAAATTTATATATATCATAAAAAAAGCCCCACCCAAAGGGCAAGGCTTTCATTTTCGAGACGGCCAACGGCGTCCCCGCCTGTACCGTAGCAAAATTATAGCATCAATCACCCCGAAGAGCGACCCCCGACTATTTGAGAGCTAGACCGATCACCACAGCCGCAATCATCATAAGCATGGTGCCGGAAATCATAATAATGCGGTTGTAGCGCATCAATCGGACAATCGTCGCGTCAGCGCGAGCAGCTTGTTGCTTCAGAATTTCAATCTTTTGCTCGTGGGTCATTATCTCAATTCCTTTTCCATCAAGAAGACTAACGCATCATGCCTGTATGTCCAGTTTTCAACCTATGGCTGGCACTTCCGGTAAGCTTCACCGCGTGTCGTTTCAGGGCAGACCAAATCCTTAGTTTGCGAACCTAAGCAAACGCTTGTCATGGTTCAACCGCAAGCGGTTCTCCACTGCGTTGCGACCTTTCAGGTGCACCCTGCCCTTCGTCTGCTTTTTTGACGTTTCGCAAGGATTGGCCTTGCACCTAAACGACTAAATACAGGTGAATCTTATGAAAACCGAAAGCACCGTCATTCAAGAATTGGAAAAACAATTCCCAAGTGAACAGGCGATGATGCTGTCCATCGTGATTGATGGAAAGATAACAGAATTGAGAAAGGAAATGACCACCAAGAGCGATCTTGAAATTCTGAAACATCAAACCGCCGAGAACATCGCAAACGCGAAGCTCGAAATGACCAAAGCTCAAAACCGCACCATCCTTTGGATGGTTGGCACGATGCTTACTTGTTGCGGATTGGCTATCGCAGCCTTGAAGCTCTTTTAAAGCAAATGGGGATCGCCCTTCGGGGCGATTTTCCTTCCAATTTTTGAGTTCAAATATCCTTGGGGGGAGCGCGTAAGCGCGTTGGGGGCAAACAGCCCCCTTCCCTGCTTATATGCCTGACTTTTCCACCGCCTGATTGCGTTGCAATCGGAAAAGCGGCAAGTCGTCAGACGCAGCAGGCCGGAGGCGGAACGCGCTACCCCGCAGCGCTGTAGTGCAGCCAGAGGACTGTGTGTAAAGTCAGCTTCCTTTGCTGAAATGCGCTCGCAGCGCCCGATTGACAATTTCATTGCCAATTTTAAACGGTGTCTCGATCCCCAAAGGATCAATTATCTCTTTGAGTTTTTCATAGCTTTGCACCGGCAAACGTCGCGAAGTTTGGACTTCGCGATCACCCCGCTCGAAATCAACAGCGCTTGCATGTTCGCCAGCAGCGAGGCTTTCAAGGTGTTCACTCAGGGCCATCGTGATGAGAACGCTCATGGCTTTCTTTTCACCTGCATGGTCTGCGATTTTATCAAATTGCTTCGACACGCCCCTTGCAGGAACGCGAAGCCGCAATTGCAAAGTGAATAGGTCGTCGTCAGCCGTAAGCTTTGATTTAAAGGGTGCTGCTTTGGTGGCAGGCTTTCGAGCATGTTGTTTCAAAGTTTGTTTTTTGGGAGGCTCTTTTTGTTCTGGCGGCTTTGGCTCTATTTGTGCCGTTGCCGGTCCCTCTACCTTTGGAACCTTTTTCCCAAGAATTGTACCCACAGAATGTTTTGCTGTTCGCAATGCCATTATGCGTCTCCCAACGTTTCAAGAATATCTTGTGTAACCCCTTCTGCCTCATTGACGCCAATTCCAAAGGTGCGCACTTTCAGACGCATTTTAGGATCATCAGCGAGTTTTTTATGAGCCAAGTGAAGCATTCCGCTTGATCCAAGCGACGTGAACGCATCACGTTTGCGCATGATCGTTTCAAATATTTGAATGCCGTCAATGGATTCAATTGTGTCATAATATTCTTGTTCAGCAGCGGTTAGTTTTCCGGTTGGAAAACGCGCCCAAAGAATGGCAATTGTGATTTGCAGCTCTTCAGCTTCAAACAATTTGATTGCATATTCCATCGTTTGCAGCGTCGATTTTACATCGAGGTCAGTAACACCGGACGGGACTACGATAAAATCGCTATTGATGAGCATCATCTGGTTTAGTTCAGAAATGCCCCCGTGCGTGTCAACCAAGGCATATTCGCACCCTGCTTCCTCAGCTTGTTCATAAGCGGCCTCGAATGATTGTTGATCACGAGCGTCATAAACGAGCGCGTTGTCGTCCCATGTGCCTTTTGCAAGCGCCGATTTGCGCCAAGCTGCAATAGGTGCGTTTGGGTCAGCATCCATGATTGCAAGCTTTTTATTCCGCGCTGCAATGCAAGACGCAACGGCCATAAGCCCCGTCGTTTTTCCAACACCGCCTTTAAAGGATGCGAACGTGATGAGTTTCATTTTGCAATTATTCCCAATAACTAATTACTTAGCAAATTACATAACAAAAAACTTAACAAAATACAAACATACAAAAAAGCATAATTAGAAAATTACAAAAAAGCTAACTTACAAAATAAGTTAAACGCAACGTTGCAGAGTGGCTAAAAAACAAAAATGCAAAATTGCATAAAAATAAAGTTGCAGAGTTACTAAAAGACCGAATCTCTAACCCACAAAATGTAGCCTGTAGAGAGGGAAGTGTCAAAAAGAGAAAATTAAGGGAATTAGTAGTAGGGTAGTTGGCAGGATATATACAAATGTATTACATTTGTTGCCAACTACCCCACGCCGCTTCGCGGCACGCCCGAGGGCGGAAAGGACGCCATGCGCCAAGACGCAGAAAAAACCAACGCCAAAGGCGCAAAACGTGGACCAAAGAAAGCTGCGCAACGCAGTCGTGAAAGCAATGCAAAGCGTCGTCAAACGATCAAACAAGAAGGTTTGAGTGGCGACACAGTGGTGAGTGTGCGGTTGAAAAACGCGGAGTTTTTGGAATTTTCAGAACAAGTAGCCGGTTTAAATGTGTCCAACAATGAAGCTTTTCGCATCGCCGCAAGGCGCATAGCTGGCTTCATGGAGATCGACAAACAGTCTCAACAAGTTCTACGCGATATCGAAAAACAGATTTCAGGCATCGCCCGAAACATCAACCAAATGGCGAAAATTGCAAATAGCGTCAACAGCATCGACCATAAGGAGTTTTTGAAAGAACGCTTATCCCTTGGGCAAGAACTTGCCCGACTAAGCGACCAGCAACAATTCTTACTCAATGTAGGTGGCCGTCGTCTGGATGGAGCCAGACGCTTGCAGGAGGCGCAAGATGATATCCAATAAAGGAAGTGTCAGAGAGAAGCTTAAGCAGCTTGGCGGTTACGATGGTCATGTTGATCCCGTTGACTGGCTTATGGGCAGTGATGTTGGTGTTCTAAAAATTGGCGCTAAACAGGGGGTTGCAAAGCAACTTTTTCTCTTGCGTCGCCTTCAGGGTGGCGGCGGCGGTGGTGGCGGAGCGCAAAGACGCCATAAGGCCCCCTCAGCGCCGTTATCCCCCCGATTGTTCTCAGGCGGCCAACAAGCCGTTGTTAAACTTGTCCGTAATGGCGGCACACAGACTGCACGCGGATTAAAGGCTCAAATTACTTATTTGAGTAGGGAAGGGGAGGTCGATGTAGAACGCTCAGAGCGTTTCTTTGGAACGGTCATCGACGAGGACGGCCAAAACCGCCTTGCGGCCTCTTGGGGCCTAGATGAACCAAATGAGACTGGCGTCGATAAGACTTCGCATTTCGTCGTCTCATTTCCCATTGGAACGGATCGAGAAGCAGCGGCGCTTGCTGGCCGCGCTTGGGCAGAAGAATTGTTCGATAGCGGCAAATATGGCGATGTATACGATTATTACACAGTGAGCCACAACGATACCGAACACCCGCATGTGCATGTGATTGTGAATAGACGTGGCGTGGAGGAGGGCGCGTGGCTCAAAATCTCGAAACGTGGGCCAATCGACTATCAAAAACTGCGTGATGTGCAGGTGGAAGCGGCACGGGAACACGGCATCCACTTAGAGGCCACACCAAGAACGGCCAGAGGTGAAACGGACCGTCCCTATACAGATGTAGAGGTAAAGCGTGCAGATCGTGAGCAACGATCACCAACACGTCCCAATCATACCGAGCAAAGCGCTTCAAAAACTGCGATTTCCGTGCTCGATCACGCTGCAAAAATTAATGCTGAAGCGGAAGTGTTGAAGAAAGACCTTCCTGAAATTTCGCAATCGTTAAAGTCGATTGCCGACGGTTTGAAAAAAGGTATTTCGATCCAAAAAGTGTTACACTCAGAGAAAGTTGTCGATTTAGGAGAGGCTAAGCATATGAGTAACCTTCTTATCCAAAGTAGAGAAAAAGTTGTCCGTAGTTTCCAACAGGTCGAGGCACAGGTTCAAAGCCTGCCACAAGGCAGTGAACAACGTATCGCCATCGAGCGCCAAATCGCCGACAATCGCTCGCAGGCTGCGCTATCAATCGAGCAATTCAAACAAGACAAATTACAAGCAGAGCGTGATGGGGCCTATAAAGGCGTCTCGGCAAATGATGCAGTAGGAGAGGGCATTAAAACTACCGCAGAAAAACAAGTCGAGACTATTGCAAGGAAAGCGGGGCTTGACCCTGTCAAGACACTCCAACGGTATAATGGAACACGGGCCGTCCA
This sequence comes from uncultured Hyphomicrobiales bacterium, assembly GCA_964553335.1. GTDB lineage: Bacteria > Pseudomonadota > Alphaproteobacteria > Rhizobiales > JACESI01 > JACESI01. Next base: position 7,495 of record CAZKKW010000018.1, on the reverse strand, counting down.
CCAAAAGCAGGCGGATGAATGGCGCGATCAGGAAATTAAGGAAGCTGGCGACGCCGGTTTCACAGCAGACGACGTTGATAACGCCCATAAAAACATCAAGTCCGTTTATAATGAAGCGCGAGAAAATTTGCGGTCCCATGAGGATAATAAGCGCCAGATTGTCCGCAGCGCCGAAAACCAAGATGCCCAGGAACAAAACAACCAAACGCGCGAGGACCTCGCAGAGGACCGTTTTAACCGCGTTCGTGCGGTGATCACGCCAGAGCAACGCCAACGGTTAGAACGTGGCGACGCATCACAGCTAAGCTCAGTCAGCAACGATCCCAATACTCAAAGAATAATAGCGCGAGATTATTTAAATGCCGCAATCGAGCGTGCTGATCCAGTTCAGCAAAACCAACTTGCGCAAAGCCGAAATGCAATCGAAACCCAATTGCGAGAACAAGCAGCTGAACAGCAAAGACAAAGTGCGCAGCGTCAGGGTCGGGGTGACGACGGGATAAGCCGTTAACGGCTTGGTTTTCATCTTCGTTGTCCGCTTAGCGGACAAACCTGCCGCTCGTTCTCGTTAGTCCAATGTCCGCATTCATGGTTTCTAATGTTCACGGTCGCACAAATTGTGGTCAGCTAGTGACGCTAACACGTAGCAATCCCCAGATACACCTTCACCATCGCAGCCTTTGGATATTCGGCTGAGCTCCTTTTCAAGTGTTCTGAGACGTTTGATCTTGGCGCGCACCTCTTCAAGTTGAGACATGGCAATGTCCGTTGCAGCCTCGCACGACCGATCCGGATGATCTTGGAGTTCGATCAAAGATGAGATGGCCTCGATGGAGAACCCAAGATCACGGGCGTGTCGGATAAAACTGAGTCGCTCTAGCCCAGCTTTGTCGTATCGCCGTTGGTTGCCTGATGTACGCTCAGCTTCGGGCAAAAGCCCCATTTCTTCATAGTAGCGAATGGTCGGAACTTTGACCTTTGTAAGCTTTGAAAGCTCACCGATGGAAAACATAAAGAAACCTCTTGAACCTCTAGTTACTAGAGAGATTATACTAAGAGCAACAAATATGAAAGAGGATTCCCATGGCTGGTTGCTGCGGACATAACGCCAAGTTTGACGGCGTTTCAGATGACTACAAAAGACGGCTCTGGATCGTCATCGCGCTCAATGCGTCGATGTTCTTTGTCGAGATGACAGCAGGCCATCTAGCTAAGTCTCAGGCGTTGCAAGCCGACGCCCTCGATTTTGCGGGCGATGCTCTAACCTACGGAATCTCACTTGCTGTTATAGGTGCTTCTATTCAGGTGCGAACCAATGCTGCTCTCTTTAAGGGGATCACTTTATTGCTCATGGGATTGTGGGTTCTCTGTTCAACAGTCTACCGAGTATTTTATATCGGTGTGCCAGAAGCCGAGACTATGGGGATAATCGGATTTCTCGCTCTTCTGACCAACCTCTCGAGTGTGCTTCTACTCATAAAGTACAAAGACGGTGACGCGAATGTACGATCCGTTTGGTTGTGTTCACGTAACGATGCCATTGGCAATATAGCTGTGATGCTTGCTGCACTAGGTGTTTGGAGCACATCAACTGGCTGGCCAGATTTAGCAGTAGCCACAATAATGGCTAGTTTATTTCTCTCATCATCTTTCCAGATCATCCGTCAGGCTTTGGAAGAGAAAAGCGACATGACAATTCACAATCAGATATAATGATAGCGCTCTTCTTCTGACGTTAAAACCGATCCACCAACATGTGAGTTGACAAAATTAGATTGAATAAGTACCCAGACTTCATGACGCAGATCTCAACCAGTGCTAAAGGATTACGCGCTTCGTTATGTAACGGGGCAAGATTAGCTTTTTTGGTCACTGCGTTGTTTTTGGGTCTCTTCAACGCTGCATTTGCAAACGCTTTGGTGGTTTGCTTCGGAACAGATGGTCATGTTGCTGTTGAGTTGTCGCTCCATGAAGATCATGGAAAAGCCAGTGGCATATACAAACCTGCATCAAATATGGGCAACCAAACTGTTTTAACTGAGGTTGAAACATTTCAAAACTCGGATAGTTGCAACGACTGGATGGCGGCAACGAGTACGGTATCACAAAGAGAAAGTCTTATTCAGCAAGAGCTGACTGTTGCAATTGAAGTTCTGCCTCTCACTGCTGAACTCTCCATTGATAGCCATAAGACGGTCAAAAACGAGTTTGTAGAATACAGCGCGGCCCCCCCTTATCCAGCACTAGACGATTTAAAGACAATAGTTCTGCTTCGGTAATTCGTTCTTCATTCAAAATTCCTCAGGTTTAACGCGCCTGTTTGATTTCCGTTAAATGATGGATGAAGACCGACATGCACCTATCGTCAGCCAATATGGCCCTTACAAGAAGTCTCTTATTAGCCGGGACAATTATTTTAACTTCCTGCGCTTCACCTCAGAGAACTGAGGAAGTCGTTGCAAGTCCACCGATCATTGCAACTCACGTGCACGAAGAGAAATTAGAAAATCCCGCTACTTCTGCCATACAAACAGTATCGTTAGAGCAAAAGTTCACTGGGGCATCGTCAGCGAGTATTGGCGCTAATCCAGGTTTGCCAGAGCTTTTGAATAGAGCATTGACCTATCACCCGGAAATTCGAGCTGCAGGGTTTGAACGGCGCGCGCGACAAGCTGAAGTACTTCAGGCATCTCGTGTTCCCAACCCAGAGTTTGAAACGGAACTAGAAAATTTTGCGGGCAATGGTGGTTTTTCCGGGTTTGAAGGAAGCGAAACCACATTGGCAGTTTCCCAAACAATTGAACTTGGGGGAAAACGTCAAAAGCGGACGGAAGAAGCCATCAAACACACCCGAGTTGCGGCATTCGACGTAGAAACAAAGCGCCTTGAGGTATTTCAAGACACTGCCCAGCGGTTTTACCAAGTACTCGCCGCTCAAGAAGAATTGAAAGTTACCGCCAGCATGCTGAGTTCAGCCCGTCGACTGGAGCAAGAGGTCAACACACGCGTTCGTGCGGGCAGAGCGAACATTTTAGAGCAACAACGGGTGAAGCTTATTTCAAGCCGTGCAAAGGTCACCCATGATCAAGCAAGGTTTCGTCTTTCAAATAGCCTGCGTGCCTTAGCGTCTGTAGTGAACTTACCAGTAACAGGTCTCAAGTCGGTTAAAGGTAACCTATTTAAAGTTTCACATCCGCTGGCAGAGACCGTGCTGCGTTCACACTTGCCAGACAATCCAAGGGCAGGAAGCGCAGCAGCGGAGGTTGCCAGACGGCAAGCAGCACTTGCAAGGGTCAGATCTGAACGTATTCCTGATTTGTCGCTGACGGCGGGAACGCGCTTTGATCAAGAAAGCAATGATCGTGCTTTCGTCGCTTCTATTGGTCTACCGCTTCCAATATTCAACCGCAACAAAGGTGCAATTGCCGCTGCAGAGGCGCGGGTCAATCAAGGTATTTTTGAACAACAAGCACAAAATATCGGTTTGGAGACCCTATTTACCGAGCATTACAGCGCTCTTGTTAGTACTGCACAGCAGACGCTTACCCTACGAAAAGAACTCATTCCCGCGGCACGTCTAAACTTTCAAACAACCAATCGTGCCTTTCAGCGCGGGGGTATTGATTTGGTTTCTCTAATTAGTTCACAGCAAACAATATCTCAGCTCGAGCTCGAGGCTGTGAGATCTGCGGCTCAATACCAGATGTCACGAATAGCGCTTGAAAGCCTGCTTGGCCGGTCTGTCACCTCATCACATAAAACGGCTCAATGAGTCGAGGAGTATTCAATGAAATTAACGTCTTTACTTCTAGGTCTTTGTATCGGTTCCGTAGGAACTGCGGGGTTTTATGCCTATTCATTCGATAAATCTGAATATGATTGGATCGCGCCACAGTCTGTGCGTGCGGTACTTTCTGAAAGTACAGCAATCCTTGGTAACAAGACTGATGGACTATTAAAGAATATAGAAACGTGGACAGGTATTGAGCTTGAACCCATCAAGGGTTCGCTCATTCAACTAGCCGGTTCTGTCAAAGCTGAAGATGGTCACAATCACGCCGGCCATGGCGATGAGAAAGACCATGGCCACAGCGAAGATGGTCACAAGGACGATGACCACGGCGATGAGAAAGACCATGGCCATAGCGAAGAAGGCCACAATCACGCCGACCATGGCGATGAGAAAGACCATGGCCACAGCGAGGATGGTCACAAGGACGATGACCACGGC
>CAZKKW010000018.1:0-3164 GCA_964553335.1 uncultured Hyphomicrobiales bacterium | reverse complement strand
TGGTCACAAGGACGATGACCACGGCGATGAGAAAGACCATGGCCACAGCGAGGATGGTCACAAGGACGATGACCACGGCGATGAGAAAGACCATGGCCACAGCGAGGATGGTCACAAGGACGATGACCACGGCAACGAGAAAGAGCATGGCCACAGCGAAGAAGGCCACGATCACGATGACCACGGCGATGAGAAAGACCATGGCCACAGCGAGGATAGTCACAAGGACGATGACCATGGTGACGAGAAAGAGCATGCCCATGGAAACGATGATGATGGTCATGGACACGAAGAGGAGGATGTCATCCGTTTAACCGCCAGCCAGCAGCAAGAATTTGGCATTAAACTTGGTTCCGCAAAGGCATTAAAGCTTGGAGAAACGATCAACCTCCCGGGAGAAGTCAAATTTAATGGTGACCGTGTTGCTCATGTGGTCCCGCGTGTAAAAGGGATTGTAACTAGTGTCTCAGCGCGGCAAGGCGACCATGTCAAAGCAGGGGATGTTCTGGCGATCCTTGAGAGCCGTGAACTGGCGGATATTAAATCACAATATCTTGCGAGTATTGGACGCCTTGAAATCGTACAAGCTACTTTCGAACGAGAAGAGCAATTACGGGCAGAGCAAATATCAACCGAACAGGCATTTCTTGAGGCCAAGGGTGCTGTAGCAGAAGCAATAATTGTACTTCGTACCATCAAGCAACAACTTCTTGCGCTGGGTTTTAATGAAGGGAGCTTAAAAAGACTTCGCGATCAACCTGAGGCAGCCCTTACCCCTTATAAACTCATAGCTCCATTTGATGGGCACATTATAAGTCGTCATGTCACTTTGGGCGAGACAATTGACGATTCAAATGAAGCATTTGTAATCGCTGATATGTCAGACCTGTGGGTGGATTTCCAAATTTTCCCGAAAGACCTTGGAAAATTAAAGCAGGGACAAACTGTAAAGGTACTTGATGAACGCGGTTCAATATTAAGTGAGAGCAAGATTACTTTTATAGCTCCTCAAATTCAGGAGGAAACACGTACGGGTATAGCTCGCTTACAAATCCCAACTAGTGGCAGTCTTCTTCGTCCTGGAATGTTTATTACAGCCTCTGTTGAGGTAGGCATAGAAGACAAGGTGTTCACAATCCCGAAAACAGCTCCTCAGATTATGAATGAGAAAACTGTTGTTTTTGTTCAGAAAGGTGATGGTTTCGAGGCGAAAGAAGTTTCTCTTGGTCGCACACAAGGTGACCTGATTGAAGTCAAGGGCGGTCTTGATATCAACACTCCAATTGTGGTCGCGGGTGCGTTTGTCCTTAAGGCTCAACTTTCAAAAGCCCAGTTCGGCGACGGACACAATCACTAGAGGTATGAAACAATGATTCGCTTTGTACAAAGCATTCTTGGGCAAGGCTTGCTATTTGTAATTGCTGGCATCGCGCTGATGGTAGGTGGCTATAACAGTTACAAAAGCCTTCCTGTTGACGCTTTTCCTGATGTCACGCCAGCGCTTGTACAGGTTTTCACTGAAACTGACGGGCTTGCACCGGAAGAGGTGGAGCGCTACGTCACCTACCCGGTAGAAGTGTCTATGAACGGACTGCCAGACCTGAAGGGAGTTCGAAGCACATCCAATTTTGGCCTTTCCGTTGTTAATGTCTTGTTCGAAGACGGAACAGATATTTATTTTGCACGCCAGCTGGTCAACGAGCGTTTGCAATTAGCTCGAGAGGAAATTCCTGACGGTTTTGGTGATCCGGAAATGGGGCCCATCACAACCGGTCTTGGCCAGATTCTCTTTTACTTCCTTAAAGATGAAACTGGTAAGCGTTCACTTGAAGAACTCAGAGAAATCCAAGACTGGATCGTGAAGTTTAATTTACAAACAATTCCCGGTGTAACGGAGGTGTTATCGCTTGGAGGCTTTGTCAAACAATATCAGGTCTTGATTAATCCCTCTTCACTCCTTCGATACAATGTGGCAATCACAGATGTGCTGAATGCCCTAGAAGCAAATAACGCCAATGTGGGCGCTCAGTTCATCATCCAAAACGCTGAACAATATGTCGTGCGATCTATTGGCTTGGCTGAAACGATAGGCGACTTGGAGCGTATTGTCGTCAAGACGACAGACGGTACGCCTGTTTTCCTAAGTGATCTGGGGTCTATCGAAATCGGGGGTGAAGTTCGGCAAGGGCTTGCAACAGGTAATGGCGAAGGAGAAGTCGTTGCAGGCCTCGTTTTAAAACTGATCGGCACGAATACATCGTCAGTTATTTCGGATGTTAAATCTGAGATTGAGCAGATCAAATCCGCATTGCCTGAAGGAATAGCACTTGTGCCTTACTATGATCAATCCAAGCTCGTTGGTTCCGCTGTTGAAACGGTAAACAACGCCCTTCTGCAAGGTGTTGGTCTCGTAGCACTGATCATCCTTGCCTTCATGGGTGGAATAAGGCCGAGTATTGTGGTCGCTCTATCCATTCCTTTCTCCATAGGCTTTGCATTTGTCGCCATGCAGTTTCTTGGTATGTCGGCAAATCTCATGTCACTCGGTGGTCTCGCCATTGCAATTGGAATGATGGTCGATGCTGCCATCGTAATCGTTGAAAATGTCGACCGGCTTTTGAAAGAATCAACTGAAAAAGCCAACAAGAAAGCAATTGTTGCGAAGGCTTGCGCAGAGGTAATGCGGCCAATCTTTTTTGCAATTTTGATCATTATCGTTGTGTTTTTGCCGCTTTTTGCCCTTCAAGGCGTGGAAGGCAAAACCTTCAGGCCACTTGCTCAAACAGTATCACTGGCAATGCTCGGCTCTCTCATTTTTGCTGTTTTACTAGCGCCAGTGCTTTGTCTCAATTTAATGAAGCAACCGAAATCTTCTAAAAAGAAGAGGCTGCCGGGCATCGTCGACCTTTTGGTGGCCTTGTACCGACCTATCATTTGGTTGTTTGTCCGCGTGCGTTTGTTCGCGGTTTTGCTTGCTGGTGGATTGATGGCAGTTGGGCTTCTTGCTTTCCCGCTGCTTGGATCAGAGTTTGTACCACGCTTGAATGAAGGCGACCTGCTGGTAAGACTGACGATGGCACCCTCAATATCCCTTGATGAAGCACGTGAAACTACAACGCGATTTGAAAAACGTGTTCTAAGACAATTCCCCGAAGTTGAGCGTG
>CAZKKW010000017.1:32524-35649 GCA_964553335.1 uncultured Hyphomicrobiales bacterium | reverse complement strand
GTTACTATTTATACTGTGACATTGGGGACCGGTGTTGCGGCGCAAAACCTTATGGCTCAATGTGCATCCAGCCCAGAGACAGCAATTGTTGCAACCAGCGCGGCAGCGTTGAATGACGCTTTCGAGCAGATTGTGATTGAAGCACGCACAGCGCTTTTGACACAGTAAGAGCAATCGGCATGCAGATGCGGCGAATTTAACCCTATCAAGGCGTTGCTTTGATGGACTAGAGGAGGGGATTCACGAGGGTTTACAACGCGGGCTTACTTCTTAACCATTGAAATTAATGGTTAATTATGGATTAATTTGAAATATTTTTTTTAATTGATATTTTAACGACTGAGTACTTTTTGAGGGAACCGGTGGGACGGGGACTAAAGAAAGAGGTCGCAATGTCTAAATTAATCAAGAAAAATTGGACACAGTTCAAATCCGATACCCGTGGCAACTTTGTTATGATGGCCGCAATTGCTTTGCCGGTTGCAGCCTTCACGATTGGTTCTGCCGTTGATTTGGCAAATTTCCGGGTCGCAAGCTACGCGACACAAGCTGCGATTGATTCAGCGAGCATCGCTGCATCGCGTGCAATTACTGTTGAAGATGCAACGCTTGCAGAAGCGACTGATGTTGCCCGCCAACAATTGGCTCTCAACATTTCCAACGTATCTTTCGTTAATCAGCAAGAAATTGAGAATTCGTTGCGCATTGAACAGGATTTGAATTCTGGCACGATAACTGCCAGCGCAGATGTGCAAACGCCAACGCTGTTTGCCGCAATTTTTGGTTTTGACAATATCGCTGGCACTGTGAGTGCTACCAATCAGGTGCAAAGCTTGGAGATTGCGTTTGTTCTCGATAATACAGGCTCAATGAGCTTGTCCATCGGTGGTAATAATAGCAATAATGGACGAATTAATGCTTTGAGAGGCGCGATGGAAAACGCGATTGATCTGCTTCTTCCTGTTGGAAAAATTAACGACAATCGCGTTCGTGCGTCAATTATTCCATACTCTTCTTCTGTTAATTTAGGTGGGTTTTATGATGCGGCTGTAGGTCCTAATGCACCTGATAGAGGATCTTCTTGCATCACTGAACGTGAAGGTATCAATATCTTCGAAGATGTTGAACCGGATGAAAATGCTGATGAAACTTTATATGAAACGGACATAGGGTTGCGTCCTGCTATTTGCCTTGAAGCAGAAATCCTTCCGTTAACTGGTGATCGCGATGAGTTGTTGGATTCCGTCGATAATCTTGTTACTAGAGGACTAACGGCTGGGCACATCGGTGTCACATGGGGTCTGAACACTTTGTCCGGCGAGTGGCAGTCATTTTGGCCAGATGAAGCACGCCCAGCAAACTATCTTACATCAAATGTTCGCAAGATTCTCGTTGTTATGACAGATGGTGAATTCAATACGGACTTTTACGATCAAGGTGGGCAAACGTCTTCTAGCGCTGCGTTGGAATTTTGTGACCTCGCAAAAGATGCTTCGCGCGGAGTGGTTGTCTATACAGTTACACTTGGTAACGATCTACCTGCACAAGACTTGATGGCTCAATGTGCAACAAGCCCTGAGACGGCACTTATTGCAACCAGTGCGGCAGCGTTGGATGAAGCTTTTGAGCAGATCGTGATTGAAGCACGCACACCAATTTTAACGAACTAAGCGATGCTTTATATGATTAAGAAAAACCCGCCTAATGGCGGGTTTTTTGTTGTGTTATTTGTAATCAAGAGGCAAAGCTAATTTAGCAAAGTTATAAAGCACTACGGAGTAACGACATGACGATTAAACGCTTTCATACCAATCAGCGCATGAGCCAAATGGTAACGCATAACGATACGATCTATTTGGCTGGGCAGGTTGGATCGCCAGAGAACTCCGTGGCCGATCAAACCCGTGATTGTTTGGATAAGGTGGATGCGTTGCTGGCAGAAGCAGGTTCTTCAAAAGAGAAAATGCTGCAAGCAACAATCTGGCTTGCTGATATGTCGGACTTCGCAGCGATGAATGAAGTTTGGGATGCTTGGGTGCCAGAAGGTCAAGCACCGACACGCGCATGCGGTGAGGCAAAGCTTGCAATGCCTGAATTGCTTGTAGAAGTGATTATTATTGCCACGCGCTAATTCATCAAAATGAATTTTGAAAATTTAATCGGCTCGCTTTTTCTTATTTGAAGAGCGAGCTGATTGATTTTTCATGATAGGTGCTGTCGATGGCTTCGCCCAAAAGGGGAGCTAACGAGATTGCGCGAATATTGGCTGTATTCTTGATTGCTTCTGTCGGCTCAATTGAATTAGTGATGGCTAATTCTTTGAGGGAAGAGTTGCCAATGCGGGCCGCTGCACCACCAGACAAGACGCCGTGAGTGATGTAAGCCGTAACCGAGGTTGCGCCATCCGCAAGCAGGGCTTCGGCTGCGTTGCACAATGTGCCGCCTGAATCGACGATATCATCAACCAAAATACAATCGTAACCTTTAACGTCACCGATGATGTTCATCACTTCGGATTCACCTACTTTTTCGCGGCGCTTATCAACGATTGCGAGCGGTGCATCAATGCGTTTTGCCAAGGCACGGGCACGAACCACACCGCCAACATCTGGCGAAACAACCATGGCTTTGCTTGTATCATAGCGCTCTATGATGTCGCGGCCAAAGACGGGGGCTGCAAATAGGTTATCGGTTGGGATATCGAAGAAGCCTTGAATTTGTCCGGCATGAAGATCAAGCGTCAAAACGCGGTCAGCACCGGCCTCAACAATAAGGTTCGATACCAGCTTGGCTGAAATTGGGGTGCGGCCTGATGTGCGTCGATCCTGACGGGCATAACCGAAATAGGGCATAACGGCTGTAATGCGTTTTGCTGATGAACGTCTCAGCGCATCGCACATAATCAGCAATTCCATCAAATGGTCATTTGTTGGGTAGCTGGTGGACTGGACGATGAAAACATCTTGTCCGCGTACGTTGTCTTGGATTTCGACGAAGATTTCTTCGTCAGCGAAGCGTTTGACCTCACATCCCACCATTTCGATATCCAGATATTCGCAGATATCTTTGGAAAGTGTTCGGTTGGCATTGCCACAAACGATTTTCATGAAATCGGCTCACTATAT
>CAZKKW010000017.1:0-32424 GCA_964553335.1 uncultured Hyphomicrobiales bacterium | reverse complement strand
ACCGACATGTGTCATGGAATTGTCAGATTCCAGACTTTGCCACCAATTTGTGAGCATTCGTGCAGAAAAGTGCCGATTGCTCATCAATTTTGCAAGCCCTAGGATTCTAGCGAACTTCCAGATCAAGGCTGAGTTTTGACAGGTCTTCTGGACCATCTTCAGTTGTCAAATATGTTCGGCCCAGCGTCATGGCGGTTTCCGTGTCAGAATCCATAATGATCATATGGGCAAATAGCACCATGTTGGGCTTAATCTCCGCCGGATTGTCGCGGTAGAACATGGGGCCGTCCATCCAGCTTGGTGTGAAGCGCGCGCCCAGCGAATAACCACAGGCATTGAGGCGGTGGTTGGCAAGACCGTGCGCTTCCATAATGCGGGCATGGGCGTCGAATACATCGCCAAATGTATTGCCAACAACCATCGCATCACGGCAGGCGAGTAATGCTTCATGGGCTGCGGCGTAAAGCTCTTTATGACGCGGTGTGGCTTTTCCAACCGGCACCGTTTGCATATAGGCAACATGATAATGGCGGTAGGTGCCTGCCCATTCCAAGGTAATTTGGTCTTGGTCTTTGAGCACTTGTCGACCCGAGCTGTAGCGGCACATCAATGCCTTTTTGCCAGAGCCGATAATGAATTCATTGGCTGGGTAATCGCCGCCGCCTTTGAAGATAACGTTATGCATGGCGGCAAGAACGTCGCCTTCATCAACGCCTGCTTTGATTGTGTCTAAAGCGGCGAGGAATGATGCGTCACCCAATTCAGCGGCTTTTTTGACATAGGCAATTTCTGCGTCACTCTTTACACCGCGCAAGCCGTGAACCACGGAAGAGGCATCATCAATTTTCGCAAAGCTTTTAAGCGCGTCATCGAGTAAGCGTCCATTGCTGGCGGTCAGCCCATGAGTGTCATATTCAATGCCGATATGACTACCTAAAAGACCGAGTTCGTCTAAAAGGTCACGAAGGTTGATTGCAGGGTTTGCACCAGCGCGGTCTGTCCAAACGCGGATATCTTCCAAGATAGAAGTGATTTGTGCTTGTCTTAAATCAGCAGAGCGGGTGAGCAAGGTGATCTCACCATTAGCGCGCACCACCATGCACTGGAAGAAACAATAACCGAATGTGTCGTAACCGGTGAGCCAATACATGCTTTCTTGGGCAAAGAGCAAAAGTGCATCATATTTCTGCTCTGCCATTTGCGCTTGAAGCAGTTGCATTCGGTTTTCAAATTCCACGGTTTCAAAGTGAACGGTCATTGTTTTATCCTTCCAAAACAATTGCGCTTAATAGGCGGCCATAATCGGCCTCGCCGCGATGGGTTGTGCGGCGAAATGAGTAAAAACGTTGTTCGTCAGCATAGGTATCAAGATCGAGACGATTGACGGTGCCGACATTAAAAGCGGTGAGCCGATCGGTGACATAACGCGGGAGGTCGAACTGCGCGTGACCTTCATTGTCGTTTGGCTGAAAATAGGTCGCGTTCTCGCGGTCAAGTTTGAGAAGATTTTCGACAAATTCTGGGCCGACTTCATAAGATGGTTGCGCGATGGTTGGGCCTAAAACGGCTGTGATATTTGCGCGGTCTGCGCCAAGGTCTTCCATGGCTGTGATGGTGTTTTCTAAAACACCGCCTGTCGCGCCACGCCATCCTGCATGGGCTGCCCCCACAACGCCTGCTTTATCATCGGCAAAAAGAACAGGGCCGCAATCTGCTGTTGCAATGCCCATCATCAAGCCTGGAATATTGGTAACAAGCGCATCTGCTTTGGGGCCTTCGCCAGCAGCCCAAACCTCGGTTACTGTGATCACATTGGGTGAGTGAATTTGGTAAGGGGTTGCAAGTTTATCGGCCGCAACGCCGAGATCGCGTGCACAACGTGCACGGTTTTCTAAAACGGCTTCGCGGTCATCTTCAGAGCCAAGCCCAATGTTGCGGCTTGCAAAAATACCAGACGAGGCACCATCTTCACGGGTGAAGTAAGCGTGACGAATGCCGGATATGGCGTTCAATTCATCCGCTTGAACGTAAGCCTTAGTTGAAGCCATGCAGGTCCATTCCCCTTGCCGCAAAAGTCATAGCTTTGAATAGGTTCCCCATTTTGTCCGGCGCTGCAAGTCGTTCGACGTCATTTTGGATGTTTTTTTGCTGTTCAACGTCTAATGGGGCCCCTAATTGTCCGGCGCGTTGGAGTATCCCCATCTCAAGCAAGAATTCACCTTGGGTCGTTGTTTTGACGGTGAGGCCTGCGTTTTCTCCAATTTTTACTAAGGGTTCGAAGTCTATATGGGCTGTTAAATCGGCTTGCCCAACCTCATCAAGAACGTTGACATATGTATGATCTTTGACAGCTTGGAATGTATCGCCGAACCCGCTTTCAAGATGCCCATAGTCAATGAAGAGTGCCGCGCCGCCTTGTGTTTTGATCTTCTCGCAAACAGATGCACAAAATGTTTGGGCGGGGATGCAAATTTCGAAAATATCGCCTACTTTGGGGGAGAGGCGAGATGGCACGTTGATTGTTGCGGGTATCAAGCCCCAGTCCAATGCGCCGTTTGGTCCAAGGCCGACAGCGCGTTCATGCCATTTGTTTTCTTGGAAAAAAAATTGCCGGATTGGAAGAGCGTCCAAAAATTCATTGGCCAGCAAGATAATCGGCTGATCATCAACATCGTTCAACGTGTTATGCCAATTGACGGTGGCACCGAAGCTTGCAAGTGCCTGTTTTTGTTTTTCTTTGAGGGCAGGGCTGATTTCAATCAAGCCGACGGTTGCAGCTTCCAGCATGGGTGGGGCGAGCTTTTGGATTGTTCGTAAAACATCCGCCATTAAGGTGCCGCGTCCGGGGCCTGCTTCGATCAGCTGAAATTTGGCGGGCACACCCATTTTTTGCCAGACATCAATCGTCCAAATACCAATCATTTCTCCAAACAATTGGCTGATTTCAGGCGCTGTAATGAAATCGCCTGACCGTCCAAATGGGTTTTGGTTCGTGTAATAGCCATGGCTTGGATCAGTCAGCGCAATTTGCATAAATTGGCCGACAGTCATTGGTCCATTTTCTTGGATTTGGCTGACAAGGCGTGGCAGTAACGGCGACATCTTACGTAACCGATTTTGCGTTCTTACGCGATGCAACCAACAGCGCAATTCCACCTGCTAAAACGGGGAGAGATAAGATCATGCCCATTGTAATAAAGCCTCCAAACAAGAAGCCTAACTGCTCATCTGGCTGGCGGAAGAATTCGACGAATATGCGCGATGCTGCATAGCCAATGCCGAAGACACCTGCCACAAGACCGGGTGTTTTTAAGGCGTCTTTGTGGTGGGTGAGGAAGCGAATGAAGAGCCATAAGAGCAAGCCTTCAAGTGCTGCTTCATAAAGTTGGCTTGGGTGACGCGGGAGTTCGCCGCCACCTGGGAAAACCATTGCCCACGGCACATCGGTTGTGCGTCCCCAAAGTTCAGCATTGATGAAGTTTGCAACACGCCCGAAAAATAGGCCGAAGGGTGCTGCGGTTCCCATAATATCGCAGAAGGAAAGGAAGGAGAGACCTTTGGCGCGGGTGTATAAAATGACGGCAACGATAACGCCCATCAAACCGCCATGAAACGCCATGCCGCCTTCCCATACTTTTAAGATTGCGAGAGGGTTTTGGAGATAAAAATCGGCATTATAAAACAGCACAAAGCCAAGCCGCCCACCAATGATAACCCCAAGGCCTGCCCAAAGCAGAAAGTCTTCCATATGTTCAGCCGTGATGCGGTTTTTTGCCGGTGCCCATAAACGCTCTCGGTTGCAGATGCGCTTGGCGTAAATATAACCGAGCAGAAGGCCCGCGACATAAGCAAGCCCATACCAACGCACCACCACAGGACCAAGCTCAATGGCGACGGGATCAATGATCGGAAAGGGAATGGCGAATAGGGTCATTTGTCTGTTCCAGTGGCTAATATTTGTAACTTGGTCAGTCGTTATTGATTGATCTACGCTATTTGCCTATATGAAGGAAACAAAATTGGGATAAAACGATGAGCCAACCAACAAATAAACTTCTTGATGAGTTCGCAAAGCTGATGACTGACGTTGCAGATGTCGCGCAAGGCTTCAAACGGGAAGCTGATGGCGTGGTGAAATCTCAGTTGGAGCGTTTCTTGAGCGAGCTAGACCTTGTAACCCGCGAAGAGTTTGACGCGGTGCGCGCTATGGCGACAAAAGCACGCGATGAAAATGATGCTCTTTTGAAGCGAATTGAAGCGTTGGAAACTAAAAAGGGCGGCAAATAATCTGCTCCTTTTCTATCCACAATTTATGAGCCTGCTTCAAACCCACGGTTTTGCTAGGTCAAAAGTTAATTTCCACAGCTTACCCACAAGACATTGAAATAGGACTCTAGTCCCGATTCCCGCTGACTCCTATATTCAACATCAGAAGTGATTCGTTGACGATGTGATTTGCAAGCCTCTCCGGCTAAATCTCTGAACCTTAATGATGAATTTCTTTGTGTACTGCGTTCCATCATTCAATTTATTTATTCTGCCTTGTGTCGAATGGCGCGGGGTGCAGAGGGAATCCGCCTAATGAACTTCCAAGACCTCCTTGCCGATGAACGCGATGCAAGCCCAGTAGACATTATCGAAGTCATTGCCGCGTTAAATGATTGGTCGTTTGAACGGTCTGGTTCCGATGAGATTTCTATTTGTGTGGCTGGGCGTTGGTCAGACTATGATGTGTCATTTTCTTGGATGGACGGTGTCGAATCCGTTCATCTTGCTTGCGGTTTTAGTCTGCGTTCTCCTGATCACAGATTGTCAGAGGTGCGCCGATTGGTCAGTATGATCAATGAACAGATGATTTCTGGTCATTTTGACTTCTGGCCAGACAGCAACATGATTGTTTATCGTCAATCACTCTCCCTTGCTGGCGGCGTGCAGCCGACGAACCGTCAGGTTCAAAGCATGTTGTCAACAGCTGTTGACGGTTGCGAGCGGTATTTCCAAGCCTTTCAATTCGCCTTATGGGCTGGCAGAAGTGCTGAGGACGCGCTAGCTTGTTCATTGTTTGAAACAATTGGCGAAGCGTAAACAATTCATGGGACTAATTTCGAGCGAAAGACCTGTCGTTCTCGTAGGTGCGGGAAAGATGGGTGGAGCCATGCTGACAGGCTGGCTTAAAGATGGCCGTGCTGGAAGCGAATTTGTGATCCTTGATCCAATGTTGGCCGATGAGATGAAGGGCCTTGTTGCCAATGATGGCGTGCGTCATTTTGAAGCAATGCCAGATGATCTGGTGCCGTCAATCGTGATCATCGCTGTGAAGCCGCAAATGATGGATGCGGTTTTGCCAAAACTTGCTGTTTGCAAAAATTTGGGTAACGTCGCTTTTGTTTCTGTTGCAGCGGGGACGTCGGTTGCAACGTTTCAATCTTATTTTGGTGCTGAGGCAGCGATTGTTCGCGCTATGCCAAACACGCCGTCACAAGTGGGTCGCGGTATCACCATTGGTTATCCAACGGCTGATGTGAGTGCAGAACAGAAAACGGCTATTGCTGAATTGTTGGAGGTGACAGGCGGATTTGATTGGGTTGACCGTGAGGCGTTGATTGATGCCGTGACGGCTGTTTCTGGTTCTGGTCCTGCCTATGTTTTTCACATGGTGGAAGCGATGGCAGCAGCTGGCGAGAAGGCAGGGCTTAGCCCTGAGCTAGCTCTGCGTTTGGCGCGTGCGACTGTGGAAGGGGCGGGCGAACTGCTTTATCAATCTGACCTTGATGCGGGCACATTGCGCAAAAATGTCACGTCGCCCGGCGGCACAACGGCGGCCGCTTTGAATGTGTTGATGGATGATGATGGTTTGACCTCACTCATGACCAAAGCAGTGGATGCAGCAAAGGCTCGTGCGGAAGAGCTGGGTCGCGCTTAGTTTAAGCTCCAGTCTTGCTCATTGATTTTTGGCTCTAAATACATACATTTAGATCAGATGAGTGAATGGAGTAGATTATGGCGACCGAAAAACAGCGGCTGAAAATTAGAACGGCCTTTTTTGACCTGTTATCACAGCATGATTGGGATGAAATTTCCTTGGCGAAGGTGGCAGAAGCTTCCAACGTCAAACTCTCAGAACTTCGTGGTGCCTTTGATGGCAAGGTTGCGATGGTCGAACATTTTATGCGTGAAATTGATGCCAGTGTTTTGGATGAAATTGACGCAGATGTTGCCGAAGAACTACCTCGCGAACGGTTGATGGATATTTTATTGTCGCGCTTTGATGCGTTGATGCCGCACAAAGACGCCGTTCGCTCCATTGTCAAAGCGGCAAAGTCTGACCTTTCCATTGCTGCCCAACTAAATCATGTCGCCCTTGTTTCTATGACGTGGATGCTGAATGCTGCAAACATTGAAACGGGCGGTCTTAAAGGGGCTGTCAAAGTGCAGGGCGTGGCGATGGTCTACGCGAAGGTTTTGCAGGTTTGGCTCAACGATGATGAGAGCATGGCGAAAACCATGGCAGCGCTC
This sequence comes from uncultured Hyphomicrobiales bacterium, assembly GCA_964553335.1. Lineage (GTDB taxonomy): Bacteria > Pseudomonadota > Alphaproteobacteria > Rhizobiales > JACESI01 > JACESI01. The sequence continues at coordinate 25,908 of CAZKKW010000017.1, read as the reverse complement.
GATAAAGAATTGCGCAAGGGCGAAAGCAATATGCGTCGTGTGGAGCGGGTGCAAAATCTGCTAGGGCCGCTTAAGGGCTTTAGACGGAGTCGCCGCTCTGATCAAAAATTTGATGATGCCGACACAGTGGACAGTGCAAGCCTATGAGCGACGAAATTTCCTTCGATGACTTTATGAAAGTTGATATTCGGGTTGGCACTGTGATTGAGGTCAACGAGTTTCCAGAAGCGCGTAAACCTGCTTATAAGCTGGTTATTGATTTTGGTGATGAGATTGGAACGCGCAAAACGTCTGCGCAAATTACGGCTCATTATACGCCTGACAGCCTAAAGGGACGCAAGGTTATGGCTGTGGTCAATTTTCCACCACGACAAATTGGCCCGTTCATGTCTGAGGTACTGACACTTGGTTTTGCCGATGACAACGGCGATATTGTTTTGGCAGGCATTGAACGTGATGTGCCCAACGGCCAGCGGCTTTGTTAAGTGGCGAATTTATGCAGGCATTTTAAGGGTTACTTTTAGGCCGCCCATTTCACTATCGCTCAGTTCAATCGTGCCGCCGTGGCTGTTTATCGAATCTCTGGCAATTGATAGCCCAAGCCCTGTTCCTGCTTTTTCAGCATTGAGGTTGCGGGCATTATCAAGGCGGTAGAAGGCTCTGAACACGTTTTCGCGTTCTTGTTTTGGAATGCCTGGGCCATCATCTTCAATTGACATCACCAGCCAGCCTGACATGTGTTTGCCCGTTATTTTCAACGTGTCTGCATGTTTGATCGCGTTTGACCAAATGTTGTCGAGGCAACGTTTGAACGAGCTTGGACGCACATGAACGACCGGCTCTCCTTCGAATGTGTAGCTTGCCGTTTTGTCTTCTAGTTCTGCGTGCCCAATCAGTTCTTCGTATAAGGCTGGCAGTTCAATGTTCGCGCTCGGTTCGTCTGCATCGCCTTTTGCAAAATCCAAATAACCCGTCAACATCGTCTGCATGTCTTTGACATCTTGTTCCAGATCCGCGACATCTTTGTCTTCGCCAAGAAGAGCCAGTTGCAATTTAAAACGTGTCAAAATGGTGCGTAGGTCATGGCTGACGCCGGCAAGCATCGCGGTTCGTTGCTCAATTTGACGCTGGAGGCGACTTCTCATTTGGATGAATGCACGGCTTGCACGCCGCACTTCCAGTGCTCCAGCTGGGCGGAAGTTTGGATGGTCACGACCTTTACCAAAGTCTTCCGCTGCATTCGCCAGCCGTTGAATTGGCCTGATTTGATTGCGCATGAAAATGATGGCGATGACCAATAAAACGAGGGCGGTTCCTAACATCCAGAAGATGAAAATATGGGAATTTGAGGCGTAGGTTTGCGAGCGGCGTGCGAAGATCTGAACCACTTTGTCATCAAGCTGGATGCGAATTTCCACAAGCCGTGAGCGTCCCACTGTATCAATCCAGAAGGGCTTGCCAATTTTCCGACTGATCTCGCTTGAAAGAGTTCTATCTAGGAGTGAGAAAAATGGTTTTGGGGCGGGGCCGGGCAAAGGATCTGGTGGTAAAACCGCCATGTTTAGCCCGAGCTGCTCGCGCGCAATGCGAATGATGTTTTCTTCATCCGTCTTTGATGGATAGGCTTCCATGATTTTTAAAACGGCGGCAATATCCTGTGTTACAGCTGCCGAAAGGCGGCGAGTGACAGTATTCCAATGGCGTTCCATGAACACGAAAACCAGAACAGACTGTAAAATAACAATGGGTGCGATAATGATAATGAGCGCGCGGGAATAAAGTGAGCGTGGGGCAAACCTCCGCCAAAAGGAGGGCTCAATAGGTGCTGTTTCTTGCAAAGACTCGTTGCCGACTTCTTGTAATGGCTCGTCGCCAACTGGCGCATTGCTAGCATCTTCAACCGTATCACCTGCTTTTTGGGCCGTTGGCTTTTCGGTCTTTTGGGGCTGTTTTTTGTTATAAGCGATGTTCATAGCATTGGTTGTCGCAACTAGGCGCTTTATTGGCAATCTCTTTTCAACGATCCCATAAAGCAAAAGCCAGCACAATATGGCTGTGCTGGCTTTTATCACTTGTCATTATTGTGGGGCAGATTATCCGTCTGTCAATATCCGGTAGCCGATGCCACGCACCGTATGTAGATAAATTGGGTTTGCAGGATCAACTTCAATTTTACGGCGTAGTCTGTTGATTTGAACATCTACAGTGCGTTCGCCAGCGCTGGTTGGGTCTGCAAGAAGTTCGTGACGAGGGACACATTCACCGGCCGCCGAGCAGAAAATTCGCATCATCTCTTTTTCACGGTCGGTTAGCTTTACAACGCCTTCTCCTTTACGCAATTCACCACGGTCAAGGTTGAAGGTGAAAGGGCCGAAGCGAACAAGTTCGATGGTGGCACCTAGCGGTGGCCCGTTGCGGCGGAGAATATTGTTGATGCGAAGCAGCAACTCGCGCGGTTCAAATGGTTTGGAAAGATAATCATCCGCGCCAACTTCCAGGCCGCTAATACGGTCAGAGATGTCTGATTTTGCTGTCAGCATTAAGATCGGTACGTCAGATTCATCGCGAATTGAAGAGGTGAGCGATATGCCATCTTCACCAGGCATCATCACGTCCACAATTAATAATTCAAAGGCGAGGGTATCCATAAACCGGCGGGCGGTTTCTGCGTTTTCTGCCACCGTTACCCGTAAACCTCGGTCGGTCAGATAACGCTGCAACAGTGAACGGATGCGGTCATCGTCGTCGATCACCAAAATATGGGGCGCTTCATCTTGTACGGTAATCGGACTCATGTCTGGATGAAACTCGCTTATTTGCTCACCATTGAGCGTTCGTTCAATTAAAATTGGTTGATAGTCCATCTTGGCACGTAATTCCTGTCTAAACAAAGTTGGCATTGGAATGATCCCCTTATAAAAATTCCAACCGCGCTTTAGATGTCCTCCAATCTTTTAATCATCTCATGATCCGCATCATTGATGAGTAAATGAAGAAACTTCTTCGCGGCAACTGCCCCATCCGGCCCTAGTTCACAAAGTGCGCGTTCGATGCGGCGACACTGTGTCTGTGACAAGGCCAAAGCAAGATTTCTTCCTTTTTGCGTTGGAAATAACAATCGGGCGCGCCCATCATTCGGACTTGAGTGCTGCGCTATGTGCTCTGATTCAATGAGTTGTTTTAAGACGCGGGCCAAACTTTGTTTGGTGATGTTTAAAATTTCCAAAAGCTCGGCAACGCGAATGCCCGGTGTACGGTTCACAAAATATAAAACCCTGTGATGGGCACGACCAAAGCCGATTTCTTCCAAAACGAGATCAGGGTCATTGATGAAATCTCGATAGGCGAAAAAGAGATGCTCGACCATATCGATGCGAAAACCCTCAGAGCTGCGCATCGGCTCAACAAGGGCAGTGCTTGGAAGGTCTTTTGGTAATTTGGAAGGATCGAACGTGGACATGTGAGCTATTGCATTTTCTTTTGTCGTTGATACCAAAATTATACGTCAGTATTGTTGACTTATATTTGCCTCGTGTTACCGTCTTTGTCCAATGAAAACGCATAATGCGTGTGCATTCTCATGAATTTTTGCTGTGTTGAGGAGTAGTTGTCATGGCAAGTGTGCCGTTTGATCAGCTTGAAGGTGTTATTTGGTTTAATGGGGAGTTCGTCCCATGGGCTGATGCTAAAGTGCATGTACTCACACATGGTTTGCATTATGCAAGCTCTGTGTTTGAGGGTGAACGTGCTTACAATGGCAATATTTTCAAATTGACCGAACATACAGAACGGCTCTTCAATTCAGCTGAGTTGTTGGGTTTTGAAATTCCATATACCGTCCAAGAAATTGACGACGCGTGTAATGAAACGCTGAAGCGCCAAGGGCTAAAAGATGCTTATATCAGACCGATTGCATGGCGTGGCAGTGAGATGATGGGCGTATCAGCGCAGGCTAACCGCATCAATGTTTCGATTGCTGTGTGGGATTGGCCATCTTATTTCTCACCAGAAGAACGCCTAAAAGGCATCCGTCTTGATATGGCGCAATATCGCAGGCCTGATCCACAGACGGCACCAAGCACTTCAAAGGCTGCGGGTCTTTACATGATCTGCACTTTGTCAAAACATGCAGCCGAAGCGAAAGGCTATGCTGATGCGCTTATGCTGGATTGGCGTGGCCGTGTTGCTGAGGCGACGGGTGCTAATATTTTCTTCTTGAAAGATGGTGTCATTCATACACCAGAGCCAGAAGGTTTCTTAAATGGCATTACGCGCAGGACGGTCATTGATTTGGCCAAACGTCGCGGTATGGAGCTGATTGAGCGCCCTATTATGCCAGAAGAATTGAGTGATTTTGAACAGTGCTTCTTAACAGGTACAGCGGCGGAAGTAACACCCGTTTCTGAAATCGGACCTCATCGTTTTACTGTGGGTAGTCAGATTGAAACGCTGATGATCGATTATGATGCTGAAGTAGGAAAAACGCCGCAATAAATTGCGGCGTTTTTATCGTTAAGTCTAATATTTTACCTCTAAAGTCCTTCTTACTTATTCCTCGACGATCACGAGATTAACCGCTTTGTCCCCTTTGCCTTTTTTATCGGGTTCGGTTTCAAAGGTTAGTTTAATACCTTGATCAAGCGGGGCAATTTCTGATTGTTCAACAGCAGAAATATGCACGAACACATCAGCTCCTTCATCTTCAGGTGTAATAAATCCAAAGCCTTTTGATTGTAGAAAAAATTTCACAGTACCACTGCGACGCATTCCAGCCATCCTTACCGGCTCTCGGGGAGCCATTTCAAAATGAATTAAATTGCTACCGCTGAGTTAAGCAGTAGCGGTAAGGTGCGGCGGAGTGACTCATTATTGTTTCCAATCTTAGTTGGAATCTAAACCCTTTTCTTCGTCCAGCCCACACCATTATTCGTATTTCCATTTTACTATGAGAAGTAGAATTAGACTTGTCTAGGTTAATTTTCAAAAATAAACCTGCGATTATGGCGCTGACTGCTATGTATTATAAGTGGCTTACCTAACGTATTTGCGAAATATTATGCATTAAGCATATTGTATTGGAAAATAATTCTCAAAAGTATCGAAATTTTGCTGTAAATAAATAAAATAATCTAATTCTTTGAAGGCTGATTGTTGCCTAAAAAAAATGCACCGTATTGGCCTATTAACGCCCTGTCTACGCATAAAAATTCTGTGATGCGTAAATAGGCGTCATGCCAAACGGTGCACGACGTTTATTGATTGCAGATTAGCTGCGCGTTGGTCGTTTTTAACGACCTGTAGAACTGACAATTGTGTTGAGTGCAAATCCGATAATGCTGGCCACAATCACTGTATCATTATTGTAGTGGGTAGCGATTCAAGTGGTTTGCGCGTTTGCGTGGGTGTTTATACGTTTTTCTACTATAATAATGATTGGCAGAGTTATATCTTTTAATTCGCTTCGACTTTTTTTTGTACTTCTTGTGCTTTTTGTGTGTGCGAAATTCGTGATCGTAATAGCCATAACTTTTATAATGCTGTCGTTCAAAAGCAGCTTCGCCTTCTGCCGCCGCTGGTGTTGCTGTGAGAGCTGTCGCCAAGGATAGGGTCGCGATTGTTGCTAGACCTGCTATTGCCAATTTTTTTGACATTTTGATGGTGTTTTTCATAAGAAACTCCTCAACGTTTTCCGCTCTTTAGCAAAGACCAGCTAATGGCCAGCGGGTTTTAGTGGTGGGCGAACATTAGCAAAGCAAGACTGAACAGTGCCTGAACACTATAAAGGCGCGAAAATCAGAAAATTTTCGCGCCTTTGTGTCGGCATTCGTTCTAATTGTGTCCAAGGGGTTTATCAGTGGTTCTATCTGGGACCACGGAATGAGCCGTGCAATTTAAAAGACTTGTTGAAGAAATGGTTGCCACGGAAGCCACGTCTTTTAGAAAAACGGTTTGTTGCGAAGCGACCTCTATGAAAACCCGAACGGCTGTGGAAGCCTCTTGATCTGAAACCTCGACCTCTATGGAAGCCTCGGTGGCCACGAAAACCTCTGTGGCGTCTAAAGCCTGCTTGTTCGATTGCAGTGCCTGCTGTGGTAGCCGTTGTTGCTGCTGAATTTAACGCTGGCGAAAAGGCCTGTGCAGGGACGGCACTAAAACCAATGACCGCGGCTGTTGCAAAAGCTATGAAGCCAGTTTTGATAGAAAGAGCGGTCTTTTTCATTGTTTTTGTCATCTTATTTTCTCCTAATAGTCCGCATTTTTGCCAATTAAAAGATTGATTGCCTCACGAAGAGGTTGGCGCTTGTTAACGACATAGGAGGTCGTCAGGCACGCTTTTAGCCCGTTTCCCGAAAGCGTGATGAGGTGTGCTTAGTACGTGTAAAGCCGTGTAGGGATTGTGATCAGGGCAATAAAAAACCGCCAAATCAAATTTGGCGGCTAAGTTATTCGTATTAAACGAAATTCCCAATTCTAACTGGTTGGCTTCTTTTTCTTAGTTGTTTTTTTCTTTTTGCTAGCTGACTTCTTTTTGCTTGCCGTTTTCTTTTTAGCCGTTGGCTTCTTTTTCTTGGTTGACTTCTTTTTTGATGTCGAACTGCTGCTTGATGCTGCACTTTGGCTGCTGCTTGATGATGAGCTGCTAGACGCTGTTGTTTTCTTTTTCTTGGTTGGCTTCTTTTTTGATGTCGAGCTGCTGCTAGAAGCGGTGCTTTGAGTGCTGCTTGATGATGAATTGCTTGAGGCGGTCGTTTTCTTCGTTGTCTTCTTCTTTTTTGACGCTGTTGAAGAGCCGTTGCCTGGGGTTGCGCGACAGAACGCCTTTACCTTCGCGCCGTTGGAGCGGGTGTGGGCTGCTACGTGTGAGCATCCGCCTTTAGCTTCGCAAGCAGACTTTGAAAGCCCTTTACAAGCTGACTGGGCAAACGCCTGCATTGGCGCAAGGGTCAAAGGTAAAATCATAACGGCAAATGCAGTGATGAAAACCTGAAGGGTCGTGATAAGTCGCATAAAAGACTCCGTTTTTCTATTTTAGGTTGTGTGGAGTAGTTTCATATTCGCGCATAAGATGCAATATGCGCGGCACGTTTTTAGCGAAAAAGTTAGTCTTAAGGGGATGAAACAAGAATAGAGGCTCGCCGTCTCACCGCTTCCCCCGTTTCCCAGCCTTTTGCCCCGGTCTACCCGTGGTGCTCCGCCCAACGGGGCGCTTCTCGCCTGCGGGGTCGTTTCTCGTGCCGCGATAGCCGCCTGATTTATCTTCGACGGCTGCTTGGCGAGCCAAGGGGTCGTCGGCGATGGCGAGTTCGGTTTCTTGCAAGCGTTTGATTTCGTCACGCAGGCGGGCGGCTTCCTCAAAGTTAAGGTCGGTGGCGGCGGCACGCATGTCTTTTTCTAGCGTTTCCATATGCGCTTTGAGATTATGACCAACAAGGGCGCCTTCTTCTGCAAAGCCGAGGTCTGGTGTGACGTGATCGCCTTCGTAGACAGATTCTAGAATATCGCCGATGTTCTTCTTCACCGTGGCAGGCGTGATGCCGTGCTCTTTATTGTAAGCGATTTGCTTTTCGCGACGGCGGTCGGTTTCTTTGATCGCGCGGTCCATAGAGCCGGTGATTTTGTCTGCATATAAAATGACGTGTCCATCGACGTTTCGCGCGGCGCGGCCAATGGTTTGCACGAGCGAGGTTTCAGAGCGCAAGAAGCCCTCTTTGTCCGCATCAAGAATGGCAACAAATCCGCATTCAGGAATATCAAGACCTTCGCGTAGCAAGTTGATGCCCACCAGTACATCAAACGCGCCGAGGCGGAGATCGCGTAGGATTTCGATGCGTTCTAGTGTGTCAATATCAGAGTGCATATAGCGCACTCTTATACCTGCCTCGTGCAGATATTCGGTGAGGTCTTCCGACATGCGCTTGGTGAGCGTTGTCACCAGTGTGCGGTAGCCCTTTTGCGTTGTTTTTTGAATTTCATCCAGCACGTCATCCACCTGTGTGGTAGCAGGGCGCACTTCGACGGGTGGATCGGTTAGACCAGTTGGCCGGATGACTTGCTCAACGAAAACGCCGCCTGTTTGTTCCATCTCCCAATTGCCGGGGGTGGCGGATACGTGGACGGTTTGCGGACGCATGGCTTCCCATTCTTCAAAGCGCATGGGGCGATTGTCCATGCAGCTTGGCAGGCGGAAGCCATATTCAGCCAAAGTGGCTTTGCGTCTAAAGTCACCGCGATACATGCCACCAATTTGCGGCACGGTAACGTGACTTTCATCGACGAAGACGAGGGCATTGTCGGGCAGATATTCAAACAGCGTGGGTGGTGGTTCGCCAGGTTTGCGGCCTGTGAGATAGCGCGAATAGTTTTCAATGCCCGCACAAGCGCCCGTTGCTTCCATCATTTCAAGATCAAAGCGGGTGCGTTGTTCCAGCCTTTGTGCTTCTAGCAATCGGCCTGCGTTTTGGAGCTCTTGCAAGCGCTGTTCAAGTTCAACCTTGATCGACTTCATTGCTTGGTTGAGGGTTGGGCGTGGGGTGACATAGTGACTGTTTGCGTATAGGCGGACGAATTTCTTGTCGTCGGTCTTCTTACCCGTCAGCGGATCAAATTCTGTGATTTGTTCCACCTCATCGCCAAACAAAGAGACACGCCAAGCGCGGTCTTCATAGTGGGCGGGGAAGATGTCGATTGTGTCGCCCTTCACACGGAAATTACCGCGCACGAATGCGGCATCATTGCGCCTATACTGTAGAGCCACGAGATCGGCGAGAAGTTGGCGCTGGTCGATACGGTCGCCCAGTTTGATGTCAAAGGTCATCGCCGTATAGGTTTCAACCGACCCGATACCGTAGATGCAGGAAACCGAGGCGACGATGATCACATCATCACGCTCAAGCAGAGAGCGGGTGGCTGAGTGGCGCATCCGGTCGATCTGTTCGTTTACCGAGCTTTCTTTTTCAATGTAAGTGTCAGAGCGCGGCACATAGGCTTCTGGCTGGTAGTAGTCATAATAAGAGACGAAATATTCAACCGCATTGTTGGGGAAGAAGTTTTTAAACTCGCCATAAAGCTGGGCAGCCAGCGTTTTGTTTGGTGCGAGGATGAGGGCAGGGCGTTGGGTTTCCTGAATGACTTGCGCCACGGTGAAGGTTTTACCAGAGCCTGTAACGCCAAGTAGCACTTGGTCGCGTTCGTCTTGCTCGCTAATGCCAGCAACCAATTCTGTGATCGCTTGGGGTTGATCGCCTTGCGGGGTGAAATCGGAGACGATTTCGATGTTCAAACCACCTTCGGATTTTTCAGGTCGTTCTGGCTTGTGTGGTATCCAAACATCACCCTTGATCTCTTCACGACCATGCTCGATCAATTGAGAGAGTGCTTCAACCGTCGCCGTTGCACCCGTGGTGGAGGTGAGCTTTTGCGCATCTTCTAAAGAGACATCAAGACCTGCGACCGGATTAAGCCCCCCTGCAGCCCGTTCTTTTGCAGAAGCCGGGCCACCCATTGAGGTACCACGAGAGGTTTTCAGCGCTTTTGGTTTTTTCGGCTTTTTATCTTCTTTATTGGCGGGCACTTGTTTGTCTGTGCCCGGCCCCATTTTGCCAAGTTCTGGTTTTTTGATGCGGTCAGAGGGGGGCAGGTCTTCCGCCTTGCTTATCTCATCAGCCCAATCAGAAATTGAGGTTGAAGAGATGTCGACCGGCGCGCCTTCAAAGCTTGCTTGCGGGCTTTCGCCAAAACCTGCTTGATCGCCGTCTCCATAAGGGGAAAAGACGTCGGATTGTTTAGAATCATCAGATGGGCGCTTCTTATCTACCATGCTTCTTATATGTGACAGGATAGGCTGAATTGAAAGTGCCAATTATGCTGAAATGTCAAAATCGCTTCGCTAGCGAGGTGTGTGGATTGTTTCGAGCGTTGTAAGCCACCGCCTGACCCGCTTTTCATTGATACGGCAGTCTCTGTAACCAATTTGCGCGCGGGCATAGATAGCCAAGGTTGCGCCATCTTTCGTGTCAAAAAACTCCGCGTTGATGGTATCTGGAAAACGGAATATTGGTGAGCGCATGATGAACCGTAATCCGTCGCCCGCGTCATCAACAGTGCTGCGGCCTTCTGTGCCGAGGGCTTGAATGAATGAGGCTTTTAATCGCTCTTTTGTCATCTTGAAGACGGGCGGTTCAGCGTCAGGCGTTTCATTTTTGCAAATATTTTTAGGGCAAAGCAGGAATTGATTTGGCTTGCTGGTTTTTTTCACCGTTGAAAAATCAACGTAGCCAAGATCAGGGTCGCCGACGACTAACTCCCAAAAGGTTTCGGGCGAGCGAAAGAATAACAAAACCGCAATGCCCAGAATGAAGATGAAAGCGACGATAAAAAACATGATTGTCTTTTTCACGTTAGTTGGCGGGAGCGAGGCGCAGGAGGTAACCGCTGTCAGAATGGGTGAGAAGATACAAAGCACCATCTGGCCCTTCGACAATATCTCGCACACGCCCAACTTCGCCTTCTAACAAGCGTTCTTGCTCTGTGATCTTGCCGTTGTCTTCCGACAAACGAGAGACAAGTTGACGTGCGAGAGCGCCAACAAAAATATCGCCTTTCCATTTTGGGAAGAGATCACCTTGATAAAACAGGATGGAGGATGGTGCGATGGATGGATCCCAGAAAAAATGTGGTTGTTCCAATCCATTACGTGCGACGCCAGTACCAATTTTGAGACCGCTGTAATGGCGGCCATAAGAAATGATTGGCCAGCCGTAGTTTTTGCCAGCCTTTGGCTGGTTGATTTCGTCACCGCCGCGCGCGCCGTGTTCAGATGTCCAGATATCGCCAGTTTCTGGATGGATCGTGATCCCTTGCGCGTTGCGATGACCGATAGACCAAATTTCTGGTAGGGCCTTCTTACCATCCGCAAAGGGGTTGTCTGCTGGAATGGTGCCGTCTGGGTTGATCCGTATGATGGAGCCTGCATGGTCAAACGGGTCTTGCGATCTTGGACGTTTGCCACGGTCGCCATGGGTGATGAATAATGTGCCATCTCGCGCGAACACGAGGCGTGAACCAAAATGGCGGTTTGTTCCGGTTTTGATATTTTGGCGGTAGATCACTTTAGTGTTTTGAAGCTCTAAGCCGTTGAGTTGTCCGCGAGCAACTGCCGTGCCGCTGCCGCCTTCGCCTGCTTCTGAAAAGCTTAAGTAAACCCAACGGTTCTCCGCAAAGTTTGGATCAATCGCAACATCCAGCAAACCACCCTGACCACGTGCACGAACTTTAGGCGTGCCTTTGAGTGGCTTTGATAACGCACCATTCTTGAACAGTCGCAAATTGCCATCGCGCTCAGTTATCAAAATACTCGCGTCCGGCAAAAAGGCGAGCGCCCACGGTGTGTCGAGCTTACTGGTTAGAATCTCGACTTTGAGCTCGTAGTCTTTGGATGGAAACGGGTTGGCTTGTGCGGTGAGGACAAAACCAAAAAGAACAAGGATGAAGCTGCACAGTCTAATCATGGTTCGCCTTATATGCGTCGGTTTAAACAGATGGAAGCCAGTCCATCGAGACAAAACCATCTATATCACGAACCCGCTTGAGCCAGTCTTCAATTTTTGGAAATGTGGAAAGGTCAAAGCCGCCTTTGTCTGCTTTGTGGGTATAGGCGTAAAGCGCAATGTCCGCGATGGAGAATTGGTCGCCAACGATGAACGGGGTTTTTGCCAGTTGTATTTCCATCGTGCGTAGCGCCTTCATGCCGCCTTCCATGAGGGCAGCCATTTTTTCCTCTGTCGCTAAGTGGGCGCGGTTTTCAATGGTTGAGAGGGAAATGCGCACTGCGATGTTTGGCTCGTGGCTATATTGTTCAAAGAACAGCCATTCATAGACTTTGGCCCGCTCAAAAGCATCAGTTGGTAGATAGTCCGTACCTTCTGCCAGATGCAGTAGGATGGCATTTGATTCAGCCAGTGTGCGTCCGTCTTCATATTGCAGGAAGGGGACCGCGCCTTTTGGGTTGAGGGCTAAAAATTCAGGCGTGGATGATTGTCCAGCCGACGGTTCAATAGCGATGCTCTTAAAGGGTGTGCCTTGCAAGGCCAGCAAAAGGCGGACTTTGTAGCAGTTTCCTGATTCTAACATGTCATGAAGAATGAGCATTTAATTTCCTTCTACCGGTGAATTTTCGTTATCTTTCAACATAATACTGATTTGGACCGCTGTCTCATGAGAAAGTCTGACTTACCCATCAAAAAACATGATAGTGGAAGTGATTTATACCCCTTGTCAGTAAGGCGTTAGGGGCGTAGGTTCGCGCCGTAAAATGAATGCCCCCAAAGCAATGGAGACCTCCCTAATGGCATTTCTGTCTGATACTCTGTCACGGGTAAAGCCCTCTGCAACCATCGCTGTTTCTGCCAAAGCACGCGAACTTAAAGCGGAAGGACGCGATGTGATTGGCCTTGGCGCTGGCGAACCTGATTTTGATACGCCAGATAACATCAAAGCCGCCGCTGTTGATGCGATTAATCGCGGTGAGACGAAATACACGGCAGTACCTGGTATTTTGGAATTACGCGAGGCAATTGTCGACAAGTTCAAGCGAGAGAACAATCTCACCTATACAGCCGACCAAGTGATTGTTGGCACGGGCGGCAAGCAAATTTTATATAACGCCTTTGCAGCAACCCTAAATCCAGGAGATGAGGTTCTCATTCCGGCCCCTTATTGGGTGAGCTATCCTGATATGGTGATGCTGAATGGTGGCGACCCTGTTTTTGTTGAAGCGACCATTGAAACCAATTTCAAGCTGACGGCCGAAGCGCTGGATGCGGCGATTACGCCGAAGACGAAATGGTTCATTTTTAACTCACCGTCTAATCCATCAGGGGCTGCTTATTCGCATGATGAATTGAAGGCGCTGACAGATGTGTTGCTTAAGCATCCGCATGTTTGGATTTTGACCGACGATATGTATGAGCATCTTTGCTATGGCGAATTTACTTTTGTGACGCCTGCCGAAGTTGAGCCGAAACTTTATGATCGCACCTTGACGATGAACGGTGTTTCAAAAGCCTATGCCATGACTGGTTGGCGCATTGGTTATGCGGCCGGACCCGTTGAGCTGATTAAAGGCATGACGAAGGTTCAAGGCCAGTCCACATCGGGCACATGTTCAATTGCTCAATGGGCAGCGGTTGAAGCGTTGAATGGGACGCAAGATTTTATCGGTGAGCGCCGTGATGAATTTGAACAACGCCGCAATCTCGTGGTCTCCATGTTGAACCAAGCAACGGGCATTGATTGCCCAATGCCAGAAGGGGCGTTTTATGTCTACCCATCTTGCAAAGGTTGCATGGGCAAGACAACCCCATCTGGCAAAGTGCTTGAGACGGACGAAGATTTCGTGACGGCATTGCTGGAAGATGAGGGCGTTGCAGTGGTGCATGGTTCGGCCTTTGGTCTTGGCCCTAACTTCCGCATTTCTTATGCAACTTCGACACAAGCACTAACTGATGCGTGTGAGCGTATTCAGCGTTTTTGTAATTCGCTTGCGTAAGCTTGGAACACGGTGTGGCAGTTCGCTATGACCATGGTAATTCGGCCCCGCTGATTGATCGCGCCCACGCGATCCGGCGGGCCGTTTTTATTGAAGAGCAAAATGTGAGTGAGCCAGAAGAATGGGATGACCTTGATCAAGGCGCTATCCATTTTGTTGGTGTTGAGGCTGATGAAGATGTCTCAACTGGACGCATGGTGATTTGTGACGGTGTAGTTAAACTCCAGCGCATTGCGGTTTTAAAACATGCCCGTGGGCGCAACCTTGGTCTCGATTTGATTAAAGCGATGATGAAAGTTGCTGAGCAGGACGGCAGCGTTCACACCTTCAAATTGAGCGCCCAAACTTATGCCATCCCATTTTATGAACGGCTTGGGTTTGTGGCGTATGGCGATGAATATGATGATGCTGGCATTCCACATCGAGACATGGAACGGAATGGTTAGCGCTGTTTAACGGGAAGTTGGGTTGTTTTCACAGGAAAATGATAGGATTTGATCAGAAAGTCGGTGCTTTTTTCTATGGTAAACAATCTTTCATCAACATCATCTATTATAAAGCTAAGTAACTGAAAGTGATGTCTTCGCAAAGAGGGCATCCACATTACAGGAGAAACATTGTGCTGATTAAACGTCGCAAAAGCTGGGAAATTCCAGAAAATCAGGCAACACCAGAAAGCGCCTTTTTAAACCGTCGGCAATTGGTTGCCGCTGGTGGTTTGGCTGCGGGTAGCTTGGTTTTGCCAGAAACAGCACGTGCTCAAAACACGTTTGAAAGCGTTATTGGTTCTATCTTCGGTACAAGTGAAGATGAAAAAACGGCGGCTAAAGAAGTTGACCCAAGCGCTAAGTTATATCCGGCTAAGCGCAACGAGAAATATAAGCTTGATCGCGAGCTGACACCGCAAGACGTGAACGAGTCTTACAATAACTTCTATGAATTTGGATCGCACAAGCGGATCGCTCGTGCATCGCAAGCGCTTAAGGTTCGCCCTTGGACGGTTGTGATTGATGGGATGGTGGATCGTCAGCGTTTCTTCTCTATCGACGATTTATTGGCTGAAGTGCAATTGGAAGAGCGTCTGTATCGCCATCGTTGTGTTGAGGCATGGTCCATGACGATACCGTGGTCTGGTTTCCCAATGTCTGAGATTGTGCGTTTGGCGAACCCGCTGTCAAAAGCAAAATATATCCGTATGGAAACATTTAACGACCCAGAAACCGCAAGCGGACAGCGCGCCTCTTTCCAACCTTGGCCTTATGTAGAAGGTTTGACAATGGAAGAAGCAATGAACGAACTAACGTTCATGGTAACAGGCACCTATGGCAAGCCAATGGCCAAACAACATGGCGCGCCTTTGCGTTTGGCCGTGCCGTGGAAATACGGCTTCAAGTCAATCAAATCCATCGTGAAATTCACTTTCACAGACAAACGCCCTGTCAGCTTTTGGGAAACCTTGCAAGCGCGCGAATATGGCTTTTGGGCCAATGTAAACCCAGAAGTAGACCATGCTCGTTGGAGCCAAGCGAAAGAGCGCATACTCCACACAGGCGATTTTGTGCCAACGCTTCTTTATAACGGTTACGGCGAACAAGTCGCTGATCTTTATAAAAATGTCCCAAAGAGTGAGCGGTTGTTTACTTAGAAGTGACGCCCACAATCGAACACTTAAACCGCCCCTTTGAGGGCGGTTTTTTGTTGGGTTAAAATTGCCATTTTTGCGCTTCTGAAACGAGGAAGTCGCGGAAAGCTTGAACGCGGGCGGAGTTGCGCAGGTCTTCGGTATAGACGAAATAGGTGTCGAAGGACGGCACGCTTTCTTCTACAGGCAGTTGCACGAGGCCCGGTTCTTTATCCACCACATAGTCGGGGAGTAGTGCGATGCCGACGCCACGTTGGGCTGCATTCTTCATGGCATATACATTATTGACTTCAAGGGTGGAGGCGCGTTCTGATTTGCCGTCGATGCCTGCTCGCAAAATCCAGTTCATTTCTTTTAAGTGATCAGGATAGTTGCGACCGAATGAGACAATGCGGTGATTGTCGAGGTCTTTGGTGTCTTTTAACGGGCCGAAACGCTTTAGGTAATCTTGCGAGGCATAAAGGTGGAAATGCACCGTGAAGAGCTTGCGCTGTATCAGGTCTGGTTGTGTCGGTGCGTGAAGGCGGATTGCGACATCAGATTCACGCATGTTGAGATCTAGCTCACTATCGGAGAGCTGCATTTGTAGTTTGATGTCGGGGTAGAGATCCGTGAAATTGTTGATCCGCGATGTCAGCCACGTGCTGCCAAGGCCAATGGTCGTGTTAACCCGCAACGACCCGCTTGGCCGTTCTTTAGAATCCGTCAGCCGCACCATGGCAGCTTCCAGTTTCATCAAAACATCATGGGCCGTTCGGTAAAGATCGTCGCCTTGTTCGGTTAAGATCAAACCACGGGCATGGCGATGAAAGAGGGTGACACCCAAATCATATTCAAGCGCACTTACCTGCCTGCTGACCGCCGACTGGCTCAGGTTTAATGTTTCACCCGCATGGGTGAAACTGCCTGCATCTGCTGCGGCATGAAAAATCCTGAGTTTATCCCAATCCATCTTGGTGCTCGTCTATTGGTTTATTCGCCTTATTTATTCGGCGGCTTGTTTTGCTTGATCAGCTTCATGTTCCGCGATGTATTTTTCAGCCTCTAACGCGGCCATACAACCCATACCCGCAGCCGTTACAGCCTGACGGTAGATATCGTCTGTCACGTCACCAGCTGCAAAGACGCCTGGAATATTGGTGGCAGTTGAATCCGGTGCCGTCCACATATAACCACTGTCGCGCATTTTGAGCGTGTCTTTGAATAGCTCGACTGCTGGCGCATGGCCGATGGCAACGAACACGCCGTCCACGTCCAATGAGCTGATTTCGTCAGTCTTGGTGTTCTTCACATTGACGCCTGTAACCGATGGCATTGGCTTTGTGTCGCCCGTGATTTCGTCAACAGCATGATCCCAGAGGATTTCGACCTTAGGATGAGCAAAGAGGCGTTCTTGCAAAATTTTCTCGGCCCGCAATTCATCACGACGGTGAATGACGGTCACTTTTTCTGCAAGATTGGCAAGGTAGAGCGCTTCTTCAACGGCTGTATTGCCGCCGCCGATGACAGCCACTTTTTTGCCGCGATAAAAGAAGCCGTCGCATGTGGCGCAAGCCGAAACGCCGAAGCCCATGAAGGTTTGTTCTGATTCAATGCCGAGCCATTTCGCTTTGGCGCCGGTGCAGATCACCACCGTGTCAGCGGTATAAACTTCGCCGCCATCGCCGACAGCTTTGAACGGGCGGCTTTCAAGGTCAACGCTCTTGATTGTGTCGTTCACCAGTTTGGTGCCAACATTCACCGCTTGGTCGCGCATTTGTTCCATCAACCAAGGGCCTTGGATTGGATCAGCGAAACCTGGATAGTTTTCAACTTCGGTGGTGATGGTCAATTGCCCGCCTTGTTCAAGGCCTGTTACCAAAACAGGTTCTAACATGGCGCGTGCTGCGTAAACGGCGGCGGTATAACCGGCAGGGCCGGATCCTATGATCAGGACTTTAGAGTGCATCGATGATGTTCCTAGTAAGTAGCTTGGAAGTTGCCCTTGATATTGCCATTGAAGGGGGCGGGGTCAAGTAATGAGTTTTTAAATTTGATAATCTTTGTGGATCGCGGTTGATAACCTTCAATTCAAATAAGGTGGATTAAAGGTCAAACACTGTTTTTACTGCATCGACAATGGTCGCGGTTTCATCAAAGCGGGGTTGAGTGCCTGATTTGATCGGTTGATCTTCTGCCATGATGAGGCCATTTTCTCGCAGGCTGCGAATAGTCCAGCGGAATTTTTCAGGATTGTCTGTTGGTTCTACCACGTGAACGGGCCTACCTGCGGCAAGCGCTTCGCCGACCATGTTATGACTGTCACCGCTCACCAAAATGGCGTCGGCTTCTGCCAGTATATGAAAATAGGGGTTATCGCCCGAACCGTCCCAGAAGAAACTTTCAGGGCAGGGGTTGGCCGCGATGACGGCTTGTAAAAACGTATCGGGCGTTCTGCGCGATGCTGTAACCATGACGGCGTTAAAGTCTGAGGCCTCTTGCAGTTTATTTGTGAAGGCGTTGATTGCCGCATCATCATAAGTCGCGTGCTTGCTGTTGCCACCTAAGATGACGGCGAGTTTTGGGCCTTTTAATTCAGCCAATCGAGGGTCTGGGTTTTGCTTGCAAGCATTCAGCCTTTCTTCCGATACCAAATGCGGTGCGGTCAATGTTGAGATGACATGATCGCCCGAAAGTTGATCGTGGCTTGGTGCCCATACGTGCGCAAAAGACGAAACATCGCGGCCCGGATTTTTCATAAACAAAACGCGTGTGCGGCCTTTGGATTGTTTGTGGAGTCGCTTTGCGTAAGGATAAGAACGACGACTTGCTGCGATGATGACATCTGGCAAAGGTGCGTCAAATTTCGATAATTCCTGTGGGTCTGTTGGACCCCACGGCATCAGGAATTTCCATGGTTGTCTCGGTGATACTTCGATAAGGCGCACATTACTGGACAAGCGGCGAGCAATGGCTTCGCATTGCACGACATCGCCCCGTCGCCCGTCGGTAATAATCCAGATTGATGGCTGCGCGCCGACTGTCATGGCGCTAGACGTATTTTACGTCCAAAATTTCATAAGCGCGTGTGCCGCTAGGTGCAGCAACTTCGATGCTGTCACCTTCTTCTTTGCCAATCATCGCGCGGGCGATAGGGGACGATATGGAGATTTTACCACTCTTGATGTCGGATTCTAAATCACCAACGATTTGGTAGACTTTCTCTTCGTCCGTATCTTCATCGACCATTTTCACTGTCGCACCAAACTTGATGTTGTCTCCGCTCATTTTCGCCGGGTCGATTACCTCGGCACGGCCAAGCTTATCTTCAAGCTCCATGATGCGGCCTTCATTGTGGCTTTGTGCTTCTTTGGCTGCGTGATATTCCGCGTTCTCAGAAAGGTCACCATGGGCGCGCGCTTCTTCAATCTCGCGGATGATTTTGCCGCGAATATTTTGCTGACGGTCTTTCAACTCGTCTTCCAACGCTTTGTAGCCTGTGATGGTCATTGGCACTTTTTCGACCATGGGAACCTCTTTAAGTCCTGATCCGCCTAGATTGCGAACCATAAAAAGCGCGGCTCCACTAAACTTACTGAAGCCGCGCGTTGCTTGATTGACGGTAACTATAAGACGGGTTTGTGTTCTTGTGAAGATAGAGAATGGCAAAACCTCTTTCTTGTCTGATGTTTGATATCTTTGATAACATGACCTGCGTCATCAGTACGTCGTCCGTTTATTATTGGCAGGCGGTTTCACCGCTGAGAGGCTTTCGTCTCATCATTTGCTCCTTAGTTAGCAATGATGAGACAAAATCACTCTCTTAAGCAACTAGCCCAATCGGTCCATTAGGCGCTGATGAGAAACAGCTGAGCGGGCATTTGGGGCGAAACAAGAGAAGTGGATGGTGATGCTGTGGAGCCGCCATCAAGTGCGATTGAAGCTGAGGAATGAAAATCGCACGGGTTCGATACCTTTAGACAGCGCTTGTTTGGATGCGGGAGCTTATTTGCCTGCCAATTCCGCGCGGTGGGCGTCGGCGAGATCGGCCATGCTGTTGAAGCAAAAATCATAAGTCGGCATATCACCAGGGTTCATTGTTGCGCCGAAACCCTCTTTTTCATGGCGGCGATAAATCCAGCAGTTTGATAAGCCATATTTGTTGGCTGAGGCGTGATCATGGAACATGCTTTCAGCGGTATGCAGGATGTCGTCCTTGTTGATACCCTGCCGTGCCAGTGTTTCCAGCATGTAGTCAAAATTGCGGTCAGACGGTTTATAGCTTCCGATATCTTCGGCGGTGTAGACCCCATCGAAATGGACACCAAGGCGGGCGTTTGATCCTGAGAAACTTTGATTGTCAGTATTGGTGAGAACCACGAGTTTGTAATGCTGTTTGAGATAGGCAAGTGCGTCGCGGCTGTCTTCAAAAGCGGGCCATTGGCGCACGGAAAGGCCGTAGGCTTGGCATTCTTCCCACGTTACTTTCACGCCCCATTCTTCCGCCAGTCTGCGATAGACCACCGCCAGTAGGTCATAATATTTCTTGGCCGGTGTCCAGCGCTGCGTTGTGGATTCGTGATAGGCATGCGCTTCTAAAATGTCATCGCGAGAGAGGGCTTGGCTGACTTTATCGGTCAGCGGTTTTAGCCCAGAGACCATGCCGCTTTCCCAGTCGATCAATGTGCCATAAACATCAAATGCCAGTACTTTAAAATCACTGAGTTTCATCGTTGTCTTTCTCAAAATTAAATCGGGTTATGTTCGTTGCTAAGCTTTGTTCTCTCTCGTTCCTAAATGCAGCAGGACCAAAGCGATAACGGAGGGTCCGAGCTGAATGAGGCCGGGCTTAACGGCAATTGTTACAATAGCGCCGACCCCTGCAATTGTCACGAAGGTAAGGAAGCATGTCGCAATGTTCGTTTGCCATTTCGCGTCTTTAATGAGCAGTGACCACACAAGACCAAATGCCAAGAATGCGTTGTAAAGACCTTGGTTCGCGGCCATTTGTACCGTCTGTTCAAAGAGCTCTTGCGGGAATGTTTCGAAAACTTTCGGGCCACGTGAAGTCCATGCGAACATCTCGAACCATGCGATATAAAAATGCAGCAAGGCGATGAGGGCGACGAGTATTAAAGCTATTTTTTTCATGACGGCCGATTGGTTCGAGGGTTTTGCGAGAACTGTCCATCAAATTTTGAAGTGGGACATTGCGAAAAAAGGATCTCGTAACACTTTTGCCTTTGGTGCGGTAAAACGCAATATAATTTACGAACCTATTGCGAGGCGGTACTCACTTTCGTGAGGAAATGATCAATGGTTTTTCTGGCATTTTTTGTGCCGTCGTTAATCTCTTGAGAAATTGGTTTGAACAACCATTAATTACTGCTACACGGGGGTAAGAATTAAAGGTAATTTTATGAATCGTCGTAAGTTTCTCAAATTGGGGCTTTGGGCCACTGCAGCAACTTTTTTAGGTGGGGGAGTATCGACAGCTATTTCGAAGACTAGAAATATTTATTACAATGGGCCTCGCAGCGGGCACTTTGATGGTGTTAAGTTTTTCAATCCTGGTGGGGTGAACCCGAAAGGAGTTGGGGGATTTCTAAGATGGAAATTGGGCAGCCAGGCCGCTAAATGGCCCTCTACCTACCCAAGCCCATTTGCAGGCGCTAAGCCTGAGTCCCGCGTTGATAATTTGGCAATTACCATGGTCGGTCATGCGACATTGCTCATTCAGATAAATGGTCTGAACTTCCTGACCGATCCCATTTTTACTGAGCGCGCTAGTCCATTTTCTTTTGTCGGACCAAAGCGCATCGCACCCCCCGGTGTGTCGTTGGAAGATTTGCCGAAGATTGATGGCGTATTGTTGAGCCACAATCACTATGATCATTTGGATAAAGAGAGTTTGAAGTGGTTGGTTAAAAACCATGACCCGCTCATTATCACTCCGTTGGGTAATGATACGCTCATCCTTAAAAATATTCCGACGGCTCGTGTTCAAACCGGTGATTGGGGCGATGTGGTCAAATTGGGTAAGGCCAAAATCTATTTCGAACCAATGCATCATTGGTCTGCGAGAAAAACCAGCGACCGGCGGATGGCCCTTTGGGCAGCGTTCGTTATTGAAAGCCAAGCGGGCAAAGTTTACTTCGTTGGTGATACGGGGTTTCACAAGGGGATTAATTTTAAAGCTGTTCGAAAAAAACATGGCGGTTTCAAAGCGTCGATTGTGCCAATCGGTGCTTATTCGCCGCGTTGGTTTATGAAAGATGTGCACCAAAATCCTGAAGAGGCGGTTCAAAGTCACATCCTATGCAATGCGGAAGTTTCGATAGCTCATCACTGGGGCATGTTTCAACTGACCAATGAACCGATAGAAGAACCCATTGAGCGCTTGGCCGCAGCACGGTCTGCCGCAGGCCTCAGAGAAGATGAATTCTTGGCGTTGAGACCTGGCGAAGCTTGGAGCGCTTGAAACTTAGGCCTTCTAGTTACCCAAAATAATCCTGCAAAGAGCGCACTTCAACATCGCCTTGGCTATAGGCTGCTATGCCTTGAGCTGCGGCATTCGCGCCTGTGACTGTGGTGTAATAGGGCACTTTGTTGAGCAAGGCTGCTTGTCTGAGTGAGCGGCTATCTGAGAGGGCCTTTGAACCATCTGTGGTGTTGAAGACCAATTGGATTTCGCCGTTCTTGATGGCATCCACCACATGCGGGCGACCCTCAAGCACTTTGTTGATGCGTTCTACCTTGAAGCCTTGGTCTTGTAGATAGCGTTGTGTGCCACCTGTTGCGACTATCTTGAAGCCGATCTCGCTCAAAATCTTGATACCTTCTAAAACGCGCGGCTTGTCATCGCTTTTTACGGATACAAAGACAGTACCAGAGGTTGGTACTTTGGTGCCGCCGCCAAGTTGCGATTTTGCAAAGGCGATGCCGAAATTGCGGTCAAGGCCCATCACTTCGCCGGTTGAACGCATTTCTGGTCCAAGCACAGTGTCCACACCTGGGAAGCGGGCGAATGGGAAGACAGCCTCTTTAACAGCGATATGATCGAACTGATGTTCTTTCAAATTAAAGTCAGCAAGCTTCTCACCAGCCATAATGCGCGATGCGATTTTCGCGATTGGGTCACCGATGGTCTTGGCAACGAAAGGCACGGTTCGCGATGCGCGTGGGTTGACCTCGATCACGTAGATTTCGTCATCTTTCACGGCATATTGTACATTCATCAAACCGCCAACTTTAAGAGCCAGCGCCATGGCACGGGTCTGCTCTTTAAGGCGTGCAATCACGCTGTCTGAAAGCGAATGCGGTGGCAGCGAACAAGCACTGTCACCGGAGTGGATGCCTGCTTCTTCGATGTGTTCCATGATGCCGCAAACGAAGGTGTCTTCGCCGTCTGCCAAGCAATCAACGTCAATCTCAGTTGCGTTGGTCAAATAGCCATCAATGAGCACTGGGGCATCACCGGAGACGATCACGGCTTCATTGATATAACGCTCAAATTGCGTGTCATCGCGAACGATTTCCATCCCGCGCCCACCTAGCACATAGGACGGGCGAATAACGGCTGGATAACCGATGCGCTCAACAATTGCTTTTGCTTCATCGCGGGAGCGGGCAATGCCGTTGTTTGGTTGTTTGAGGTTGAGGTCGTTAAGCAGCGCTTGGAAACGGTCGCGGTCTTCGGCCAAATCAATCGCGTCAGGCGACGTGCCAAGAATTGGAATACCTGCATCTTCTAGCGCATTGGCAAGTTTCAACGGGGTTTGTCCGCCGAACTGAACGATGACACCGTGCAGGGTGCCGTTCTTTTGTTCTTCACGCAAAATGGCCAGCACGTCTTCTTGTGTCAGCGGCTCAAAATAAAGGCGGTCGGATGTATCATAGTCGGTTGAAACTGTTTCAGGGTTACAGTTGACCATGATTGTTTCATAGCCTTGATCTGACAAGGCGAAGGCTGCGTGGCAGCAGCAATAATCAAATTCGATACCTTGACCAATCCGGTTTGGGCCGCCACCGAGGATGACGACTTTATTGCGGTCTGACGGATATGATTCAGAGCGTGGTTCCCCAACAAATGGCGTCTCATAACTTGAGTACATATAGGCTGTTGGCGATGCAAATTCTGCAGCACATGTATCAATGCGTTTATAGACTGGGTGCACATTCAAGCCATCGCGGTGGGCAAGAACGGCTGACTGATCTTGATCTGTCAGTTTTGCCAAGCGGGCGTCTGAAAAGCCCATTGCTTTAACAGAGCGCATGGTGTGCTCAGTTGTTGGCAGGCCGTGGACGCGGATTTTGTTTTCCATGTCCACAATGGTGCGAAGCTGGTCAAGGAACCACGGATCGATTTTGCAGAAAGAATGGATAAAGTCATTGTCCCAACCAAGTCGCATGGCTTGTGCCACTTGCAATAGGCGGTCGGGTGTTGGTGTGCCGAGAGCGGCGCGAATGGCGTCTTTTTCTTGGCCGTCGCTATATCCCTCAATCTCAATGTCATCCAGACCATCAAGGCCGGTTTCAAGGCCGCGAAGGGCTTTTTGCAAGCTTTCAGAAAAGGTTCTGCCAATCGCCATAACTTCGCCAACAGACTTCATGGCGGTTGTTAGGTTTGGCGATGCGCCTGCGAATTTCTCAAAGGCGAAGCGTGGAATTTTCGTAACCACATAGTCGATGCTTGGTTCGAACGAGGCAGGTGTTGCGCCGCCCGTAATGTCGTTTTCAAGTTCATCAAGCGTGTAACCAACCGCAAGGCGGGCAGCGACTTTTGCAATGGGGAAGCCGGTTGCTTTTGAAGCCAATGCTGAGGAGCGAGACACCCGTGGGTTCATCTCAATCACAACCAAACGGCCATCTTTAGGGTTCACCGCGAACTGAACGTTCGAGCCACCTGTTTCGACACCAATTTCACGCAAGACCGCAATCGAGGCATTCCGCATGATTTGATATTCTTTGTCGGTCAGCGTTAGTGCTGGGGCAACGGTGATACTGTCGCCTGTGTGTACGCCCATCGGGTCGATGTTTTCGATTGAACAAATGATGATGCAGTTATCCGCTTTATCGCGGACCACTTCCATTTCAAATTCTTTCCAACCTAGAACGCTCTCTTCAACCAAAACTTCGTTGGTTGGTGAGGCTTCAATGCCGGACAAAACAATGTCGTATAACTCTTCAAGCGTGTAAGCGATGCCGCCGCCTTGACCACCCATTGTAAAGCTTGGGCGGATAATCGCGGGAAGGCCAGTTGTCTCGCTCGCTTTTAAGGCTTGCAATTGCGCTGTAAGGCGATGCTCTTCACGACGGTGGCGCTCGCCTTCCATCCATTGTTCTTCGAATTTTTCTAGCGCCGCATCATTGCCCCCTTTGGCAACCTCTGCACGCTTTGCTTTATATTCATCGTCAAAACGCTTTTTGAGTTCAGTCGTATTCACAAAAGCAGCGTGCGGCGTGTCGAGGCCGATTTTCTGCATGGCATCGCGGAATAAGTCGCGGTCTTCGGCTTTATCAATTGCCTCAGCCGTCGCGCCAATCATTTCCACATTATGTTCTTCAAGAACACCCATTTTCTTGAGTGACAAGGCACAGTTGAGAGCCGTCTGCCCGCCCATGGTTGGAAGGATGGCGTCTGGCTTTTCTTTCTCGATGATCTTCGCGACAATTTCGGGCGTGATCGGTTCGATGTAGGTCGCGTCAGCAAGCTCAGGATCCGTCATGATGGTAGCCGGATTAGAGTTTACCAAAATGATCCGGTAGCCCTCCGCTTTGAGCGACTTACAGGCCTGTGTGCCAGAGTAATCAAATTCACAAGCTTGACCTATAACAATGGGTCCAGCCCCGATAATGAGAATGGATGAAATATCAGTTCTTCTAGGCATTAAGGACCTGCTTTTTTAGTTAAACGACAGGGAGGCTCTGCAAAAAACCCGAGACGCTGAGGGCGACCGGGTGACGTGCAATTTAATGTCGTGGCTAAGGCTTTTCTATAGGCAAAGGATGGGCGCTTGAAAAGGGTTGTTTGTCGATTTTAGTGAATAAAGTCGTGAAAAATACATGGTTTTTTCGTGATCTGTGGTGATGAACCATTTCAGGGGAATAATGAGCCGCTTTTGTTTTCTTTTAGCGGGATAAATTAAGGGTAGCGCCTTATAAGGAAAACACTGTAAAGTTGTATATGCGCGAAGATTGAATTGGGGATTGTGAGTCATGCGTTGGAGAGGTCGTCGACAAAGTTCGAATGTAGAAGATGTACGTGGAAGAAGCCGAGGCGGCATTCGTTTTCCAAGAGGCAATGGCGGGCGGCGTGTTCGCCGTGCTGGCGGTGGCAGCGGTATTGGCCTCATCATCGTTGGCTTGATTGCTTATTTCGTCTTCGGCATTAATCCGCTGACCTTGTTAGGTGGCGGTGGCGACCTTGGTGGCTTTACTGGTGGACAACAACAATCAGTTTCCCCTCGAAACAGCAGACCCGCTAA
The DNA here is from genome assembly GCA_964553335.1 of uncultured Hyphomicrobiales bacterium. Lineage (GTDB taxonomy): Bacteria > Pseudomonadota > Alphaproteobacteria > Rhizobiales > JACESI01 > JACESI01. Next base: position 254 of record CAZKKW010000017.1, on the reverse strand, counting down.
TGATGAGATGAGCCAGTTCGTTCGTGTGGTTTTAGCCGACACGGAAGACGCATGGGAACAATTGTTTGCTTCACGCAATGCGCGTTATCAAAAACCGGTTTTGCAATTGTTTACCGGTCAAACCCGTTCTGCTTGCGGTTCGGCGTCTTCTGCCTCTGGTCCGTTTTATTGTCCAGCAGATAGCAAAATTTATATCGACCTTAGTTTTTATGATGAGCTTCGTCGTCGTTTCGAGGCCCCCGGAGATTTTGCAC
>CAZKKW010000016.1:0-36449 GCA_964553335.1 uncultured Hyphomicrobiales bacterium | reverse complement strand
GAGCGCGGGTTGAGAGATGAGGTTAGTTTCACTTGGTTTCCTCAAACATTTCACGGCCAATCAACATGCGGCGAATTTCGCTTGTGCCTGCACCAATCTCATAAAGCTTCGCATCGCGTAATAAGCGGCCTGTGGCATAGTCATTGATGTAGCCATTGCCGCCGAGCGCCTGTATCGATTCAAGCGCTACCTGCGTTGCTTTTTCAGCCGCATATAAAATACAGCCAGCGGAATCTTTGCGTGTCGTCTCGCCACGATCGCACGCCGCTGCCACCGCATAAACATAGGCACGACATGCATTCATAGTGGTGTACATATCGGCAAGCTTGCCCTGCATCAGTTGGAACGTGCCAATCGGGCGATCAAACTGTTTGCGCTCATGCACATAAGGCACAACAATATCCATTGCGGCTGCCATAATGCCGAGCGGGCCAGCTGCTAGCACCACGCGCTCATAATCAAGGCCAGACATCAAAATTTCAGCGCCCTGTCCTTCTTCACCAAGCACATTTTCATAAGGCACTTCGCAATTTTCAAACACCAGTTCGCAAGTATTGGAACCGCGCATACCGAGTTTGTCGAGTTTTTGCGCGGTTGAGAATCCGGCCATATCTTTCTCAATCAAGAAGGCGGTAATACCCTTTGATTTGGCGTCCATATCCGTCTTGGCATAAACGATGAGGGTGGAGGCATCAGGACCGTTTGTGATCCACATTTTGTTGCCAGAAAGGACATATTTGTCGTTTCGCTTTTCAGCCTTCAAGCGCATAGAAACCACATCAGAACCAGCCCCCGGTTCAGACATGGCAAGCGATCCAACATGCTCGCCTGAAATGAGCTTCGGCAAATATTTTGCCTTTTGTTCCGAAGTACCCCAGCGTGTTAATTGGTTCACGCACAGGTTAGAATGGGCGCCATAAGAAAGCCCGACGGAAGCAGAGGCGCGGCTGATTTCCTCAATCGCGACTGCATGGGCAAGATAGCCCATGTTAACACCGCCATCTTCTTCAGGCACGGTAATGCCGAGCAGGCCAAGTTCGCCAAACTTCTCCCAAAGATCGTTTGGAAATTCATTGCTCTCATCTATCTCTTGAGCACGAGGGGCAATCTCGTCTGCTGCAAATTTTTGCACCATATCGCGCAACGCGTCGATTTCTTCACCAAGGCCAAAATTCATACTCGCGTTAAACATCAGCTTGCTTTCTTCGCTAGTTGGGAGGTTTCTTGCTCACAGCAAATCGACCGCATTGCGAGCGCAAGATAAATTTCTTCAATCTCACTCATATCCAATCGACCGTCTGGCTTGTACCAAGTGGTGACACCCGTCAGCATAGCAATTAACGCCATAGCGCTGACATGCGGATCGGTGATTTGAAAATCACCATTGTCTCGGCCTTGTTTGAGGATATCGCGAATATCATATTCATATCGCTTACGTAGCGCTTCAATCTTCGTGAAATTATCAGGCTCAAGACTGCGCAGTTCCATAAACGAGGTAAAAACCTCATTGTGCCGTGTCATATGATAACGAACGTGGAAGCGGACGAAGGTCTCAATTTTTTCAACAGGAGTGCTGGCACCCTTAATGGCAACATCCCATGCGGCCAGCAATTCATGCATATGATCGATCATGATCTTTGCAAAAACCTCTTGCTTGGTCGCAAAGTGATTGTAGAGGGCGCCCACTTGAATACCAACTTCTTGCGCAATCGAACGCATAGAGACCGCCGCATAACCACGCTCAGCAAAAAGCGCTAAGGCTGCCGTTGTAATTGCCTTGTTGGTTTTTTCACCGGATGAACCAGCCGTTCGTGCCATAGCCTTGATACCAATTAAATGAACGTTTGTTCATTTAATATATCATTGCCATAGGGGTCAAGGCCGTTTTAGCAAATATCTGTTTTGCTAAATTGAGCTGACTTTGGTTCATTAAACACCGCTTTTAACGGTGATACTGTTACCGATCCCGACCATAATTCACAAGCCGTGCTTTCAGTTGCTCAGCTTGTGGCGCGCCTTGTTCCAGTGCGAAAACATAGGCATGGGTAAAATAGAAACAGGCGCCCATTTCGTCGCCTGTCTTCTCGCTGGCAAGGCCTGCTTGCTCATAAAGCGCAATCAACGCTTCATTATCATCGCGGCTATGGGCCTCGATCAACGCACCATCAAGCCAGTTTTTGCCTGCTGCCTCACCCATCATTCTTGCTCAGCTTTTTGCGTGCGCAAATCATTGACATGGCTTGCGACCCAATGGTGAAATATGTGGGTTGGAGTATCCATCACTGGTGAGAACTTCCCGCCGTCAAACAACCCACCACGACGCCCTTTTTGCATGCCTTCTACGACGAAGATATCTTCTTCAAAGACCGACTTCCAAAATGCTGCATTCGTTTCAAGCAATGGCTGGAAGCTCTCGTCCAATGGTTGGCTGTAATAAAGCTCAATATGTTCAACCGTCTCATCAATCGCTTTCGGCTCGAGCAGAATCGCATAGGCATGATCGCGGTGAACCCCGAATAAAACATTGGGGAAGAATGCAATATATTCCGCGCTCGTATCCCATTTCTCAGAGAGATTTTTAAAGTCTGGAAATGTTTCAGATCCATTGAGTTTCAACTGTTGATACACAAAACTTCCTTGCCCTGAATACGCCCCCGGCTCCTCAATATTATAATGATCTTCCAAACGAGAATAAGAATTCAACCCTGGATGGATCCACGGCAGGTGATAACTCTCGCAGTAGTTTTCAACCGCGAGTTTCCAGTTGGTTTTAACATCCAGTTTAAAAGAACTCGACGCCCCGCCATGATAAATTGGTTGGTCGAACTCTTTCCAGCGCTGCATCACGTCACTGGCGTATTCTTCAAACTCTGGCGCATCGCCTGAGACATTCACAAAGACCACATCGCGCCAGATATAAGAGCGCACTTCCAAGAGGCCGAGATCATCACGTTTGATTTCATCATGAGCATTGTTGCCCGGTCCACCGACATGAGGCGTCGCCTTGAGTTCGCCCGCCAACGAATAGCACCATGAGTGATAAGGACAGCGAATTGCGCCTGTGATGTTTTTAGCGTCTTCCACCAAAATCATCCCGCGATGACGGCAAACATTTTGAAAAACCCGCACGGTCCCATCTTGGTCACGGGCGAGCAAAAGCGGTTGGCCTAGAAAATCAATCGGTTTCACATCACCCGCATTGGGCACATCTTTGCCAAAGCCAATACCTGACCAATTGTTCAAAAGAACCGCTTTGCTTTCTTCGGCAAAAACCGCTTCATCAATATAGTGTTCGTTCGGAAGCCCGCGCGCGGTTTCGACAGGGCGCATAACAGCCTCAAGGGATGGTGATGGTGTTGTCAGCTTAGAATGGATCGTCATCAGGCAAGCTCCCACTGCAAATGTTGCAGTGAGTATGACCTACATCTTGAAAAATTATTCGACTATTTGCGACATGATTCCGAGTTGGTGCGTCAGGTTTTAACCCTTGCAATGATGTTGGCGAACAGACCTGTGCAGTGAAGCTCGACTAGCGCCAGTCGAGCACCACTTTTCCTGATCGGCCAGATTTCATGGCGGCAAAACCCTGTTCAAAATCATCAACACCAAAACGGTGCGTGATGACCTTGGACACGTCCAATCCATTTTGGAGCATGGCGATCATTTTGTACCATGTTTCAAAAATCTCACGGCCATAAATCCCCTTCAAGGTAATGGCCTTAAACACAATCCGGCTCCAATCGACAGGACTTTTGCCCGGTGGAATGCCTAGCATGGCAATGCGTCCGCCCATCACCATAGATTCAACCATTTGGTCAAGCGCCACTTGATTGCCTGACATCTCAAGCCCGACATCGAAGCCTTGCATGATGTTTAATTGCGTTTGTATGTCGTTGAGGTCGTCGTGCTTCACATTGCAGGGGGTTACATCAGCAACCCTTGTTGCAAGATCAAGTCGGTCTTGGTTGAGGTCAGTGATCACCACATTGCGCGCACCTGCATGTCTGGCGACCGCTGCCGCCATGATGCCGATAGGTCCAGCACCCGTAATCAACACATCTTCTCCCACCAGATCAAACGACAAGGCTGTATGAACCGCATTGCCTAATGGGTCGAGAATAGCGCCGATATCATCGCTTATTTCATCAGGTAATGGCACTACATTAAAAGCGGGCAAACATAGATATTCTGCGAAGGCGCCTTGTTCATTCACGCCAATACCGCGCGTTTCTGGATCAAGGTGAAATTTCCCCGCGCGACTTTGACGCGATTGCGTGCCGATAAGATGGCCTTCACCACTGCAACGCTGCCCTAGTTCCAACCCTTCAACATTGCGCCCAAGCTCAACAATTTCACCGGCAAACTCGTGCCCCGTAATCAGCGGCACAGGCACCGTCTTTTGCGCCCATTGATCCCAATTCCAAATATGAATATCGGTTCCACAAATGCCAGTCTTATTGATGCGGATCAGTACATCATCTGGCCCAATTTCAGGAACAGGGGCCGTTTGCATCCACAACCCTTCGCGCGCGTGAATTTTAGCAAGTGCTTTCATCTCATTGATCATGACAACACACCCACAGCTTTGCCTGCAATTTCAAAAGCAGATAGGGCGCGATCTAAATCATCTTTCGTAAGCGCTGCATTCATCTGTGTCCGAATGCGGGCTTGTCCACGGGGAACAACAGGGAAAAAGAAACCGCTGACATAAACACCTTCATCAAAAAGGCGGGCCGCCATCGCTTGCGCCAAATGGGCCTCGCCTAACATGACGGGAATGATTGGGTGTTCTCCGGTTAAAAGCTCAAAGCCCAGACGCTCAAGACCCGCTCGCCAATAAGCAGCATTGTCAAAAAGCTGGGCACGTAATGCGTCACCTTCTTCAACCAAGCGGATCGCTTCAATGCCAGCCGCAACGACTGCAGGCGGTAGTGAATTTGAAAACAAGTAAGGCCGCGCTCGCTGTCTTAGAAGATCAATGACAGATTGTGGACCTGCAATATATCCGCCAATTGAACCGCCGAGTGCTTTGCCAAGGGTCCCTGTCAAAATATCAACATCGACACCAAAGTGCTGAGGCGTGCCCTGCCCCTTTGGCCCCATGAAACCTGTCGCATGACAATCATCGACCATGACGAGCGCATCATATTTTTCAGCTAGTTTTGTGATTTCAGGCAAGTTGGCAAGATAGCCGTCCATGCTGAATACGCCGTCAGTTGCAATCATAATGAAGCGCGCACCATCGGCTTTTGCCGTCTTCAGTTTTTCTTCTAAATCCGTCATATCAGAATTGGCATAGCGATAGCGTTTCGCCTTACAAAGCCTGATACCATCAATGATGGAGGCATGATTTAGCGCATCAGAAATAATCGCATCTTCAGGCCCAAGCAGCGGTTCAAACAAGCCACCATTTGCATCAAAGCAGGCGGCAAATAAGATCGAATCGTCTTTTCCCAAAAACTGAGCCAGTCGCTTTTCGAGGTCGCGGTGCAAATCTTGCGTGCCGCAAATAAACCGCACAGACGCCATGCCGAACCCATTGCTATCCATCGCGGTTTTAGCGGCCGTTATAAGGTCTGGATGATTGGCTAACCCGAGATAATTATTCGCACATAGATTGATAACGGGCTTACCGTTCGCCGTAATTTTGCCGCCTTGTGGCGACGTAATGAGGCGCTCGCGCTTTGTTAGCTGCTCTGCTTCAATTTGAGCGAGCGTATCATCCACATGGGACAAAAATGCCTGTGTCATAACAATCTCCTTTGCTTAAAGATCGCATAACGGATTAGATTCCGCAATAGCAGAATTACATAAAATTAGAAAAATATCCATTATATTGGATAGTATTCTATTTTCCACTCACCACAAGGAAAGCACGCGCTGGCCCATTTGCGCTTATTTTATGAGGCACATCGGCAGGATAACGAGCCGTGTCGCCCTCTAACAAATGATCAACCACATCACCACTCATCACCGTCAAATTGCCTTCAACCACGGTTAAATGCTCCCGTGTTCCTTGAGCATGGGGTTGGCTATCAAGCAGGCCGTTTTGGGTGAAGCGAAGATCATAGACTTCGTGCTGACCTGCTTCTTCAGGCGGTGAAAGAATGCGAATTGTGCACCCCGCTCCGTGATTTTCTATAGTTGGCACCGCGCCATTGCGCAAAACTTCAATACTGTTTGCAAGATCACCTTCTAAGAGGCCTGAAAAATCAACCTGAAGGGCTTTGGTCAAATTCCATAGGGTAGAAATGGTAGGAGACGATTCCCCTCGTTCGATCTGGCTGACCATACTGCGCGATACGCCAGACAATTTTGCCACAGCATCAAGTGACAGCCCTTTGGCCCGTCGAGCTTCTTTCAAACGGGCAGGCAGTAAGGACAAGATTGCGTCGGTTTTTTCCATAATAACGGATACTTACAAAATTGAGGCCCGCTCGGTCAAGTCTGATTTGAACGCGCACGACGCATTTGTGTTGAAGACAATGGAGAACGTGGAGCGTGGATGAATGTCCAAGCGGGTGCGCGCAAATTTTTAAGAAGCGCTGCATCGCGCTCATCCAATCGTGCATGAGAGAATTTCCGCGCTACCATTGAAGCACGAGAGGCCAATGTGTCGCCCGGACGATCAATCACCGCGATTGGAAGATTTTCAACAATCTCTTCCCAGCGCTCCCAATGATGAAAATTGGTCAAATTGTCAGCGCCCATCAACCACACAAAACGAACCGTTGGAAAACGGTCGATCAATTCACGAACAAGATCAGCGGAATAGTTGACCGAAAGGCTCGCCTCCAAACCAGACACATCAACACGCGGATGATCAACCAAGGTGCGCGAGGCTTCAATGCGCTTGGATAAAGAGGGAAGGTCGTCATTGTTCTTAAGTGGATTGCCGGGTGAAACCATCCACCAAACACGATCAAGCTGCAAACGCTTCATGGCCGTCTCAACAACATGCACATGGCCTTCATGCGGCGGGTTGAACGATCCGCCGAACAGGCCCACCGACATGCCATTTTCTACATGCGGGATTTTCAAATCATCTGGGTGAAATGGGCAGGCCATAGCACTGTGCGCACCTTAGCTGCGCGTTTGTCCTTTGCCGCGCACGCGGTAGTTAAAGCTGGTCAATTGCTCAACACCAACGGGACCACGCGCATGCATTTTACCTGTCGCAATACCAATCTCAGCGCCCATACCAAATTCACCACCATCAGCAAATTGAGTGGAAGCATTGTGAAGCAAAATTGCTGAATCAACTTCATTGAAAAAACGCTCCGCAACGCCGGCATCTTCACAAATAACCGCTTCCGTATGGCTTGATGAATAGTCGGAAATATGATCAAGCGCCTCGTCAATTCCGTCCACAATGCGAACGGATAAAATGGCATCGAGATATTCCGTGCGCCAGTCTTCTTCTGTGGCTGGGATCATGCCTTCAATCAATGCACGTGCCGCGTCATCACCACGCAATTCGCATCCGCGTTCACGAAGGCTCGCAGCGATTGATGGCAGGTGAGTGTCGGCAACAGCACGATCAACAAGCAGCGTTTCAACCGACCCACAAATGCCCGTGCGCCGCATTTTTGCGTTGGCGACAATCTCTACACTCATGTCGAGTTCAGCGCTTTGATCGACATAGATATGACAAAGCCCTTCAAGGTGCGCAAAAACAGGAACCCGCGCTTCATTTTGAACACGCGCGACCAAGCTCTTACCACCGCGCGGCACAATCACATCAACGCAACCATTTAAACCGCTGAGCATCGCACCAACAGCGGCGCGGTCCGTGGTTGGAATATTTTGAATTGCATGTTCTGGAAGTCCGGCTTCTTTCAAACCTCTCACTAAACACGCATGGATAGCGCGGGCAGAATGATAGCTATCTGAACCACCGCGCAAGATCACTGCATTACCAGCCTTCAAACACAAAGCACCCGCATCTGCTGTCACATTCGGACGGCTTTCGAAAATGACACCAATCACACCAAGCGGGGTTCTAACACGGCTGATTTCCAATCCGTTCGGACGGTCCCATTCCGCAACGGCTTCACCCACTGGATCTTTCAAGCCGCGAATATCATCCAGCCCCTTGGCAATTGCGGCAATACGCTCAGGCGTGAGTTTTAGGCGATCAAGCATAGCAGCGCTCAGGCCCTTCGCCCCACCTGCTTGCATATCCAGCACATTCGCTGCCAAGATTTCGTCAGTCGCCTTTAAAAGTTCGCTACTTGCCACTTCCAGCGCTTTATCTTTTTGTTCGCTTGGAGCCTTCGCAACGATACGCGCAGACGCTTTCGCCTGCTTACCAATCGTCGCCATCAATGTGGCAATGTCGGTGTCATCGTTGGAGGCTTTTTCCAAAGCTTGGCTGGTCATTTTCTTCGTTCCTAAAAAAGCGAGTTGAGGCTTAAATAAAGCAACGCTGCCTGCTTGTCACGTCAACGCCGATCAAAAACCAGCGATATTTAACTGCCAATAAGCGAGCGCACCATGTGCAGATAAATCGCCGTAGCCTCTTTCATCTCATCAATCGACACATACTCATTAAGCGAATGGCATTGCGCCAAAGAACCCGCCCCGCAAATCACTGTTGGGCATTTAAAATTTGGCCCATCTGTGGAACCGGAAAACGAACGAATTTCGGCGGGTTTACCAAGCACTGCCTCATAAGCTTTTTCTGCTGCCACCATAACAGGCGATGACATCTCGGTCCCAAGTGGGCCGACATCCAGTGAAGGTTCCAAAAATTCATACTTAAAATCGGGAATTGTCTTCGCAACACCTTCCACAACGGCCACAAGTTCTTTCATCACCTCATTATGGGTTTCGCCGGGGATAGTGCGTCGATCAATTTCGATCTCACACCAATTCGGCACAGAGCTCACCATTTCACCACCGCTGATAACCCCAACACTCAATGTCGGCGTCCCGCACAAGGGGTGCGCCTCTCGCGTCAAGAGTTCAGCGGCATAATCTTGAAGGGCGACCAACACCGATGTCATGTGAAAGATCGCGTTGATGCCTTTTTCTGGTACGCTGGAATGCACGGATACGCCATAGGTTCGAAGGAACGTGCAAATCTGTCCTTTATGAACGGGGCATAGCGCCAAATTGCTTGGCTCCCCAACAATTGCATAATCGACCTTCGGACCGTTTTCCCCAAAATGGCGAGAGCCCGTCATGCCGTATTCTTCATCCACCACACCGGCAATAATCAGGTCACCAGAGAGCTGCTCGCCGCTTGCTTGAAGGTGACGCAGCACCTCAAAATAAGCAGCAAAGCTTGCCTTCATATCACAAGCACCGCGGCCATAAATCAAACCGTCTTCAACCTTCGGATCAAACGGTCCATCATAGCCATCAACGCCCACTGTATCGAGATGACCGGCCAGCATAACCGTTGGGCCAGACCCTTGGCCTTTGAGCGTGCCCCAAACATTCCGCCTGCCATTGCTCACCATTTGGGTTTCGACCTCAAGCCCAACCTTTAAAAGCTCCGTTTCAAGATGAACCGCCATCGCTTCTTCGGCGGGGTGAGCAGGATCAATGTCAGCAAATCCATTGACGCTTGGAATACGCACCATTGCAGCAAGGTCGTTGACCAGCGCTTCTTGGTCTATTTCTCTCGCCATCCCATTCACCTCTTATCGAAACTGCGACCTTTGAAGGCTCAAAAAACGGCGATTATCGACATCAAAAATCGCTGGTAATACCGTTCTTTTCCCAATCACCAAAACGGGTTGCCTCAGGCCCATCACGACCATTCACCTCTTTCGGGCGAGCGGCCTGCTCTTCTTTTGCGCGCATCACGCGGCGCTCTTCAGCTTCGGCCAAAGCCCTTTTAGCCGCATCGCTTAGTTCTTTGTCAGGCTTATTTTCTGATTTATTGTCGTCATTCATCGTGTCAGTTTCCATTGCAGGAAATACAATTTGAACCCATATATAAGCAAAGCCAACCCTATAGGAAATAACAAGGACCAAATAACGTGAATTATTTCAAGACAACAATTCTACTTGCCGCCATGACAGGTCTGTTTGTTGGCATCGGCTTTATGCTCGGTGGAACCGGCGGTATGGTGATTGCCTTTGTGATTGCCATTGGCATGAACGTGTTCAGTTATTGGAACTCGGACAAAATGCTCTTGAAAATGCACAACGCGGAAGAAGTGCATGAAGAAAACGCACCAGAGTTTTTCAATCTGGTGGCCGATCTTGCAGAAGCAGCCGACATGCCCATTCCTGCCGTTTACATCATTCACGAAGCGCAACCAAACGCCTTTGCAACAGGACGCAACCCAGAAAACGCAGCCGTTGCTGCAACCACTGGATTGCTTGAAATGTTAGATACGGATGAGGTTGCCGGCGTTATGGCGCACGAACTTGCCCACATTCAAAACCGCGACACATTAATTATGACTGTGACGGCAACAATTGCGGGTGCCATTTCAATGCTTGCAAATTTCGCCATGTTCTTCGGCAATAATCGTAACAATCCGCTTGGTATGATTGGCGTTTTACTCACCATGTTTTTGGCGCCAGTTGCCGCAGCCCTTGTACAAATGGCGATCAGCCGCACCCGCGAATATGCAGCCGATAAACGCGGTGGTGAAATTTGCGCCAACCCACGCGGCCTTGCCTCTGCTTTGGTGAAGATTTCAAATGGTGCGGCCCAAATCCCCAATGAACGCGCAGAAGCAAACCCTGCAACCGCTCATATGTTCATCATCAACCCGCTCTCAGGCCGCAACATGGATGGCCTGTTCTCCACTCACCCCAACACACAAAACCGGATTGATGCTCTCATGAAATTCGATGCGGAATTTGATAACGACGAAGAAGGTTATGTGGATGATTATGATGACGAGCCGCATTCAACCCGCCGCAGCAGTGTTCCAAACACAGGTAAGAACAAAGGCCCTTGGGGATAATGCGCAATTTTGACGAAATCTTCCAAATCGCAGCAAAGCGAAAAGGCGGCGCCACCGAGTTAAAGGCCCTACTCGACCCGCCCCTGTCACCTGAGCAACTGACAGCGATCCCAGATGACCGCTGGCTTTCCATGATGACGAAATGCGTCTTTCAAGCTGGTTTCAGTTGGAAAGTTATTGAAGCAAAATGGGATGGTTTTGAAAAAGCCTTTGAGGGTTTTGATATTGGCCGTTGTTTATTCTTAAACGATGAAGACATGGAGCAACTACTTTCCAACAAAGACATTGTTCGAAACGGCATGAAGATAAAAACCGTTCAACAAAATGCAGCCTTTATCAGTGATCTTGCAAAAGAACACGGCAGTGCTGCCAATTTCTTCGCCCATTGGCCAAGTGACGATTATATCGGCCTATTGGATGTACTGAAAAAGCGCGGTTCCCGTCTTGGTGGATCGACATCGCAATATTTCTTGCGCTTCATCGGTGTTGATAGCTTCGTGTTAAGCCGCGATGTGGTTGCACGATTAATGGCCGAAGGCGTGGTCGATAAAAACCCAACCAGCAAATCAGCAATGAAAGCCGTGCAAACAGCCTTCAACACTTGGTCGGATCAATCAGGCAGATCGCTTAAAGAAATCAGCCGCGTGCTCGCGATGAGTGTGGACTAGTAAGCCCCTTCACTCCGCTTTCAACTCCAATGCAAGTGCATGAACAGGGTGCTTTAGTTCTTCCGCTAAAGCCTCATTGACCATGCGATGTTGAGCAACACGCATTTTCCCCACAAACTGATCACTTGTCATTCTCACGCGGAAATGCGTTTCGCCGCTGCCGCCCGGATTGCCAGAATGCCCAGCGTGCAAGTGGCTTTCATCCACCACTTCAAGCGCTGAAGGTGCAAACGCATTGATGAGTTTTTGTTCAATTGTGTCACGCACAGACATAAATTAAAGCCCTATTCGCATTGATTCCATTTGGGGGGTGATATATCACCCTATCTTCCGCTATAGTTATGCCCCAATCGGCTTTTGGGCAAGCATCTCTTTAGCTGTGAATACAGTTTCAACGCCTCCTCCCGGCGACATTAGGTTCAATCAATGCCAGAAAAATCGTCCATTTTCGATTCCATCCGCGTCAAACCAAACAAAACTGAAGAGGCTGCAAAAGCAGACGAACAGATTTGCCAATGGGAAGGATGCAACAACAAAGGCATCTATAAAGCCCCACGCGGTCGCGACCGTGAAGGGGAATATGTTTATTTCTGCGCCACCCATGTTCGCGAATACAACAAGAACTACAATTATTTCTCAGGCATGGATGATGATACGATTGCGACCTATCAAAAGGCGTCATCCACAGGCCATCGCCCAACATGGGAAGTAAGTTCAAATTCATGGGGCAGCCGCCAGCGCACAGCAAGCGGCGGCATTCCAGGCAGCAAGCCGTGGTTGCACCGCGGCAAAACACAGCAAGCAGGTGGCCCAGCTCCAGAAGTTCGCCGTCAACGCAAGCTCAAACGCCTTGAAAAACAAAGCCTTGAAAAACTCGCTTTGCCAGACAATGCAACGGGCAAAGAGATTAAGGCTAAATATAAGCAGCTGGTAAAAACCCACCACCCCGATGCAAATGGCGGTGATAGATCATCTGAAGATCGTTTGCGCGAGATTATTCAGGCTTATAATTTCCTTAAATCGGCTGGCTTTACGGATTAATCAGCGTTAGTAAGAATGGCATGCTTTAGGGCCAATCCAATTTAGTTGATAATCCAAGGCTGGCAATTCGAATTGTTTGCGTTATTTTCTAGCAAAACAACCAAACTATTCCCATTTTAAGACGGTAAGATCTACAATCAGTTCCAGATGAATACGCCATCGCGGAACGGAGGCATTATGAACGACATGACAACAACACAAACTGGCCTGCCAGACACAGAAGTTTCAGTCCGCGATCTTTTCAATATTGATAGCGATTTGAAAGTTCCCGCTTTTAGCGAAGCAACCGATCATGTTCCAGAACTGGACCCTGATTATCTTTTTGATCGCCAAACAACATTGGCCATCTTAGCTGGTTTTGCGTTTAACCGTCGTGTGATGGTTTCAGGTTATCACGGCACAGGAAAATCGACCCACATCGAACAAGTGGCCGCCCGCCTTAACTGGCCGTTGGTCCGCGTCAATCTTGATAGCCATATCAGCCGTATCGACCTAATCGGTAAAGATGCCATCGTCTTGAAAGATGGTAAGCAGATTACAGAATTTCGTGACGGTATTTTGCCTTGGGCGCTACAAAATAACGTTGCCATCGTCTTTGATGAATATGATGCGGGTCGTCCTGATGTAATGTTCGTCATTCAGCGCGTACTTGAAAAGGCGGGCAAACTTACCTTGCTTGACCAAAGCCGCGTGATTGAACCGCACCCATCGTTCCGTATTTTCGCAACAGCCAACACAATCGGCCTTGGCGATACATCCGGCCTCTACCACGGCACACAGCAATTGAACCAAGGTCAGATGGACCGTTGGTCTGTTGTGACCACGCTCAACTATCTGCCACATGATAATGAAGTTGATATTGTTCAAGCAAAATCCACCAAGTATGGCACAGCTGAAGAGCGCTCAACCGTTTCTAAAATGGTGCGCGTTGCAGAACTTTGCCGCAACGCCTTCATGAATGGTGATATCTCCACCGTGATGAGCCCACGGACGGTTTTGACATGGGCTGAGAACGCCGAAATCTTTGACGATATCGGCTTTGCATTCCGCGTTACCTTCCTCAACAAGTGTGATGATTTAGAGCGCCCGCAAATTGCGGAGTTCTATCAACGTGCCTTTGGTGAAGAACTTCCTGAATCAGTTGCAAATCTGGTCATGAGCTAAACGGTCCCATCATGGCATTGGATACCAAAACGCCAAGCAAGCCCACCGGCAAAAATGCTGGAAAAGGCCCGACACCAAATGATGTCTTTAAACAGGCATTGTCTGGCTGTATGCGTGCGGTATCAGGCGAAGAGCTAGAAGTTACCTTCGCCAATGACCGACCAAGCATGAGCGGCGACACAGCGCGCCTGCCGGAGCCTGCCCGCAAAATGACGACGCGTGAAATTGCGACCACACGCGGCCTTGCCGACAGCATGGCGCTTCGCCGTGCGTGCCATGATACAAGCGTCCATCGCAAGAATACGCCGCAAGGACAAATGGGTCAGGCAATTTTTGACGCCGTAGAACAAGCCCGTGTGGAAACGCTCGGCGCGCAGCGCATGCCGGGCATGGTGCCCAATCTCAATGCCATGTTGGAAGACAAATACCATCGCGGTAATTTTTCAGATATCACCGATAAAGCCGACGCCCCTCTAGAAGATGCGATTGCTCTTATGATGCGCGAACGTCTTGGCGGGATGAAAATTCCTGATAGCGGTGAAGCCGTCGTCGATATGTGGCGCGACTTCATTGAAAGCAAAGCAGGCACCACACTCGACCAATTAGGTGAACTTCTTGACGACCAAGAAGGTTTTGCAAATGGCGTGCGCGACCTTCTAACATCGCTCGATATGTCTGACCAAATTGGTGAAGATGATCGCAACGAAGATGACAATGAAGACGGCGACGATTCCGCAGATCAAAACGACAACAACAGCGAAGAAAATGATGGCCGTCAGGATCAAGCCGATTCAGATGATGAGGGTGATCCAGAGATAACTGAAGCCTCCGGCGAGGAACAGGACACTGGTGAAACAGAAATGGGCGAAACATACGCCGATGATATGTTTGACGAAGACTTCGGTGATTTTGAAGAAGACGATGGCGACGCCCCGCGCCCAGACCATAATTTTCCCAATGAACCACCCGTTATTGATTATAAAATCTATAGCGGTGATTTTGACGAAATGGTGGGCGCTGAAGAACTTTGCGACGGTGAAGAATTAGAACGTCTGCGCGGTTTCCTTGATAAGCAACTCAACCAAATGCACGGTGTTGTTGCAAAGCTTGCAAACCGCCTGCAACGCCGCCTCCTCGCCCAACAAAATCGCGGCTGGGACTTCGATCTAGAAGAAGGCGTTCTGGATACTGCAAGGCTCGTGCGCGTGGTCACCGACCCGATGCAACCGCTGTCGTTTAAGGCAGAACGCGACACAGAATTCCGTGACACCGTGGTGACCTTGCTACTTGATAATTCAGGCTCCATGCGTGGCCGACCGATTACTGTTGCCGCCGTATGCGCTGATATTCTTGCCCGCACACTAGAACGCTGCGGCGTGAAGGTTGAGATTTTGGGCTTCACCACCAAAGCGTGGAAGGGCGGACAATCGCGCGAGAAATGGCTGCAAGATGGCAAACCCACAACACCGGGTCGCCTTAATGACTTGCGCCATATTGTTTATAAATCCGCCGATGCCCCTTGGCGTCGTGCAAGACGCAATCTTGGCTTGATGATGCGCGAAGGCCTTTTGAAAGAAAACATCGACGGCGAAGCACTCTTGTGGGCGCATAACCGTCTTATTGGCCGCCCTGAAAACCGCAAAATCTTGATGATGATTTCGGATGGTGCGCCAGTTGATGATTCAACGCTTTCCGTCAACGCCGGCAATTATCTCGAGAAACACCTGCGCGGTGTTATCGAAGAGATCGAAAACAATTCGCCGGTTGAATTGCTTGCCATCGGCATCGGCCACGATGTGACCCGTTATTATAAGCGAGCACTCACCATTGTTGACGCGGAAGAACTTGCAGGTGCTATGACCGACAAGCTTGCCGAACTATTTGATGAAAACATCAAATCCGATTGGGACAGCCCCGCATCAAAGAGCAGCCAAATGCGCGGCCCAATGGCGGTACCACCGACTGTTGAGAGCCTGCAAAAAAGTGCAGTCGATGGCGACAAATTGAAAGCAGCCCGCATTATGGCCGAAATGACCAAAGGTCAGGTGGTGAAGTGATGGCGCGTTACTGGCAACCTATCTTTGCATTTGCAACCGTTCTGTTTTCAGTTCTTTTGAGCCAATGGGTTCACGCACAAGAAAAACCTTTCACAGTCAATGTTAAAGCCGAAAATTTTGCGAACTTTGAACCAAGCAAACCAAGCCAGAAAACATTTGGCCCACTAACGTTTAAAAGCGGCGCGGCCTTATTGGGTGATCAACGGGCTTTTGGTGGCCTGTCGGGATTACAAATCGTCAATCAAGGAAGACGGCTGATTGCAATTTCTGATTCTGGCTATTGGCTCACAGCTAAAATAGAACGTGATGACAATCAAAGCTTCAAAGCTCTGAAAAACGTCAAAATGATCAAAATTTATTCTGGTGCAGGTCCGCGCGGCGCAGTCGACAAACATTTTCGTGACGCTGAAGGCCTCGCCCGCATAAATAACCAGCTTTATGTCTCGTTTGAAGGTGCCCACACAATATCAAAATATGGCTATACGAAAACAGGCCTTCTCCTCGATCCACGTGTGTTAAAACTGCCTGAAGGTTTAGCGAAAACGCAAGTAAACAAGGGCATGGAGGCGCTCGCCCATGCCCCGCGAGGCACCGCTTTAGAAGGCCATTTAGTAGCAATCCTTGAACGCGGCGGCAGGCGCCATGAACCAACCTATGGTTGGATTATCAACCCGCAAGGAACAAGCGATAAAGAAGGCCGCTTCACATTACAGCGCGACAGTTTGTTCGACATTACGGGCGCCGAATTTTTAAAAAATGGCGACCTTTTAGTGCTGGAGCGCCGCTTCACTTTGGCGACGGGTGCGGGCATGCGTCTTCGGCTCATCAAAGCGGATGAATTGAAGAAAGAGGCAACCATCACCGGCAAGGTCGTGTTTGAAGCAGGCCTGTCACATCGCATCGACAATATGGAATCAGTATCCATCTATGAAAACGAAGCAGGCGAGACCGTGCTAGCCTTGATTTCAGATGACAATCATTCGGTCTTACAGCGTACGATATTATTGGAATTCGTCCTCGATACAAAAAAACTATAATCGACGCGATTACTTATGAAATTTGGTTGAATGCCTTATTTGCGCTAACAAGTTGATTATGAGTTTTATAAAGACTTTCAAACGATCGGAGTTTTCATAGTGCGACGCTTCTTTTCGCTCTTATCAATTGCAATATTTCTACCTTTAGCAATTGCACAAGCAGCAACACCGCCACTGCCAAAGGAAAACCCTTCTGATAGTGGTGCATCGGCCTCTGTCGTCAACCAAGAAGCAGGTTCACAAAAAGGACTTGCACCTAAAGCGACGGCGAATTTGCAAAAAAAATTCACGCTTGAAGGTTTTTTTGCAGGCGAAACAATTGCCAAAGGAACGATTTTTTCAAAGACTGTTGGTGCATCGCGGTCCTTTAATATGACCACCAGAGGCACATGGGACGGCAAAGTTTTGACCCTCGTTGAAACCTATCGATATGCAGCAGGCGATAGTGAAAAACGCGTTTGGAAATTCACAAAAACCGGCGACGGCAAATATACCGCGACCAGCGAAGAAATTGAGAAGAAGGTGAAGGTCGAAATCAAAGGCCGAGTTGCCAGTTTCAAATACCAAAAGAAGCTCTCGCGCCCCGGCAAGAAGCCCGTCAAAGTGACATTCACCGAGCAATGGGCACTCAGAAAGAATGGCATTCTTGCAAGCACAACAAAATTGAGCAAACTGGTGCGCGTTGGACGTGAGGCCATCAACTTTGCCCGTGTTGGCAATGAAGCGGCCCTAAAAGCACCCGGCTTTTAGAATAATCCCACAAAAAACTTGCAATTTTGCGCCAATTGAACGCATGACATCGCATGAAATTTCTTGATCAAGCAAAAATATACATTTCCTCAGGCAAAGGTGGCGCTGGCTCCATTTCCTTTAGACGAGAGAAATACATCCAACACGGCGGACCAGACGGTGGTGACGGCGGCAGTGGCGGGCATGTTTTTGCCGAGTGCGTTGATGGCCTCAATACCTTGATTGACTATCGCTACCAGCAACACTTTAAAGGCAAAACCGGTGGACACGGCATGGGCCGGAACCGACATGGCGCCAATGGTGGTGATTGCATTGTCAAAGTGCCTGTTGGTACACAAATTTATTATGAAGACAACGAAACGCTGATTGCTGACTTTACAAAGATTGGCCAAAAGGTCCGCATCGCCCGTGGCGGCAATGGTGGCTTTGGCAACGCTTATTTCAAGTCTGCCGTCAATCAAGCACCGCGCCGCGCCAACCCCGGTGAAGACGGCGAAGAGATGACCATTTGGTTGCGCTTGAAGCTGATTGCGGATGCAGGCTTGGTGGGGCTTCCTAATGCGGGCAAGTCAACCTTCCTTGCAAGCGTTACAGCTGCTAAACCAAAAATTGCCGATTATCCTTTCACCACCTTGCACCCCAATTTGGGCGTAGTACGCATTGATGCGCGTGAATTTGTTTTGGCTGATATTCCAGGTCTCATCGAAGGTGCCCATGAAGGTGTTGGCATTGGAGATCGGTTCTTGGGTCACATTGAACGCTGCGCCACAAATCTACATTTGGTAGATGGCACTGCTGATGATGTGGCAGAAAGCTATCGCATTGTGCGCGGTGAGCTTGATGCATACGCCAATGGCCTAGAAGAAAAACCGGAACTGGTGGCACTCACCAAAGTTGACGCCCTCAGCGATGAGGAAATCAAGACAAAGACCAAAGAACTTGAGAAAGCCTGTAATTCAAAGGTGCTCCCTTTGTCAGCGCCAACCCGCAAAGGCGTTGATAATGTGTTGCGCGGTTTGATGGACGCAATCACCGACAAACGTGAGGCAGAACGCGCCGCCAATGAACCAGAAAGTGAAGGCTGGAGCCCCGTTTAGTCATGGCGAAGCTAACAAACTTCAAACGCATCGTTGTCAAAATCGGCTCCGCTCTGCTGGTTGATCATAGAACGGGAACGCTCAGACGCGATTGGCTCTTTTCTCTTGCAGACGACATGGCTTGGTTGAAGCAACAAGGTCTCGACGTCATCGTTGTATCAAGTGGCGCGATTGCTCTTGGTCGTCATGTGTTGGGTCTTCCTGATGGTCCTTTGAAACTGGATGAAAGTCAGGCAGCTGCAAGTGTCGGGCAAATCGCACTGGCACCTGCATGGGAAGAAGCACTCAGCAGACATGAAATCACCACGGGTCAAGTTTTACTGACATTGGCTGACACCGAAGAACGCCGCCGTTATTTAAATGCACGAGCCACAATTGGCACCTTGTTAAAACTGGGAGCCGTGCCAATCATCAACGAAAATGACACAGTCGCTACCGCTGAAATTCGCTATGGCGACAATGATCGGTTGGCAGCACGGGTCGCAACCATGACAGGCGCTGATGGCCTCACGTTGCTTTCAGATATTGACGGCCTTTACGATGCACCACCAGCCGACAATCCAAATGCCAAACACATTGCTAAGGTCGCACAGATCACTCCTGAGATTGAAGCCATGGCAGGAGCCGCAGGAAACGCTTATGCATCCGGTGGCATGACCACGAAAATAGAAGCAGCAAAAATAGCCGTTGCAGGCGGCACGGCCATGGTGATTGCCTCTGGAAAAAATTTGCACCCTCTAAAAGCAATAGAAGACGGTGCGCGGTGCACCTTGTTTGAAGCGCAAGAAACACCCCTTGATGCGCGCAAAAAATACATTGCAGGTCACCTCGATCCGCATGGAAAACTGATTTTGGATCAGGGCGCTGTAAAAGCGCTGAGTGCTGGCAAGAGCCTTCTTCCTGCTGGTGTCACAGCCATTGAAGGTACTTTTGAACGCGGTGATACCGTCTCTATCGCCACGCCAAAAGGCGACGAAATTGCCCGCGGTCTTGTGGCCTATGACGATCAAGAAGCCGCACAAATTCTCGGCTGTCAAAGTGCTGACATAGAAAATGTACTCGGATACCCAGGCCGTGCGGTAATGGTGCACCGCGACGATATGGTGATGATCAGTTAAGGCTCGACCTTAGATTAAAAACTGCCAACGAATCGCGCTATATCTCTTTCAGTTAAACAGTCGAGATAGCACTATGGCTAAATCCGTTACCGGTCCAGAAATTGAACGCCTCGTGCAATTGCTTGCTAAGCTTCCAGGTCTTGGGCCCCGCTCTGCCCGTCGTGCTGTTTTGCATTTGGTAAAGAACAAAGACAAATTGCTAACCCCGCTTGCTGGCGCTTTGAATGAAGCCGTCACCGCTATCGTCGAATGCGAGCAATGCGGCAATGTCGACACCTCTTCTCCCTGCACCATTTGCAATGACCCCACCCGCGACCCAAACACGCTGGTCGTGGTGGAAGATGTTTCCGACCTTTGGGCCTTAGAACGCGCGGCTGCGGTAACCGGTCGCTATCATGTTTTGGGCGGCACACTTTCCCCGCTTGATGGGGTGGGGCCAGAAGACCTCAACATTGCAAGCCTGATTACAAGGGTCCAAGAAAGCACCAGTGAAGCACCAATCAAAGAAGTCATTCTCGCCGTTAATGCAACGGTCGAAGGACAGACGACGGCCTATTACATTATGGACCATCTGGCAGAGTTTGATGTCTCCGTCTCAAGGCTTGCCCACGGCGTGCCGGTGGGGGGTGAGCTTGATTATCTTGATGAAGGCACTCTATCCGCTGCCATTCGCCAACGCACCTCGCTTTAACCGCTTAAATGCTTTAGGTCTTGTTTTATCATGTCAACAAAACAAGACCCTTTAAACGTCACTCATAAAGCAGTTTTCACCATTGCGATCCCGATGGGACTTGGCTATTTGACGACACCGCTGGTGGGCATTGCTGATACGGCAATTGTAGGCCAATTGGGTCAAGCAGCCCTCATTGGCGGCGTTGCTGTTGCCGCTGCTTTTATCGGCATCTTACTTACCACGTTCAACTTCTTGCGGTTTGCAACATCCGCGCTTACAGCACAAGCAATTGGCCGCAAAGACGGCGAAGAAGTGGTGGGCGTGCTGCTTCGTTCTTGCTTAATCGGCATTGTTGCAGGTCTTCTCATCATCGCCTGCTCGCCGCTTATTTTGAAATACGGTCTGATCATTATGGGCCCAAGTGACGCAGTGGCAGAAGCCGTGCGTGACTATTTCAATGTGCGCATTTTAGCAACACCGTTTTCCCTGCTCAACTTTGTCTTCTTTGCATGGTTTGTAGGCACAGACCGACCAATCTTAAGCTTCCTCACCCAAACATTTTTAAACGTGCTCAACATCACCTTCACCTATTATTTTGTACTGGTGAAGGGCATGGGCGTTGAAGGGGCAGCATGGGGCACCGTGGTTGCAGAAGCGGTCACCGTTTTGGTTTCAATCTTCTTTGTCATCAAACCGGTTTCAAAATATGCGGGCCAATTGTTCACCATGACATTTCATCTGCGCAAGCTGATCGCCATGATGGTTTTAAACGGCGACATCATGGTGCGCTCGTTCTGCTTGCATATTGCATTTGTCTTTTTCACGCGCCAATCAGCACAGCAATCAGACAACATTCTCGCAGCCAATGAAATCTTGCTGCATTTCTTCATGATTGCCGGATATTTCCTCGACGGATTTGCCGTTGCCGCAGAACAATTTGTAGGCCGCGCGATTGGTGCAAAAGACCACAGCACCTTTAAACGGGCAATTAGACTAACGGCATTTTGGAATGTGGTGCAGGCAGCGCTCTTGTCTTTGGTGTTTGTCATCTTTGGCAGTTTGATCGTTGCCTTCATGACACCTAATGAAGAAATCAGAGTCATTGCCGCCATCTATTTAATCTGGGCAGTGATCACACCATTGGTCGGTGTTGCAGCCTTTCAAATGGATGGTGTTTTCATCGGGGCTACATGGTCCCGCGACATGCGCAACACCATGATCATGTCGCTTGTTTTAATGATCATCGCCTATTACGTCTTCTTCCCAATCCTCGGCAATCATGGGCTTTGGCTCGCGCTCAACATATTCCTCGGCTTAAGAGGCTTACTGCTTTATCTCAGATTAAAAAGCCGTGAGGCTGCGACCTTCGCAACCGGTTAGTGATCTTTTAGCAAGCGCTCCGTATCGGTTGAAACAAGATCAGCAACGCTTGATGCTTTCTCCGCTCGCACCGCTTCTTCAAGCGTATCTTTGATCTCATCAATCAAATCAAAACCGCCGTAAATAAGGCCGGTATAGACCTGCAATAAATTCGCACCCGCTTTGATTTTCTGCAATGCACTCGCACCATCCGTGATACCACCAACACCGATAATCGGCATGTTCGGACCAACCGCACGGCGCATCTTTGCAAGCACCAAGGTTGAGGCTTCAAACACAGGCGCACCAGATAGGCCGCCTGCTTCATTAGCCAGCTCATGCTCAGCAATATTCTCACGAGAGACCGTGGTGTTAGACACAATCAAACCTTCAATACCGCTATCCAATACTTCGCCCGCGATCTGCTCGATTTCGCGATCTGAAACATCGGGTGCGATCTTCAAGAAAATTGGTACTTTATATCCGACATCAACGGCCACCTCATCACGCTCGGCTCTGATTGAGGTTAAAAGCTGACGAAGCGCTGCCGCCCCTTGTAAATCACGCAGGCCCGGTGTGTTTGGTGATGAAATATTCGCGGTGAAATAGGTCGCCACATCCGCAAATTTTCGAATGCCTTTGATGTAGTCGTCAATAAAATCATCCGAGGTTTTGTTCGCCCCAATGTTGACCCCAACAATGCCACCTTTTTTGCGGCGCTGCACAAGGCGCTTTTTAACAACGTCATGGCCTTCATTATTAAAACCAAGTCGATTGATAACGGCCTTTTCTTCGGGCAAGCGAAACACACGCGGTTTCGGGTTTCCCTCTTGCGGCAAAGGCGTCACAGTGCCGACTTCTGAAAAGCCCATACCGCGCCTCATCAGCGCATCGGGCACTTCAGCGTTTTTATCAAAGCCTGCTGCAATGCCCAGTGGGTTAGGAAAGGTAATGCCCGCAACATCAGAGCGAAGCACAACACTATCGACGCGTTTCGTCGCTTTCACCGCACCACGTTTCAGCGCTTTCACACCCGCTAAATGCGCACGTTCTGCATTCAATTTCATTAGGCCCAAACGGGCAAGGTTTTCTAGAAAACTCATCGTTCTAGTTCATCTCCGGAAAATCGTGACTACCGTCAACTTTTAGGGGTAACGGTTTAATCCACTCAACATCGCCAACATTAAGAGTGCCATATAGATGAGGAAACAACGCGCCACCACGAGAGGGTTCCCATTTCAACGCATCGCCAAGTTTATCACCGTCTACGGCAATTAAGAGCAAATCATCTTGCCCACTAAAATGCTTTGCCGCCGTCTCCCGTGCCTGCTCGGCTGTTGAGAAATGAATATAGCCATCGCTATGGTCAATTGGGGCGCCATCAAAGACACCTTTTGCTTCCGCTTGCTGCCAAAGTGCCTGCGGGCAAATTTTATAAATTACCGTCATGGTTCTACTATCTGCTCAATTTGAGAATGAAGTTCAAAGGCCATGCCTCATCGATTTTGTCAATTCAAACCATTTCCTGTATGTTATGGTTAACAAAAACTAAATGATATAATTTCAGCGCCGCGCTACAGCCTTACTGCGATTATAACACAGGACCAAAATGCCAAATCGGACAACCTATTTTACAACATTCCTCGTCTGCGGTTTGCTGTTTAGCCAAATGGCCTCTGCCCACACCAAATATGAGGTAAAGGAAATAGAAAACGGCGGTTATATGCTGCTGAACACCATATCAGGTGACTTAAATGTTTGTGAACGGCAAAAAGGCGGCTATCGCTGCGAGAACTTTGTTCCTTTATCAGATGAAGCAATTGAAGCAAAAACCAATTCAAACGATTGGCACAGCCGTTTTGCAACCACTTTCCAAAGTGCTGTTTTCAAAGCCCGCGATGGGCTGTTGTTTTTACTCGCTGAAGAGAATTTTGAAGGCGTCGCCAATCTCTTAAAAGAAGCCTTCAAGCGGCTGTTCACCTATGCCGACCAATTAAAAGCACGCAGCTAGCAATGGCGGCCCCACTCACAAGAATGGTGATTGCGGCTTTTGGTATAGGCTTAACTGTTCTCATCATCCTTGCGGCCTTACAAGCCCCCATTAATGAGAGCTTTGGAAGGATCACGGAGGATTTTTGGGGTTGGACCGCCTTAGCTGATCTTTATCTCGGCTTTATTTTGATCGCGATTATCATTGCCGCTTTTGAAGAAAACATAGGTGTTGCCCTCTTCTGGATTGTGCCACTGTTTTTCTTAGGCAATGTTTGGTCTGCATTATGGTTCGTGCTCAAGTTGCCAACGCTTATTGATCGCGTGAAACCGCTTATGAAACCCAAGTGAGCACCTATTAATTGAGCGAATTTCACTTTTTGTAACCTCTAACACTTTTTCATGATTGCGCTACCTCAAGTTTCTGGGATATTATACTCAACTTAGCGGGAGGGCTAAATTTTGATGACAGCACCATGCATAGTGGTTGCAGACGACCATCCTTTATTCAGGGATGCGTTATCTGACATCATATCAGCGGGTTTCTCTGGAGCTTCAGTTGTTTCAGCAAAAGACCTAACAACAACCATTAAAGCGCTTGAAGAAACGGCCGATGTCGACTTGGTCTTGTTAGATCTCAACATGCCCGGCGTTCAGGGTTTTTCAGGTTTAATTTTCCTGCGTGGCCAATATCCGACAATTCCAATCATTGTCGTGTCTGGCAGCGAAGACCTTGATACGATCCGTCGTTCTGTTTCTCTCGGTGCATCAGGTTTTATTCCAAAATCTAGCGATACAGCCACCATCAAAAGCGCCATAAATAGTGTGCTTGATGGCGGGGTATGGGTACCTGATCAAGCAGCGATTGACAACGACACCGAAGACGATGAACTGCTTGAAATTGCGTCTCGCCTATCAACGCTGACACCGCAGCAAATGCGCGTTTTGATGATGTTGAAAGAAGGTCTGCTGAACAAACAAATCGCCTATGAGTTAAATGTCTCTGAGGCTACAGTGAAAGCGCATGTGTCTGCCATCTTACAAAAACTAGATGTAAACAGCCGAACACAAGCCGTTATCGTCGCGTCCAAAATCGCGTCGACTTAGATTCCGATCTTATTCAGCAGCAACCCGTGTTAAACGCCATTGCGATAACAGCGCACGCAGTGCTGCCGGTTTTAATGGCTTGCGCAAGACAAGTATTGATTGCTCTTCTGCGGTATTTTGCACAGCCCGCGACCGGTCCGCTGTCAGCAAAATACTCGGTAAGTCAGAACGATAACGACGACGGCATTCTTCAATCACATCAATACCTGTGCCAACATCGAGGTGATAATCCGCGATAATGCCATCTGGAACATCGCCGTGTTCATTAATTACACTGAGAGCATTTTCAAGGCTATCAGCCGTTAAGACCGTGCAATCCCAACCAGACAACATTGAGTGCATGCCCTTTAAAATTTCTGGTTCATTATCAATACACAAAATAACAAGCCCATTGAGTTGAGCGCTAACAGGTGATGGCACAACTTGCTCTTTACTTGCCTTGTCAACATTAACCGGTTTCGCGACACGCTTAACGCCAACAGAAAACTTAGAGCCTTGCCCCAGTTCAGATTCAAGTTCGATCGGGTGATTCAAAACCTTAGAAATACGCTCCACAATTGACAGGCCAAGGCCTAGGCCAGATGCAGCTTTCGCGCCATCTTCAAGACGGTGAAATTCTCTAAAAATATCACCTTGATGGGTTTCCGGTATGCCTGAACCAGTATCAGTTACCTCAATCACAAAATCATTTTTCTGACCTTGTGCTGTAACCAACACATTACCCGTTTCTGTATATTTGATGGCATTCGAAATTAAGTTTTGCAGCAATCGACGAAGCAACCGTTCATCCGAATTCACAAAGGCCGGTGAGTAAGAAATGCTGAGCGATAGACCCTTCTCCATTGCTTGGGGTGCGAATTCAACTTCCAATTGATCAAATAAATCTTGAAGGGCAAAGACTGAAAAACGAGGTTTGAGTGCGCCCGTATCCAACCGACCAATATCTAGAACGGCACCCAAAATATCTTCCACACCACCCAGTGACGCATTGATCTTTTGGACATATTCCTCGGTGACGTGATCACCATCTCTTGTCGCTCTGTCTGCTAACGTGGTGGCATAGAGGCGTGCTGCATTGAGGGGTTGAAGAATATCGTGACCAGCAGCTGCCAGAAAACGCGTTTTGCCAATATTAGCGTCGTCAGCTTCCGCCTTCGCATCAATCAATTTGCTATTGAGATGCATCAATTCTTCTGTCCGCGTTTTAACCCGTGCTTCCAGCGTCTCATTTGACCTTGTCAGCGCCTCTTCGTTCAAAATACGGTTGGTGATATCATTGATAGAAAGCACAAAACCACCTTCAGGCATGGGCTTGGTGCGCACTTCAACCGCACGACGAGCGATTGCAAGACGTTCTATGATGACTTCTGTGCTGCCACTGTAAGAGGCAATACGACTTGCAATATCGCCTTCAATCGAGCCAAGACCAAATTCACCCGCTTCTGCCATATGACGCAAAATTCGGCCAAGCGACGTACCCGCCTCCCCAAACTCAACCGGCAAATCTAAAATGGTTCGGAAATTCCGGTTCCAACAGGTAAGCCGCAAATCAGAATCGAACACGGCCAAACCTTGTTCGACCTCATCAATCGCAACTTGCAACAGTTCGCGGTTGTATTGAATAGCAGCAGTTGCTTCATCCAACAATTGCACCGCTTCTTGCGGGTCCGCCCTTTGCCTGCTGATCAACAAAGTCATCACAAGACGCGCAGACGATGCACCAATCGCAGAGGCAAGCAATTGCTCAGCAAACCGCAACAACGGCACATCAGCCACATGTTCAGCATTAAGAACCAAGGCATTTTCGCGAGCAAAACGATCAAACGAGCGCCCCACTCTTTCTTGGCCAAGGTAATTGCTAACCGTGTCTTGCAGTTCCCCCACCTTTATCGGCGCATGCCAGCGTTTATAAACATGAGAAGGTACATAGCTGCGCGCAACAAACACATCTGATTGAAGCCGCTCAATCGGTGATTGCGTCGTCATAAGAGAGACCGCAACAAACAACAAGCTGTTCACACCGAGCGACCAGAGCGTTCCATGCATGAGCGGCGAAAACTCGGTCCCAAACAAGGCCGTCGGCTTCAACCCTTCGATACCGAAAGGACCGTGTGCGAGAATGGACGGATCGATCAAGCCTGAATCAACGAACGTTGGCAAAATCAACGTATATGCCCAAAGCACAAAGCCAACACCCATTGAAGCAATGGCGCCTTTGGATGTCGCCCGTTTCCAAAAAAGACCACCGAAGAAAGCGGGAGCTAATTGTGCCGCCGCTGCAAACGACAAAATACCGATGGATACCAACGCAGCTGTATCGCCCGCGATGCGGTAATAAACATAGGCAAGTAAAATGATCAGAAAAATCGCCCCTCGACGAATATTCAAGATCAAGCCATACATATCACGATACGGGATAACGCGGTTTGAAGAACGCCGAACAATCCACGGCACGACAATGTCATTAGAAACCATGATCGCAAGGGCAACGGTTGCAACGATCACCATTGCGGTTGCAGCCGATAGACCGCCAAGAAACGCAACAATGGATATGAAATCCGCATCATGAGATAGTGGCAGCGCTAAAACGAAGGAATCTTCATTGACCGCCGTGTCAAACGATAACAGACCACCAAGCGCAATCGGCGCGACAAAAAGATTGATCAAAATCAAATAAAGCGGGAACAACCAAATAGCGCGACGGGATTCATTGCCGCCATTACTTTCCACCACCATCACATGAAATTGCCTTGGCAGGATGAAGAACGCACCAAAACTAAGGATCGCAAAACTTATCCATAAGCCGTCGCCTTGCTCTTGAATCAGGGAGCGGTACAAAACCCCGCTTTCTTCACCCTGTGTATACAGATCGCCTGGGCCATCAAACATGAACCAAGTGACATAAACCCCAACCGCCAAAAAGGCGACCAGTTTGATGACGGATTCGGTGGCGACTGCTAGCATCAAACCGTTTTGGTGTTCGGTAGCATCCGTATGACGCGCACCAAACAAAATTGCGAAAGCCGCCATTGATATCGCAATCAACAAAGGCAGATCACTAAAGAACGGAATACTCGCCTCACCAGACAACGACTGATCACTCACCATAATCGCGACAGATGTTGAAAGCGCTTTCAACTGCAAAGCGATATAAGGAACCGTTCCAATCACAGCAATCAAGGTTGCAATCACCGCAACCGACTGACGCTTGCCATATCTTGATGCCAAAAAGTCAGCAATCGAGGTAATACGCTCTTCCTTCGACAGCCTTATTATCCGACGAAGAAGTGGATAACCAACGGTCACCAAAAGCACAGGGCATATATAAATCGCAAGGAAATCAAAGCCTGAACGGGCCGCAACGCCGACCGAACCAAAGAATGTCCAAGAGGTACAATAAACAGCAATGGATAGCGCATAAATCGTCGGACGCCAGCGAATCCAACGCTCAGACCCCGCCTGCCGGTCACCATAAGTCGCGACCAAAAACAGAAAACCCATATAAACAAGCGAGATCAGCGCAATGGCCAAACCGCTGGTTAAATCAATTCTCCCAAATGTAGCAAGTAGCTCGCTCATCATTTTTCACGTCACAAAATCAAAAGCATTTCGCAATTTTGTAGCACATTTCCAAGCAAGCGCACAAAAGAGTATTAATAGAAAGTTAAAATAACACTTCACAGGCGCGTGCGGCTTTGGTATCAGTACAACGTTAAGTAGAAATCCCGTACGAACTATGCGGGCTTAAATCACCAAAAAAGAAGAATTGTTAGTACTCAGGGGAAAGAAATGCTAAAAGAATTCAAAGAGTTTGCCATGAAAGGCAACATGGTCGACATGGCTGTTGGTATCATTATCGGTGCAGCATTCGGCGCAATCATTTCATCATTGGTGGATGATGTATTTATGCCAATCATCGGACTTTTGCTCGGCGGCCTAGACTTCTCAAACTTGTTCATCGCTTTGGGCGAAGGAACATTTGCTACAGCAGAAGCCGCAAAAGAAGCAGGTGTTGCGACAATCAACGTTGGCACCTTCATCAATGCGATCATCAAATTCATCATCATCGCGTTTGCGTTGTTCATGGTGATCAAAGGCATCAATTCTGCTAAGAAAAAAGAAGAAGAAGCGCCAGAAGAACCTGCTGCACCGCCAGCTAACGAAGTATTGCTGGCTGAAATTCGCGATCTTTTGAAAAAATAGAAATAGCGAATAACTCACTTCAAGAATTGAAAACCCCGGCCCTGCCGGGGTTTTTTTTGAGCAATCAAAATTAGCCCCTTTGTTCAACTTAACTGCTCGTTAGTTCTCACTTGTTAAAATCCTACTACCATTTGTATTGAGTAGGGAGCGGCCTGATGCAGGACGTTGATTTTTCAGAGCTATCGTTTGTTGTTGCGGAAGACGGCGCTTATATGCGCGCGATCATCCGAAACATGCTGCAAGGCTTTGGTTGCCGCCAAATTCACGAAGCAGAAGATGGTGCAACAGCACTCGAACTCATTGAACGCGTTATGCCTGATATCGTCATTTTGGATTGGATTATGCCCGTTCTTGATGGGTCCGACGTGATGCGCATGATCCGCCAGCCCGATCACCCTATGGCCTATGTACCCGTCATCATGGTAACGGCGCACACAGAACGCAAACGCATTTTAGAAGCTCGCCAGCTTGGCGTAAACGAAGTGCTCGGCAAACCCTTCTCTGCCAAAGCCGTATCGCAACGCATTCGTTCCGTCATTATGAGCCCCCGCCCCTTCATCAACGAAGGTGGTTATTTTGGGCCAGAACCACGAGAAGTCCTCACGAACCGTTCGACAGCATCCGCAGCCCTTCGTGCGAAACAACAAGCGCAAGGCGAAGAACAAGAGGCATAACCAACCGCTTTGCGACACTTTTCGCGTGTGCACACCGCTTTTTGTGTTTCAGCGAGCCGCTTCATAGCGTATTAAAATCCTTCAATGAACAGAAGGATGCCTCATGTCACGTGCCATTATTGTTTGTACAAGTTGCCGTTATACAGTCGAAGAAAAAGTTGATGGCGAGGGAATTACTGGTGGCGAAAGGCTGGCAGAGCACTTGGAAAAAGCGCTTGAAGGCCGTGATGATATTACCATCCAAAAACAAGATTGCCTTTGGGCCTGTTCCCAGCACTGCAATGTGATGATGTCTGACACAGAACGTTTCTCCTATCTTGCAGGGCGCTTTGAGCCGAAGCAGGAAGCCGCAGATGCGATTGTTGAATGGTTTGATAAACACGGCACCAGCAAAACCGGCCAAGTGCCATTTCGCGAATGGCCACAGGAAATGAAAGGCCATTTCATTGCCCGCCTGCCTGTTCATGGCTCGCCTGAGAAGACGGACCCTGAATAATGATCACGTTGGTTCTTGGTGGCGCGCGCTCAGGCAAAAGCCGATATGCCGAACAACTTGGCCATGAATGGCTGGACGCCAACCCAAAAGGCGAACGGCTTTATATGGCTACCTGTCAGGCTTTCGATGAAGAAATGACGAACCGCATCGACAAACACAAAGAACAACGCGGCGAAAACTGGACAACCATTGAAGAGCCGTTTCACTTGACTGACTGCATAGCGCGAGAGCAGGACAAATCTCGATTTATCTTGGTTGATTGTTTAACCCTGTGGCTTACCAACCTACTGCTTGCAGAAAAAAACATTGATCCGGAAATCTCGCACCTTTGCGACGTGTTGAATAAAGCAGATGGTCACATAGTGCTGGTTGCCAATGAAGTTGGTCTTGGCATCGTGCCAGAAAATAAACTCGGCCGACAGTTCCGCGACCATGCAGGCATTTGCAATCAGCGTGTTGCTGAAGTCGCCGATCGTGTGGTGTTCATCGCCGCCGGATTGCCATTGGTCATGAAGGGTTAGACCAGCATTAAAACGACCAAAGTGACTACACCCAAAATGACGGCTAACAATGTCATGCTCCAACGAAAAAATTCAACAGCGATCTTGATATCGGTTTTCGTCAAGAAGTCTCGGCCATGTCCCATGGTCGCTAGATCAACATGTTGACCTTCATAAGAACGAGGACCGCCGAGCTTTAAATCAAGAGCGCCTGCCATTGCTGCTTCCGGCCATCCCGCATTGGGAGAGACATGGTTTCCAGCATCACGCATCATCACTTGATAGGCCTGCTTGGCGGACCATTTTTGCCGCAAGCAACCTGTTGCAACAAATAAAAATCCACAAAGGCGTGACGCTGGATAATTGACCAGATCATCAAGTTTTGCAGATGCCCACCCAAAATCCATGTACTTCTCGTTGCGATAACCAACCATGCTATCAGCTGTGTTGATCGCCTTATATAAAGCGGCTCCCGGCAAGCCAAAAAGCATCATCCAAAACAGAGGCGCAATCACACCATCGGCGGTGTTTTCAGCAAGGCTCTCGACAGCCGCTTTTGCCACTTTACTCTCGCTTAATTGACTGGGGTCACGCCCCACAATATGCGACACCGCCGCCCGACCTTTTTCCACGCTTTCACCCAGCGCCTTACCAACTTCTTCAACGAAGTCCCTCAATGACTTTTGAGCAAGCATGGTGGAGGCAAGCACTGCCTCAATCAACAAACCACCAACAAATAAGCGCAGAAAAAATGAGATGAAAACGGCAATTATCAGCACAACAAAAATGACAATAAAGAGTGCAAAAGCCCCTTTTACTCGTCGAGAATCAGGTCGGAGTTTTTCTCTATTTAAAATTCGGTCCAAAATCGAAATAAGTGCACCTATCCAGACAACTGGATGGCGAACCATCTTGTAGAGCCAATCTGGATATCCAACCAATCTTTCAAAAATGAGGGCTGCAAGAGCGACCAAAAGGTTCATCGCAAAATAGCTCATAACGCAGTCACGACAGTTTTGAGACGAGCAAGCTCATCATCATTTGCAGGCAGTCCAATGCGTAGCCAATTTTCGTTATAATCAAACGAGCGGACATAAATTTGTGCTCGCAGAAGTTCTTTAAAGAGGGTGGGCTTTGCGCTTTGATCAACCAAGGTAAAAAGATCAGTACCGCCAATAACGGGAAGTTGGACTTGTTTGAAAACGGCTAAAACCGCTTCCATCTGCCTCTTCAAAAAGTCCCGCGTCTCGTTCTGCCATTGAACATTGGAGAGCGCTTGAAATCCGATTTCGAGAGCTGGTCCAGAGACAGGCCACGAACCTAACAGCTCTCTCATCGCTTCTATTATGGCAGGTTGCGCGATCATAAAACCAAGCCGAGCGCCTGCAAGACCAAAAAATTTTCCAATAGATTTCAGTATGATAACATTATACTTCTCAACCAAAGCTGTCGTCGGTTCATCTTCACTGGTTAAATCGGCGAATGCTTCATCAACAATCAACCAACCACCCGCGCGGGTTTGCTTTTCTGCTAAGGCCTCCAATTCGCGGGCACTGTATCGACGACCATCGGGATTGTTAGGGTTGGTCAAAACCAAAATTCCCTCGCTATGGTCATCGCTACTTTCGATCAAAGAACAAGCACCAGAACCACGCGCCCAAGCTGCTGCGTGATCGCCATAAGTCGGGCTGACAATTGATGCAGATTCTCCCTTAAAGAGAGCGGGCAAAAGCTGGATTAAAAGGGCTGAGCCAGAGGCTGCAAGAAGATGATGAGGTGATGGCGCATGATAGTATTTGACCGCCGCATCAATTAGCTTTTGATGCAAATCTTGGCTCGGTAGCGTGTGCCAAAATGATGGGTCAAGTTGAGGAACAGGATAGGGACGAGGATTGATTCCGGTCGATAAGTCTATCCAGTTAGACAAATCTCCAGCCTCAAACCCAAATTCTTGGCTAAGTGCCATTGCACTTTTCAGGTCACCACCATGCACAGGAGCCGCCATTAGCAAGCCTCCCTTGCCATCTTAAAAAGACGATCTAAATCGACATGAGTTTCCATGTGGTCAGCCAACTGATTCAGGGTCTCATCAATCAGTGAATTATAGCATAGGTCAGAGGTTTGAAGCCCAAAGGATGCGAGATAGGATTTTCTAAAATCATCGCTTGAAAAAATGCCGTGCAAATAGGTTCCTGCAATTTGTCCATCTCGCGCAACAGCACCCTCTGCCCGCCCCTCAATTTCAGCAAAGGGGCGCCCACGCGCCGGGCCATCGCTTTCACCCAAATGCATCTCGAAACCATCCATCATCTCACCACTGATAAGATGTTTTGCCGTGCGATTTACCAATGATTTTTTGGGTGTCAAAGTCGTCTCAATATCAAGCAGCCCTAACCCATCAATACTACCGCTTGCGCCTTCGATGCCATCAGGGTCATGAATTTTCCGACCCAGCATTTGATAGCCACCACAAAGGCCAAGCACGCGACCACCGCGCCTGACATGGGCATGCAAATCAATATCCCAGCCCTGCTCTTTGAAAAAAGCCATATCTGCCATCGTTGATTTTGACCCAGGCAGCAATACCAAATCAGCATCCGCCGGAATAGCCTCACCCGCCTGCACAAAGATAACGGCAACGCCTTCTTCAAGGCGAAGTGGGTCGAGGTCATCGAAGTTTGAAATACGGGCAAGACGAGGGACCGCAATTTTGATTTCACCTTGATCGTTAGAAATCTTATCAAGGGTCAATGCATCTTCAGCCGGCAAATTTGAGGCCGCATCAAAATGCGGAACAACACCCGCAGAAAACCAGTCCGTCGCTTCCTCAACAATCTTGATCCCTTCATCAAACAGCGACACATCGCCATGAAAATTATTGATCAGGAAGGCTTTAATTCGCGCATTGTCAGCATCATCTAAAACCGACTTGGTACCAACCAGCGACGCAATGACACCGCCGCGATGAATATCGCCAACCAACATCACAGGCAAATTGGCAGCATGAGCAAAGCCCATATTAGCAAGGTCTGCTTTTCGAAGATTAACTTCCGCCGGACTGCCCGCCCCTTCCACCAGCACGAGGTCTGCTTCTGCCTTCATACGCTCAAAGCTCTCAAGGATTGAGGGCATAAATTGTTCGCGGGTTTTAAAATATTCGCGCGCGCTCATGGTCGCAGCTCGCTTGCCCTGAACAATCACTTGGCTACCCGTGTTCGTTTCAGGTTTTAATAAAACAGGGTTCATGTGAACGCTCGGTTCAACACAAGCAGCCAAAGCTTGCAACGCCTGCGCCCGCCCGATCTCACCACCATCAACGGTCACCGCAGCATTGTTCGACATATTCTGTGGTTTAAACGGGCGCACAGTAAGGCCGCGATTTTTATAAGCACGGCAAAGCCCAGCCACGATCAGCGACTTACCAACATCAGACCCCGTGCCTTGCACCATCAACGCACTCATGGGCCATCCTCCGGTGCAATAACATGAGCATAGGAGCCGACACATTTGCCAAACGACAAGCCCATAGGGTCCAGCGCATCACCCACCGCATTTTCGGCCGTGAACAAAGCTGTATTGTCTCCTTGAGCAATCAACGTTGAATAATGAAACTCATGGCCTCGCAATATTTCAGGCCACGGCAAAGCGCTGTTATGAGTGATGCGTCTATAACCAAGGTGCCGTGTGCGCTGTTCAAAGCTGGTGGTGACAGGCAACAGCCCCGTCATTTCATGCGCCACACCATCGCCATCAATCAGCACATCGCCCATAACCATGAAGCCGCCGCACTCACCATAAATGAGCGCTTCACCGTTAAGTGCACGAAGGCCATCCAGAAACACGTCGTTACCCGCAAGCCTACCAGCGTGCAGTTCAGGATACCCACCCGACAAGAACACAGCATCAGCGGATGGATCAGGGGCTTCATTATTTAAAGGCGAAAAGGGCAAGATTTCTGCGCCCTTCGCCCGCCAGCCATCAATCATGTGCGAATAAGCAAAGCTAAAAGCTTCATCCCGCGCCAAGGCAATGCGCTGGCCGAGCGGAGCAAGAGGTTTTACGTCGACGGCATCAAATCCACCGCCCTGAAACGCGGCGATCGCCTCAAGGTCAACATGGGTTGCCATCAAATCAGCGGCCTGCTCAATCAGCGCTTCTAATTCGCCATGCTCTTCTGCTTGCACAAGTCCAAGATGGCGCGAGGGCATTGTTAGGGCTTCAACGCGGGGCAAACAGCCAAGCACGGGAACATCAACGGCGTCTGCTGCTTTTTTAAGCAAGCCCGCATGGCGCTCACTCCCCACACGATTGAAGATGACGCCCGCAATATCAACATCACCACGAAAACTCTTAAAGCCATGCAAAAGCGCTGCGGCGGAAAAACTCTGCGAACGGGCGTCAACCACCATCACCACGGGCAGGTTTAAACAAGCCGCCAAATCCGCCGTTGAGCCATAACCATTATCCGCCCCATCAAAAAGGCCCATCACGCCTTCAACCAACAGATAGTCATTTGTGTTGGCAAGATGACAAACCCGCGCCTCTCCCATTGCCCAAAGATCAAGGTTCACACAAGGAGCGCCAGATGCCCACGCATGAAAGGCTGGATCAATATAATCTGGCCCAACCTTCGCGCTTTTCACCCGCACGCCAGATCGCCCCAAAGCCCGCAACAAGCCAAGCGTCACCAACGTCTTTCCCGACCCAGACTGGGGGGCAGCAATGACGCATCCATTTGACGGTTTAAGGGTCACAGATAATCCTGACGTTTAAATCTTTCAAAGACTTGTATAGAACGAGGTTATGGCGCACTCAATCGACGATGTAAAAGACGGCGAAAATAACCAACCTCTCAAAAGAGGATGGACCACAGGCGCGTGCGCAACTGCTGCAACAAAAGCGGCATTATCCGCGCTTTTATGCACCAAGTTTGAAGACCCCGTCACGATTACCCTGCCAAAAGGTGAAACACCAAGTTTTCCTCTGGCAATCGAAGAGCGGACAGAAGACTTCGCCCGCGCTGGCATTATCAAAGATGCAGGTGATGATCCTGATGTGACACATGGTGCAATGATTGTTTCAAAAGTAAGGTTTGGTGAGGGCGGTTCAGGCATTACCTTTAAAGCGGGCAAAGGTGTTGGCACGGTGACGAGACCGGGCCTGCCTTTGGGTGTTGGCGAACCTGCGATCAACCCTGTTCCCCGCTCGCTCATGAATGAGGTGGTCACAGCGCTTTGCACGGCCCACGGCATAGAGCCTGATATTGAGATTGAAATTTCCATTCCGACCGGCGAGCAATTAGCAGAGCAAACGTGGAACCCACGCCTTGGTATCATCGGCGGCCTATCCATTCTTGGTACCACGGGCATTGTTCACCCATTTTCATGTTCCGCATGGATACACTCCATCCATCGCGGCATTGATGTGGCGGTTGCTGAAGGCTTGCCGCATGTGGCGGGGTGCACGGGATCAACCTCAGAAAAAGCTGTGCAAGAACATTTCTCCCTGCCAGATCACGCCATGCTCGATATGGGCGATTTTGCGGGCGGCATGTTGAAATACATCCGCAACCACCCCGTCCC
>CAZKKW010000015.1:2238-37204 GCA_964553335.1 uncultured Hyphomicrobiales bacterium | reverse complement strand
ATCTTGGCTTCGTGGGCGAGCCAATTGATTTTGAGCCGACGGTGTTCCAACTTCTCTTCAATTCTGACATCATTCCCGTCATTGCACCTGTTGCGTCAGATGATGAGGGGAATACCTACAACATTAATGCTGACACCTTTGCAGGAGCGGTTGCTGGCGGCCTAGAGGCAGAACGTTTGTTGTTTTTAACGGATGTTGCGGGCGTGCTTGATAAACAAGGTGAGCTTATTAGAGAGCTAAGCGTTCGTCAGGCGCAAGACTTGATAAAAGACGGCACAATTTCTGGCGGGATGATCCCGAAGGTCGAGACCTGCATCGCTGCGATTGAGCAAGGTGTGAATGGTGTGGTGATTGTGGATGGCAGAAAGCCCCATGCGGTTTTGCTTGAAATTTTCACGGAACATGGTGCTGGGACATTGATCACACCATGACAGACTTGAAAGCCTTTAAAGGCGTTGATGCATGGGTGTTTGATCTCGACAACACGCTTTATCCTCGCTCGTGTGATCTTTTCGCGCAGATGGATGTGCGAATGACGGCCTTCATCGAGAACTTGTTGAACTTGCCGTTTGATGACGCGCGTAAAATTCAAAAAGATTATTATCGTGATTATGGCACCACGCTGCGCGGGTTGATGATTGAGAAGAAAATCAATCCGAAGGATTATCTCGATTTTGTTCATGATATTGACTATGCGCCTGTAAAAGATGCGCCAGACCTGCGGGCCGCATTGGAAAAACTTCCAGGCCGTCGTGTGATCTTTACCAATGGCGATGTTCCCCATGCAAAGCGGACAACCGACAGATTGGGGATCACGGACCTGTTTGATCATGTCTTTGATATTGTCGCCTCTGATCTCATGCCAAAACCACACCGTGCGCCTTATGAGCAGTTTTTAGGGGTGACGGGCATCGATCCAACGCGGGCTGCATTTTTTGAAGACTTGCCGCGCAATCTTGCCGTGCCTCATGAGATGGGTATGCGCACAGTGTTGGTAACAGACCCACCAACAGGCTCTGTGCCGCGTATGGATTGGGAGACGACCATTTCAAATGAAGAGCATGTTCATCACACAACGGATGATCTGGCTGTATTTTTAAAGCAGGTTTTGGAAGCCCTTTAAATCGTGCCAATTGTTTTAAGCTTGGCGCGCGGGTGCACTTCAGCCTGCGACAGGATCGCTGTTTGCGGGCGGAATCGGTCTACAATGGAGCGCACATGGCTGCGAATACCGGGGCTTGCAAGTAGAACAGGGATTTCACCTGTTCTGGCCGCCTCTTCAAAACCATCACGCACCGCTACCACAAATTCTTGTATTTTCGACGGGGCAATCGCCAATTGCTTCTCTTCGCCATCACCAACAAGTGCCTCGGCAAAAGCTGTTTCCCATTCAGGTGAAAGGGTTATCATCGGAAGAAAACCAGATGGCGAGGTGTTTTGTGCGGTAATTTGGCGGGCCAAGCGAGAGCGCACATGTTCGACCAAGCCTGACGTTGTACTGATAGCACCTGCCGCTTCTGCGATGGCTTCTAAAATAGTTGGTAGATCGCGAATAGAAACCCGTTCGGCCAGCAAGCCTTGAAGAACCCGCTGGATGCCGCTGACGGTAATTTGGCTTGGTACCATATCGTCAACCAGTTTGGTTTGCTGCTCGCTCAAATCGGTTAAAAGGTCTTGCACAAGTGAGTAGGACAAGAGCTCAGAGACGTTCGCCTTCATCACTTCAGATAGGTGGGTTGATACAACCGTTGCAGGGTCAACCACCGTATAACCAAGCGCATCCGCGTCAGGGCGTTGTTCTTTACCAATCCAAGTTGCAGGCAGACCAAAGGTTGGTTCTGTCGTGGTGTGGCCTTGCAAGGTGACTTTATTGCCCGTCGGGTCCATCACCATCAATTTCTCGGGATAAACTTCGCCACTGCCCGCAGAAACTTCCTTGACCTTAATTTCATAATCGTTCGGCTTTTGCTGCAAATTATCAAGCAGCCGCACAGATGGCATAACGAAACCAAGATCGTTGGCGAGTTGACGGCGTAGCGCTTTGATCTGCTCGGTCAAACGGTCAGACCCTTCGCTATCATTGATCAAAGCCAGCAGCCCATAGCCAACCTCAATGCGCAGATCGTCCATTTTTAAGCTGTCGCGAATATCAGGTTCTTTTTGCGCTTCAACTTCTTTTTGTTCGGCCATGACCTCTTCCATGGCTTTTTCGTCAACGACTGCTTGCTTCTTCTTAAATCCAACGTAAGCGAGATATCCGGCTCCGCCTGACAAGGTGAGGAAAATCATTGTTGGCATACCTGGCAGGAAGGCCATGAAGGTCATGACGAAAGACGACATGCCGAAGGCTTTTGGATAATGGGTGAGCTGTTTAACAAGCGCCTTATCAGCGGCACCACGAACACCAGCTTTAGAAACCAAAATACCCGCAGCGGTTGAAACGATGAGGGCTGGAATTTGGCTGACCAAACCATCACCAATGGTTAGCAATGTGTAGGTGCGGCCAGCATCAGAAAACGACATGTCTTGCTGCATCATACCAATGACAATGCCGCCAACCACGTTGATGAAGGTAATCATCAATCCGGCAATCGCGTCACCACGCACGAATTTTGACGCACCATCCATCGCACCGAAGAAGGAGCTTTCATCTTCAAGGTCTTTACGACGTTGGCGAGCTTCGTCTTCTGAGATAATGCCAGCAGATAAATCCGCATCAATCGCCATTTGTTTGCCGGGCATTGCATCCAAGGTAAAGCGGGCGGCAACTTCCGCGATCCGTCCAGAACCTTTGGTAATCACGATGAAGTTCACAATCACAAGGATTGCAAACACAATCAGACCAATAACAAAATTCCCGCGCGAGACGAACTCACCGAAAGATTCAATCACATTGCCCGCAGCCCCTGTGCCCGTGTGGCCATTGGCGAGGATAAGGCGGGTTGAGGCGAGGTTGAGCGCAAGGCGCAACATGGTCGCAATCAGTAGAACAGTTGGAAAGCTTGAAAACTCAAGTGGTGCTTGAATGAACAAGGCAGTCATCAAAACAAGGACAGAAAATGTAATGGAAATTGCGAGAAAGAAGTCCAGCATATAAGCGGGCATCGGCATGATCAGCATTACGATGATGATGATCACGCAAAGCGCAAGACCAATATCACCTTGGCGTAAGATGTCCGAAAACTTGGCGAGCGAGCCGCCGCCTGTCGAATTACTATCGCCTACGCTTGTATTTGCCATTATTTGTCCAGCCACTACCACTACACATTCAACAAGGCGCACTTCGCCCGTTAAACCACTAGGCAATTTTTGCCGCCTTCATGGTTAAGGGCCGGTTAATTTTAGTGATTTCACTCTCAAAAAAGTCATTAAATGGCGATATGTACTCATTTGCGCTTGGGAGGTAACTGTCTTAAGTAAATAGAGTGTTCAAAAGGAAGAGTGGTTAAATGTCTATCAGACTTGTTCAATATGCTTTGTGGGGAATGGTCGCGGTCGCGGGTGGTGCCTTTGGTGGTTACTTCTACGTCAATGGTTTTGATGGGACCAGCGCACTGAATAAAACCGTATCGACAGCAACGGGAACAGCAACGATTGGCGGACCGTTTGAGCTTGTAAGCCATGAAGGCGGCACGGTAACAGAGGCCACGTTAAAAGGCTCGCCGAGCGTCGTATTCTTCGGCTTTACTCATTGCCCCGAAATTTGCCCAACCACTTTGTCAGACATTAATGGCTGGCTTGAGGAATTGGGGGATGAGGGTAAGTCTATCAAAAGCTATTTCGTAACCGTAGACCCTGAGCGCGATAATCCTGAAGTGATGAAAGACTATGTGACATCGTTTTCCGAGCGCATCGTCGGTCTTACGGGTACGCCTGAAAAAGTGTCACAGGTTTTGAAAAACTACCGCATCTATTCAAACAAGGTACGCCTTGGCGATGGTGATTATACGATGGATCACACGGCCTCGGTTGTTCTGCTTGATAGTGATGGAAATTTTGTTTCCACCGTCTCTTATGGTGAGCTTGCAGAAACGGCGGTGAAGAAGCTTCGCTTGCTGGTAAAACGCAGCTAATTCTGTTAGCTTCATAACATGTCAATTGCCGCCCAAAACACATTTGTCGCCCTCGTTATCGGTGGGATATTCACCGGTTTGGGTGCTGCCACAATGGCATGGGCGCATGAGGGTACGGCTATCTGGATAGAACTGCGCCTTGCAGATTTTGCCAATTGTTTTGTGTATTAAGTATTCGTTCTTGAGCGCTGAGAGCTTTACCCTGCCATCGCGCTTCTAATTTCACCGGGCTGTGGAATATCAATTCCGCTATCCATATAAAGCCGCAATTTGTTGCGTAGGGTGCGGATTGAGATGCCGAGGATGTTGGCAGCGTGGGTCCGGTTGCCAAGGCAATGATCGAGCGTATCTAAAATCAAATCGCGCTCCACGTCAGCAAGCGGTGTGCCCACAAGGGTGCGGGTCACAGCTTCTGCAGTCAGCGCGGCTTGGCGGGCAACGGGATCGCTAGAGGCGCCAATCATACCGTCGGAAAATTCCGATCCATCCGGCATAATGATCGCTTCAGGACCGATTGTTTCACCCGTTGCAATGAGCACGGCACGATGGATTGCATTTTCAAGTTCGCGGACATTGCCCGGCCATGGGTTGCTTTGAACAAGCTGTTCTGCATCATCGCTCAAAGCGCGTTCAGCCATGCCGTTGGCCTTGGCATATTTGATTGCAAAATGTTTTGACAAGGCAATGATGTCATCAGGGCGCTGTCTTAGCGCAGGCAGGGATAGGTTCACCACATTCAAGCGATAGAGTAGATCTTCGCGGAAGGTGCCTTCTTTAACGGCGTCCTTCAAGTTGCGGTTTGACGTTGCAAGAATTCGAATGTTCACGGACACAGGCTTGGTGCCGCCCACACGGTCAATCACGCGTTCTTGGATCGCGCGTAAAAGTTTAGCTTGCAGGCGCACATCCATTTCGCTGATTTCATCAAGCAGCAGCGTGCCGCCATCGGCTTCTTCAAACTTACCAATGCGACGTTGAACAGCACCTGTAAACGCCCCTTTTTCATGACCGAACAATTCGGATTCCAAAAGATGTTCTGGGATGGCCGCGCAATTGACGGAGATAAATGGTTTATCAGCACGGTTGGATTTTGAGTGGACGAATTTCGCGATCACTTCCTTACCCGTGCCGCTTTCACCCGTGATGAGCACAGAGGCATCTGAGGGTGCGATCTGTTCAGCAAGTTTTACCACATGACCCATGGCAGGATCGCGGAAAACGAATTCCAGCGATTCTTTTGCAACCGCTTGGATAACAGCTGCAATCAGCTCGGCATCTGGTGGCAGTGGGATATATTCTTTTGCGCCTGCACGGATCGCGTCCACGGCAGCTGTTGCGTTCGTTTCCACACCGCAAGCAACGATTGGTACGTGAATGCGTTCAAAGTCGAGTTGACTGACAAGTTGACCGATATTGATTGCCACATCGACAAAGAGCAAATCGGCCCCCTTGCCTGAGCGCAGCGTCGCCATTGCGCCGGCAATATCATCCACATGCATGACTTTCGCACCGCCATCCATAGCGATTTTTGTGGCTGTAGAAAGTTGGCCGTTTAACGGTCCTATAATGAGAAGGCGCATTTTTTAATCTTTCTATTCTTGTGCGATTATTTCGGTCATGGTGACACCGAGTTGGTTATCAACCAAAACTACTTCGCCACGAGCGATCAGGCGATTGTTGACGAAGACATCGATGCTTTCGCCGACTTTACGATCAAGCTCCAAAATAGAGCCGCGATCGAGTTTCATCAGGTCTGATACTTTCATGCGGGTGCGACCAAGCACGGCGGATACTTTGACTGGCACATCAAAAACGGCTTCCAGATCGGCAGGGTTTTTTTCTTCGATGATCCCATCGTCTGCATCTTTTGCCGGTTGTGCATGTTCATTCAGCGCAAGTGGCGCTTCACTTCCGTCATCCATAGCAGGGGAATCCGTCATTGGTGGTGTTTCAGTTTCATCACTCATGGCTCAATTACTCCGATTGACTTGCTGTTTTAGTATTTGAGGCTTTCGCCTCATCTAATGCAGCAAAGTAGCGTTGAAAGGAGGTTTCAATTTCAGTTTCGACAGTGTCGAGATTTCGGACGATGCCACCATCAGCCCATTCAATACGACAATCACCGGGGGCAAAGTCAGGTTCACCAAGCACAACGAAACGCCCGTCAAACCCAGATTCACGGGCAAACTTGCCAACCGTCTCAGTAATTGCCGCCGCATCTTTCTCATGAAGCCGCACGACAAGGTGGGGCGTGTTTCTCAGTGGTCCGAGACATTCGCTGATCAAGGCTTCGATATTATCTAATGGGAACCTTGTAAGTGCTTCACCAGCCAATTTTTTGCCGATGGAAAGGGCCAAAGCCGCGCTATCGTGTTCAAGACGTATGCGGTCACCATCAATGGCTGAAAGGATGCCTGCAGCGGCATCTGCAACCCGTTTTGCTTCATCCGCCAGACGCGCTTCTTCGCCAGCTTTACCTTGTTCAAGACCAATCAGCCGCCCGCGTTCTTCGGCTTCTTTTAGCGCAGTTTCATGGTCAGTTAGCAAAACCGTTGGGATTGGTTTTTCTGTTTGAGGTGCTGCGAAGTTAACGTCGAAAGTAAACGGCGCGGCATCACCAAATTTTTGAATGTCGGCGCTCATCAATAGATCATCTCTTCTTCATTTTCGCCTTTTTGGACGACTATTTCACCAGCATCAGCCAAAGCTTTTGCGGTCATGACTAGCTTATTTTGCGCTTCATCCACATCGCTTAGACGCATTGGGCCAAGTGACTCCATGTCGTCTTTCAACATTTTGGCGGCACGTTGTGACATGTTGGAGAAGAAAAATTCACGCAATGTTTCGCTGGCACCCTTCAAGGAGATTGCCAGGTCAGATTTCTCCACGTCCCGAAGCAATGTTTGGACGGAGGCTGCATCAAGTTTACCAAGGTCATCAAAGGTGAACATCAATTGCTTGATGCGATCAGCACTATCGCGTCTTTCTTCTTCAAGCGCTGTTAGGAAGCGTGCTTCTGTTTGGCGATCGAAATTATTGAAAATACCCGCCATCATTTCATGGGGGTCGCGTTTGCTGCTGCGGGAGAGGTTTGTCATAAACTCTTGGCGAAGCGTCGCTTCAATTTGCTCAAGAATTTCGGTTTGAACTGATTCCATTGTTAGCATCCGCCCTACAACGTCAAGAGCGAACTCTTCAGGTAAAACGCCGAGCACCTCTGCAGCATGCTCGCTTGCAATGTGGGAAAGAACGACTGCAACGGTCTGGGGGTATTCATTTTTTAAATAGCTGGCGAGCACATTGGCCTGCACCATGGAGAGTTTCTCCCACATATTGTTTCCGACAGGGCCGCGGATCTCTTCCATAATATGGGCGACGCGATCTTCTGGAAGGAAGGATTTCAACAATTGTTCCGTACTGGAGATGGTGCCAGTCATTGCACCGTCGGAGGCCATTCTTGAGACAAAATCAACCAGTACGGTTTCAAATGACGATGGCGGTATACCACCAAGTTGCGACATTGCTGAGGATATTACTCGAATTTCATCATCATCCAGACGGGTCCAAATTTCTTTGCCGTTTTCTTCTCCTAAAGCAAGCATCAGGGCTGCTGCTTTTTGCGGCCCATTCAAATCTCCGGTTAGGACATTTTGGTTCTCGATTGTGATGGAATTTTCACCGTCCATTATGCAGCTTCTTTAATCAAGTTACGCACAACGCCCACAGCGGCATCAGGACTGGTGTTGACCATATCGCCAA
Source organism: uncultured Hyphomicrobiales bacterium (assembly GCA_964553335.1). GTDB lineage: Bacteria > Pseudomonadota > Alphaproteobacteria > Rhizobiales > JACESI01 > JACESI01. The sequence continues at coordinate 29,372 of CAZKKW010000015.1, read as the reverse complement.
TTTGATTGACGACTTCTGCGCGCACAGCGCCTTGTCTTATTGCTTCAGTAATTTGTTGAGAGGCTGGATTGTTCGGGTCAAGTCCAATGGGAGCCGCACCATTGCCGGAGGTTGCTGCATAAGGTGCCGCAGCACCATTAGCAATCTGTTCAGGCACAAGCTCTGGCACTGTACTGTCGAGTACTCGACGCAAGAGTGGACGGACAACAAGAAGTAGAACGAAGAGTGTGAGAATGGCCATTACAACCAATTCGGCAATTCGGAAATAGTCATATTTAGTGAATTCAAACGTACCAGCTTCTTCAACCAATTCAGCTTTTTCGAGGGGTTTTTCAGCAAATTCTAAATTGACAACCTCAACACGGTCGCCACGTTCCTCATTAAAGCCAACAGCGGAGCGGACCAAGGTTGCAAGACGGGCTAGTTCTTCGTCACTGCGCGGAGCATAGGTGTACGTGCCGTTTTCATTCTTCGTATAAGTACCATCAACAAGGACCGCGACTGATAGGCGTTTGACCGCGCCTGCTTCTTGTACCTGCGTTGTGGTGGTACGTGAAATTTCGTAATTGACAACTTCCTCAGTATTGGCTGTCGCCTCGGTCTCATCAGGTGTATTGGCGTCAGCGGTAGCTGTTGGAAGTTCATTGCCAACACTTACGCCAGAATTTGGTCTGCGTTCTTGGCTTTCGCTTTCTTGGCTTCGGCTTTGGGTTGACCGCACCACTTGGCTTTCAGGGTCATAAACATCAGATGTTTGTGTGACGCGGTTCATTTCAAGTTCGGCTGAAACTTGAACACGCGCGCGCCCTGGACCAACCACACCGCTAAGAAGGTCCGTAATTTGATTGCGAAGTTGGTCTTGAACTTGGATTGCTCGGCTTTGAGCATTTTGCATAGCAAGTCCTGCACCGGCTGGGCCGTTGCCAGAAGCAAGCAAACTGCCCGTTTCATCGACAATCGAAACCTTTGTTGGTGAAAGGCCATCAATGGCTGACGCAACAAGATGTTGGATGGCGCGGATTTGGCTTTGATCCAACACACCACGCACTTTCAATACGATCGAGGCGGTAGGCGGCTTTTGTTCGCGTTGGAAGAGTTGGCGTTCTGGGATCACTAAGTGAACGCGCGCGCCGCGAATACGATTGATTGAGGTGATTGTGCGGGCCAATTCCCCTTCAAGAGCACGAACATGATTGATGTTTTGAACAAATGACGTTGTGCCAAGCGTGTCTGTCTTATCGAAAATTTCGTAACCAACATTTCCACCAAGCGGCAAGCCTTCGGAGGCAAGCGACATGCGGGTTCTCAGAATTTTATCCTGATCGATAGAAATTGAGCCACCATTGTTGCTCAGTTCATAGGGAATTCCTTGAGATTCTAGAAATTCCACGATGCCAGTTGAATCGTCAAATGAAAGGTCCGTGTAAAGCGGTGCCATTGGAGGTTTGGAAACACGAAGTGTAATGAAACCAAAAAAACCGATCAAAAGTGCTGTAACTACGGCCATCGCTGCAATACGCGCAGGACCGATTTTTTGTACAGTTGATAAAACGCTTTCCACTGGGTGCCACCTCAAACAGAACACAGTTGAGATGAATTCAGAACTGCCCTTGTTCATTTCATCCCAACAACTAGGCAATAATTTCCCAGTTCGTGGTAAACAACGGGTTAACACTTTGACGAATTTGCAAAAATTTGGTCCGGCCACTTTTTAAATGAAGGACGAAATGACGGCTAAAATGTAAGGAAATCATAGGAATATAAACAAAAAAGCGGCTGGAAAACCAACCGCTTTTGCATTCAATAAACTAAGAAATAAATTTCAGTCTATCTGTATTCCTGAACTCGTGTCGCTCGAAGGCCTGCAAGACCATGTTGATCGATTGACTGTTGCCAGGACAGAAACTCTTCGACTGTCAACGTATAACGCTGACAAGCTTCCTCAAGGCTTAAAAGCCCACCTCTAACCGCTGCAACGACTTCGGCCTTTCGGCGGATCACCCAACGGCGGGTTGATGTTGGTGGCAGATCGGCAACCGTTAACGGGCTCCCATCTGGACCAATCACATATTTAACGCGCGGACGCACATACTCGGTCATACTTACTCTCACACAAAACTTAATTGACCTGATGAACCCAAGATAGCGCAAGGGGTTTAAGAATTACCTAAATGTGGAGCAATAAATTAGTAAGAAATGGAAACTTTCTTCCAAAATGGCAGAAAACAGGGGTTTTGGCGCATGAAAAAAAATAAAAAACTTGCAAAAATGTCAAAGTGTGGCGGAAACTGCGGTCACAGCAGTGAGTGGAATGATCGCGTCACCGATCCGAAGGCTTGGGGTGGATGTGCTAAAATCAACCCCATCAACGACACCGTTGATGTTGGTTGAGATATTGGAAAAGTTACCAGCCGCGTTCTCGCCCGTTACTGTGATGCTAAATGTCCCGCCATCAGGAAGTTGGTCGCCGCTCGATGTGACGCCGTCCCAAATAAATTGATTGTTTCCGGCCTCGAGAGTCTGCGTTCCTTCGAACACGATCTCTCCAGACGAAGACCGCACGGTGATCGATGCCTCAGGCACAAATTCATTGGCTGTTAGATTAAATGTCGCTTGGCCGTTGTTCAACGTGGTCGCGGCACCCTGAGCTGAGACGGTTTGTCCGATGTAACTGACGATGCTTGCTGCATTCTGGCTTTCAATGGATGACAAGATCGTCTCTAGGTTGTCATTTGACTGGATTGACTGCTCAAGTTCTGAAAATTGTACCAACTGTTGAGTGAAGGCGTCCGTATCTGTTGGGGACGTTGGATCCTGATTTTGAATTTGAGCGACCAACAATTGCAAGAACGTGTCAAAGTTTTCGACGAGCTGACTTTGACTCTCACTTGCATTGGTATCGGTGTTAACCGTACCTACTGATGGCAGTGCGACGGTCGACGTGGACGGAAAAATCGAATTCGAAGTTACATCGGTCATTTTTTATACTCTTATATTTAGTTGGCCGGGTTGATATCGGGCATAGATGGTTTGCACCTGATCTATGGGAATATCGGCTGTTAAGTCATCGACAAGAAGGCCGTCATTATCCAAGTGTTGGTTTGCCTCATTGGCTTCCAAAGCGGGATCGCTGTTTTGTGCGTGTTCGCCTTGGCTATCAAAATCATTGTCGAAGGCTTGGCTGTTGCCACCTTGATCAGTGCCGTTGTCTTTAAGGGATAAATCTATGCCATCTGAACCAAGCTTCACGCCAGATTGCTGGAGAGTGCGTTCAAGGGCGCGAATATCACGTTGAAACAGATCGAGTGTTTCAGATCGCTCCACCCGAATTTGGGTGCTCACGGTGCCATCGTCATTGTTAATGATGCGCACATCAACGCGGCCTAATTCTGACGGGTTTAATCGGACGTTGAAAGAATCTTGCCCCGCAGCAAAATTGCGAGAAATTTGGGCAGTGAAGGCGGGCAATGTGTCATTTGCAAAGGCAGTATTCGCAAATTGTGCCAATGGTTGAGCGGCTTGTTGAATAGGCTGCTGGACTGTTTGTTGAAGTTGAGTGTTCGCCACTTGGCCTTGGTTCGGTAACGCGACATCTGCGTTTGCAGTGCTTGAAAGCAATGACGCCAATTGTTGAGATGGCGTTGCCGTAGACTGATTGGCATTTGCAAGAGAGCCAAATGTCTCACCTTCGGCGCTTGTCAGGTTTCCGGCAGGGTTAGGGCTAGCATTAGGGTTAGGGCTAGCATTAGGGTTGGGGCTAGCAATTGGGATGGTGCTTGCATTAGGGTTCGAGCCTTGCAGCGTCACATCGCCAAGTTGACCCAACGGGAGGCTTGATGCTGCAGTATTTTGCTGAAGGTTTGTCAGGCTTTGTACGCCAGTTTGGCCGGTGCCGTTTTGGGTTGAAAGAACAGTTTCAAATGCGTCACCGATAGGATTACCAGTCAAATTATTGACTTGCGTCGCCGCGCTGTTGATTTGTGTCGTAACGTTTTGAGCGACGTCACCTACTTGGTTTAGCTGACCCAGTTGCGCGGCAGTAGGTATGCCTAAGTTCTGTTGACCCAGTTGCGCGGCAGTAGGTATGCCTAAGTTCTGCTGATCCAGTTGCGCGGCAGTAGGCGTGCCTAAGTTCTGCTGACCAGTTTGCGGTGCAGTAGATCCATTTAGGAGTGACGCAGCAAGATTTTGTTGCGGTGTTATGAGGCTACCTGCAATTTCTCCACTTGGTAAAAGCCCTTCAATGGCTGTTGGGGAAAGCAGAGGGGTGTTTGTTTGTAGTGCTTCAGCTGTTACTGACTGTGCGGCTTCCACTGTTACTTGCTGCGCAAGAGCAAACGGATTAACAAATTCTGGAATATCTGCAAACGCGAAACTGTTTACGTTTATCGTTATATTTTCGCTTGCCCCTTCGCGGTTTTCGGTCCCCTCAATGGTTTCCGTTTCCGGCTCTGTGGTGTTCGTGCCAATCTCTAGGCCGTCGTTTTGTTCGGCACTATTTTCCAGTGGTGCTGCTTCATCTTGGTTGTTACGGATGTCAGTTTCACCAGCTGGCCGTTCCTGCGCTGGCGCCCGCGTCTCATCACGACTCACCTCAGCCCGCGCATCGCTATCATCTAAAGCACGAGAAAAACTGCTATCTTCTCCCGATCCTGTGCTGGATTGATTGTCACGTCGTGGTTGAGCGACCTCCGCAACATTGCTACGTGGCTCGAAGGGGAGAGATGTGTTGGTGTTAGGAAATTGGGTCACTCGTTAAGCTATCCATCATTATGCCATTAGTTTCTCATTGAATAGCAAGGGTCGTGCCAGCTTAGCGTTTCCAAAAAACCTAATGAATACAGTGAAATAAGAATGCACTGCGCCAATTTTTAATCGATTCAGCAGGCAAATATTGCCGTGCGGGCAAGTTTGACCCATCGTTTAGTGCTATCGTTTGAAGGCAGGAATGACCTCTTATATTGACCGCAACTGTGTTGCGGCGTAAAACGGCCAAAATTCAGGAAAACACCAATGATGAATAGCCTCGGCATTGCGAAGCGTCCGGAAGATACCCGCGTGGTGGTCGCCATGTCGGGTGGCGTCGATTCGTCGGTCGTCGCCGGTATGCTGCATGATGAAGGCTATGAGGTCATTGGCATCACTTTGCAGCTTTATGATCATGGTGCCGCTATTCAAAAAAAGGGTGCGTGTTGCGCGGGCCAAGATATTCATGATGCACGCCGTGTTGCTGAAGCCCTCAATATTCCTCATTACGTGCTTGATTATGAAAGCCGGTTTCGCGACAGCGTGATTGATGAATTTGCTGATAGTTATTTGCGTGGTGAAACGCCTGTACCGTGCATTTCTTGCAATCAAACAGTTAAGTTCAAAGACCTACTGGCAACTGCTAAAGAGCTGGGTGCTGATGTGTTGGCAACTGGCCATTATATTCGCTCACGTGAATTGATTGAGGGCTCAAATAGTGGCCATTACGGGTTTTATCGCCCGGCAGATCATGGCCGCGATCAAAGCTATTTCCTCTTTGCAACGACACAAGAGCAGCTTGACTATTTGCGCTTTCCCTTAGGCGACCTCACCAAAGAGGAAACCCGTGAATTGGCCGAGCGCTACGGCCTTGCCGTTGCTGCAAAACCGGACAGCCAAGATATTTGTTTCGTACCAGATGGCAAATATGCGGATCTGATTTTGAAACTGCGCCCTGATGCCGCTCAAGCGGGCGATATCATTCATCTTGATGGTCGCGTTTTGGGGCAGCATGAAGGCATCATTCATTATACCATCGGTCAACGCCGTGGCTTACGTGTATCCGTTGGTGATCCACTTTATGTGGTGAAATTAGACCGTGAGAAAAATGCTGTGATCGTCGGGCCTGCGGATGCGTTGGTTACTCACACGGTTTGTCTGCGTGATGTGAATTGGCTGGGTGATGTGCCGCTCACCACGTATTCAGCCGAAAAGCCCTTGCCGTTCTTCGTTAAAGTGCGCTCCACGCGTCCACCAATGGAAGCGTCCATCTATCAAGATGACGAGGGGGTGAAGGTGGTGTTGCATGATGGCGAGGCAGGTGTTTCGCCGGGCCAAGCCTGTGTCTTTTATGAAGATGAAGCAACAGACACCCGCGTGCTTGGCGGTGGCTGGATTGAGCGGGCTGAAAAATCCGCTGAAATTGAAGCGCAAATGACAACACTTCTGTCTATATCTGCATAAAGGCGCGCCCATGCTCATTGGAATAGATTGGGGTGGGACAAAAATTGAAATCATCGCTTTGGCTGATGACGGGTCCACCCTATTGCGCGAAAGAATTGCGACACCCAAAAATGACTATGAAGCCTGCGTTGATGCAGCGGTTGGCCTTGTTCAAAGTTGCGAGGCTCATTTGGGTGAAAGAGGAAGTGTCGGGGTCGGTATACCAGGCACCATTTCACCTGCAACAGGGTTGGTGAAGAACGCCAATTCTACTTGGCTCAACGGCCAAAACTTAAAAGGCGATTTGGAAGCCAAACTCAAACGCGAGGTACGCATTCAAAATGATGCAAATTGTTTCGCCGTTTCAGAAGCGGTGGATGGCGCAGGTGCGGACAAAAATGTCGTTGCGGGCATTATCTTAGGCACGGGTTGCGGTTCGGGTATTGTTTTTAATGGCAAGCCACTCCTCGGCGCACAAGGTATTGCAGGAGAGTTCGGTCACACCCCTTTGCCCTATATGACGGCTGAAGAACATCCGGGCCTTAAATGCTGGTGCGGGCGGCGGGGTTGTCTTGAAACTTATATTTCTGGCACGGGCTTTTCGCGCGATTTCCAGTTGCGAACGGGTGGGGTAAACTTGCTACCCGTATCAGAAATTTTGGCAATGAATTCGACAGAAAGTGCCGCCACATATGAAGCTTATTGCGACAGGCTCGCACGCGGCCTTTCAACGGTTGTGAACCTTCTTGATCCCGATGTCATTGTTTTAGGCGGTGGCATGAGCAATATCGAACCGCTTTATCAAGACCTTCCAAAAATCATGAGCGCTTATGTGTTTAGCGATGGGTTTACCACCCCAATTTTACGCGCTCATCACGGCGATTCATCAGGGGTTCGTGGTGCAGCATGGCTTTGGCGTTAACTTGGTGGTGATTTTACTTCAATCATGTGTTGACAGCAGGCGACCTCCTTCCTTATATGCGCTCTCGCAGGGTTTAGTTTCTAAGCTTTGTTCGGTAGGCGGGGTAGCTCAGGTGGTTAGAGCAGCGGAATCATAATCCGCGTGTCGGGGGTTCAAGTCCCTCTCCCGCTACCAATTATTTCAATGGTTATTTTGAAAGTGCTTTGGCCTAAAACATACGGTCAGTTGCAAGCATATGGTTGATCTCGCACCCGCATTCGAGTATATCGCTCGCACCGGTCGCAGCCTACCCGGTTTAAAAAACAAGGACACTGAATAATGAAAACGAACGTCGTATGCTCCGGCGGGCTGGATTCCGTCTCGCTTGCCCACATGATTGCCGAACAGGGCAACCTGTCACGATTGACCTCATTTAATTATGGGCAAAGGCATCAAAAAGAATTGGACTATGCCCAAGCTTGTGCAAAGCGTTTGGGCGTTCCTCATCACATCATTGATATTGGCCCTGTAGGCGCATCCCTTTCTGGGTCCGCCTTAACAGACGATGTTGATGTGCCTGATGGACACTATGCCGAAGACAGCATGAAGGTCACCGTGGTGCCAAACCGCAACGCCATTATGCTGACAATCGCCTATGGCATTTCAGCGGCCAATCAAGATGATGCGGTTGCAACCGCCGTCCATGGTGGGGATCACTTCATTTACCCAGATTGCCGCCCTGCCTTCACAGAAGCTTTCGATGCTATGCAACGCCTGGCACTAGATGGTTATGCCAATGTCGCGTTGCATACCCCCTTTGTGCATCGCTCCAAAGCGGACATTGTTGTTGAAGGAGCAAAAGCAAATACGCCGTTTGAAAAAACATGGTCTTGCTACAAAGGCGGTGCGCTTCATTGTGGGCGTTGTGGCACATGTGTTGAACGGCGCGAAGCCTTTTACCTTGCCAATGTCGAAGACCCAACGCGCTATGAAGATCCTGATTTTTGGCGTGAAGCCACCGACCGTAAGGAGGCCTGAGGATGTTTTGCATCAAGAAAGAATTCCATTTCTCCGCATCCCATCAACTCGCACATTTGGCTGATGATCATCAATGCGCACGGGTTCACGGCCACAATTATATTGTCGTCGTGGAGCTTTCAGCAGTTGAGCTTGATGACGATGGGTTCGTGCGAGACTATGCAGAACTGAAACCGCTCAAAGAGTATCTCGACGAAGAATTTGATCATCGTCACTTGAATGATTTGCTTGATGTTTACACAACGGCTGAGAATATCGCCAAACATCTTTATGATTGGTGCAAAGCACGTTGGCCTGAGACCTCTTCGGTAGCGGTGTCAGAAACGCCTAAGACGTGGGCTGTATATAAGCCGGTGGACTGATCATGGCTTTGCGCATTGCTGAGATATTTGGACCGACGATACAGGGCGAAGGCTCGCTGATTGGCGAGCCGACCGTTTTTGTTCGAGCTGGTGGTTGTGATTATCGGTGCAGTTGGTGTGACAGCCTGCATGCCGTTGATAGTGCGTTCCGTGCTGAGTGGAAGGCCATGACGAGCGAAGAGGTATGGGCAGAGGTGAAACATCTTTCCGGTGATACCCCGTTGGTTGTTTCCCTTTCCGGCGGCAATCCGGCCATTCAAGATTTTTCCGACTTAATCACTTTGGGAAAGGCCGACAATTATCGTTTCGCCTGCGAAACGCAAGGGTCCGTTGCGCGTGAATGGTTTAGCGATCTCGATACGTTGGTGCTTAGTCCAAAACCACCGTCGAGCGGCGAAATTGTTGATTGGACGTTGTTTGAGGATTGCATATCAGCAGCTAAAAACGGTCCCAATGTCGTCATGAAAATTGTGATTTTTGACGATGTTGACTACGCATGGGCGAAAGAAGCCGCCAACCGTTTTCCTAACCTGCCACTCTATCTTCAGCCTGGCAATTCGCAAGTTGATCCTGATACAGCCGTCGCCCTAGAAGACGTCACAGACCGACTGTTATGGCTCGTGGAAAAAGCAACTGAGGACAAATGGTACCGCCCCCGTATGCTACCGCAACTACATGTGCTTTTATGGGGCAATAAACGCGGCGTATAGCTTTTTCAAAGCCGTGTCGCTTACGGGAGAACATCATGGAACTTCAAGAAGAAATCTTCATCAATGCGCCCCGCGATGTGGTTTATGCAGCGCTTAATGATCCAGATATTTTAAAGCAATGCATCCCAGGCTGTCAGGAGCTCACCAAGGAAAGCGACACGGAATTAGCTGCAAAAGTGACGCTGAAGGTTGGTCCGGTAAAAGCCAATTTTGCCGGCGATGTTACGCTCGACCCAAGCAATGCACCGGCTCATTTTTCGCTAAGTGGCGAGGGCAATGGCGGCGTGGCAGGCTTTGCAAAAGGTGGCGCAGATGTGGAATTGATCGAACAAGACGGCGGCACCTTGCTCAAATATACAGCCAAGGCCGATGTTGGTGGCAAACTTGCGCAATTGGGCAGCCGTTTGATTGTCAGCACGTCTAAAAAACTTGCCAAGAATTTTTTTGAAGAATTCAACTTGGTTTTGGTTGGTGAAGAAGGTCCAGAAAACGAAGGCGAAGTGTCTGAAGAAAAAAAGGGCTTTTGGAAATCCCTCGTTGGCGGTTGAAGTTAAACTGCCTTAGTCGGTTTTACTGCGCGAATAAATATCTTCATACCGCACAATATCGTCTTCGCCTAAGTAAGATCCTGTCTGCACTTCAATCAGCACCATTGGCACTTTGCCCGGATTCTCCAAGCGATGTTTTTCGCCAAGCGGAATATAGACCGACTGATTTTCGCTGATAAGTTTAACCTCGTCACCAATCGTCACCTTAGCTGTGCCAGACACAACGATCCAGTGCTCAGCCCGATGGACATGCGATTGAAGCGATAAAGCAGCATTTGGGTTTACAACGATGCGCTTTACCTGAAACCGCTCGCCGGTGCCAAGTGTTTCAAACCAACCCCATGGGCGGTTGTCGCGCGGAAAAACCTCTGCTTGCGGCGCATCTTTAGCTTTCAAAGCACTAACGGCTTGTTTGATGTCTTGGCCCTTAGATTTGTTCGCCACAAGGACCGCATCTTTGGTCGCGACAACCATCATGTCTTTAAGGCCAATGCCGACCACTTCAACATCTGAATGTTCACTCCGGATCAGGCTGTTCTCGCAATCAATGGCCGTGCTTTCACCATAAAGTGCATTGTCGGCGGCATCTTTTTCAGAATCGCGCCACACAGCCGTCCAATCCCCCAAATCCGACCACTTGCCAGTGAATGGGACGACGCTGAGGTTATCGGCTTTTTCCATGACAGCATAGTCAATCGAAATACTCTCAACATCTGCCCATGCTTTCTCACCAAGACGGAAAAAGGTAAGGTCGGGTTCCATATCGCTAACGGATGCTGACACAGGCTCAATTAAATTAGCGGCATGGTGTTCAAAGGCTTTGATAATTGTATCTGCTGTGAACAGGAAAATCCCTGCGTTCCAGAGATATGTGCCCGAGGCAAGCATGGATTGCGCTGTTTGAAGGTCGGGCTTTTCAACAAAGCGTGTTAAGGGCTGAGCCTCACCATTGGATGGCTTTGGTAACTCCAAATATCCATAGCCCGTTTCAGGGCGATCAGGCTGAATGCCAAAGGTAACAAGATTGCCCTTTTGTGCCTCAACAACTCCTTTATTCACCGCCGATTGAAAGGCTGCATTGTCTGGAATCACATGGTCAGATGGCGCAATGAGGATGAGTTGATTTGGATCTTTTTCAGCAAGGTGTAGTGCTGCTGCTAAAACAGCCGGTGCAGTATTGCGACCATCTGGTTCAATCAATACGGTGCGCTCTTCGATGCCAATATCGCTGAGCTGTTTGCTGACAACGAAACGATAATCAGACCCCGTGATGATAACAGGCGACTGGTAACCTTCGCCAGACACACGACGCACCGAACTTTGGAAAAGGCTCTCCGAACCCATAATCTCGGTGAATTGTTTTGGAAAACTCTTTCTGGAAAGGGGCCACAAACGTGTTCCTGAACCACCGCACAATAATACTGGAGAAATCAATTTTTCGACCTTTTCTTAAACAGCTTTATAATAATCGGTGCCTTCAATATGGGCAACAGTCTTCATTCACCGCACGCTATCACGAAGCTCATTCTTACGCACTTTGCCTGTTGTTGTTTTGGGTAATTCACCAAATATAATCTTCTTAGGACGTTGAAAACTCGCCAATCCGTTGCGGGCATGGGCAAGCAATTCTTCTTCGCTCGCCTCAGCCCCGCTTGCGAGCTCCACAAAAGCGCACGGCACTTCGCCCCATTTTTCATCGGGCATCGCAACCACGGCAACGAGGTTGACAGCGGGATGCGAATAGAGTGCTTTTTCTACCTCGATGGAAGAAATATTCTCACCGCCTGAAATGATGATGTCTTTGGCGCGGTCACGGATTTCGACGTAGCCATCTGGGTGTTGCACGGCGATGTCTCCCGACCAGAACCACCCGTCTTTAAAGGCCTGTGCGGTTTCTTCCGGCTGCTTCAAATAACCCTTCATGACGATGTTGCCACGAAAGACAATCTCACCCAGCGTTTCCCCGTCCCACGGAACGGGCTTGCCAGACTCGCGATCGAGTACCAGCACATCTTCTTCAAGCTCATAGGCAACCCCTTGGCGGGCTTTTAACTGTGCTTGTTCTTCAAGCGAAAGATTTGCCCATGCGGGCTTTTCCGCGCACACAACCGCCGGGCCATAAACTTCAGTGAGGCCATAAACATGGGTGACAGAAATGCCCATTGCTTCCATATCTTTGATGACAGAGGCGGGGGGTGGGGCTGCTGCCGTCATCATTTTGATCTTCTGGTTAAAGTTTCGCTTTTCGTCTTCAGGCGCGCCAGAAATCATCGACATGATGATTGGTGCACCACATAAATGGGTGACGCCGTGATCAGCAAAGGCATTGTAAATCGCATCAGCTCGTGGGGCACGCAAGAACACATGGGTTCCAGCAAGCAAAGTTATCGTCCACGGAAAGCACCAACCATTGCAATGAAACAACGGCAACGTCCATAAATAGACAGGATGATGTGCAAGCTCCCATGTGACCACATTATTGACCGCATTGGTCCATGCGCCGCGATGAGAATAGACCACCCCTTTCGGGCGCCCTGTTGTGCCTGATGTGTAATTGAGCGCCAGCGCATCCCATTCGTCGTCGGGCAATTTGTAACCCCAGTTAGGATCACCCTCACCAAGCAATTCATCATAGGTGAGCGAACCAATGCGCGACCCACCCGGCCCCTCGCTATCTTCAATATCAATGATCAAAAGATCACGACCAGATTGCGTAATTGCTTCTTTGGCCATGGCTGAAAATTCTGTATCAACCAAAACCACCTTAGCTTCACCATGGTCTAAAATATAAGCGATGGTGCCCGCATCAAGACGAACATTGTTGGCGTTTAGCACAGCCCCAATCATTGGCAGAGCCAGCGCGCATTCAAGTGCTTCAGGAATATTGGGCGCAATGAGGGCAACCGTATCACCCTTGCCGACACCGCGTTTTGTGAGCGCTGAGGCTAGTCTTTTGCAGCGCTCAGTAACTTCACCCCAATTGCGGCGAATGGTGCCGTGAATTTGCGCGGGCAATTCTGGGTGAACACGCTCGACACGTTTGAGAATAGAAACCGGAGACAGTGCCGCGTGGTTCGCGGTGTTTTTTGCAAGTTCTGGCCCTTCATACATCCTTGGCATTCCAAATTCGTCCCTTATTCGCCCGTCCATTCAGGCATTGGTTCTTTGCGAGTGAAGGCCCCGATGCCCGCCTCTGTGTCACGCGCCATCATGTTTTCAGCCATCACACGGCCTGCAAAATTATAGGCTTCTTCAAGCGGCATTTCTGCCTGCTCATAAAAAGCGCGTTTGCCGATTTTGATGGCTGCCGGAGATTTATCTGCGATGACACGGGCAATTTCCATAGAAGCAGCTTCCAGCTCATCAAGTGGGACGACACGATTGACCAACCCCATTTCAGCAACGCGGGCGGCGGGTAAAAAATCGCCGGTCAACAACATTTCCATTGCTAATTTTCGCGGAACATTTCGGCTGAGGGCAACCATGGGGGTTGAACAAAAAAGGCCAATATTCACCCCCGATGTCGCAAATTTTGCATCTTCAGAAGCAACCGCCAGATCGCACGATCCAACCAACTGACAACCAGCCGCTGTTGCAATGCCCTTAACCTCCGCAATGACAGGTTGCGGCAAACGAACAATGCGCAACATCATGGCCGAGCAAGTAGCAAAGAGATCTTGGAAATATTGAAAGCCACCATCTTCATCGTCGCGCCGTGCCGACATTTCTTTAAGGTTGTGACCGGCACAAAAATGGTTGCCCGCGCTTCGCAAAATAACGGCTTTAATAGAACGATCTTGCGCAATTTGATCAAAGTTATCTGACAAAGCCTGCAGCATTGCCTCAGATAAAGCATTGATGGACTTGGGCGCATTCAAAGATAAAACAGCGACGCCATCCTTGTCATCACGGATCAATAGGTCTTCATTTTTCATATCGCCTCACAAGCCGTTGATGGGCACTTTTAGCATGAGTACACCATTTTCGTCGCTAGGGATTTCGCCCGCACGCATATTGACCTGTAGTGAGGGAATAATCAATTTTGGCATGGCTAGTTGAGCATCGCGTTCTGTGCGAAACTTTATGAATTCATCGCTGGGATAACGGGTTTCATGAGCACCACCCCCGGCGCATTGACCCATTCTTGTGGGTCTTTTCGACTTCATTGTGGCTAAGACCACTGACTTTGTTGAGGACGGGTTATAGTTTGATGATTGTTGGGTCGAGGGGCAGGTTTTTGTGCTTTTGACGCTGAAAATATTGCAACCAACCAAGCGAGTAAAATGCCGACGGTTAAACCTAAAAACAACCCACCTGCTATGAATAGCTTCTTGTGAGGGAAGGCTGCAAAAACCGGTGGGACAGCTTGTGAAATTACGCGGGTGCTCTCGTTTGAGAGAGTTTCTTGTTCCCCTGATTGTTTTGCTTTCAATTGCAATGCTTGGAATACTTCACGCTGTGAAGCTGCTTCACGCTCCAGCTCACGCAGCCGCACCAAAGCTTTGCTATCGCTCAATGATGATCGGGTAAGTTGGGCGAGCAAGCTCTCTAGGGATTTCAGGTTTTTGCGAGCAATATCACGGCGCGATTTTGCGGCTTCAAAAAAACGGCTAATTTCATTTTTGATAGAGCGTTGAATGCTTGCAACTTCAGTCCGTAACGCACCAAGGCGAGGATGGCGCGACCCGAGGCTTGCTTCAGCATTTGCAAGGGCGCTACTTGCAATGGCAAGTTGGCTGCGCAAATTGCCAAGAACGGGTGAGGCGAGCGCTTCCGCTGTTGCTCCAGCCAGATTGTTGGTTGCAGATGCACGGCGCAATGCTTCGTAATTTGCTTCTGCATCCAGCATATCGGCTTTTGCATCAACGAGGCGTGTGTTGAGATTGCGCAATTGCTCATCATTAAGCAGACGGTCAGATGCACCCGCGATGTCTGTTCCAGTGCTTGTGCCTGTGCCGGCAATTTCGATAAGATTATTCTCAGCGCGATAGGCTTCAACACGCGCTTCTGCTTGTCTTACACCGTTGCGAAGATTTTCAACGCGCGCATTTAATGCAGCGGTGGTTTCGCGCGTTACATCTGTACGATTATCAGATTGTTGAGCAATGTAAGTTGCAACAATACTGTTTGCGATTCGTGCCGCATCCGTGGGACTTGGATCACGCACAGTGATGCCAACAACGTAAGAATTACCGGCCCGCCCGACTTTCAAAGATTTGCGCAAACTATCGACCATGAGAAAGTCTGGTTTGCCATCAGCGCCCGCATTCAAGCGACCCGCGTCAATTTCTTTTTGCAATGTTTCGCGCAAAACGCGATCAGATTGAATGATCGCAATTTGTGAATCCAACAACAGCAAATCACCGCCAATACTCGAGCGTCCAAGACCCGTTGGCACAATCTCTTCTTCGATGAGTGCTTTGCTACGCGGATCAATGAAGATTTGATTTGTTGCTTCAAATGATTGAGGCAATAAAAATGCAGCCAATGTGGCAAGCACGGTAAAGCATATGGTGCTTATGATGATATAAGACTTGTTTTGCCAAATAGCCGAGCTGGTGCTTGCAATATCGCTTGCTAACGCATTGGCTGGAAGATTGGCGGCTGGCGCTCGATAAAGGTTAGTTTCGCGTCTTGGCTCAAGACGTTTTTCTCGTGACGCAGACCTGTTTTGGCGAGCATAGGAATCAGCCGATCTTAACAATCGTCTCCATTCTTCAATTGGCTCTTTTTCTTTTCTGCGAAACACGGTTTAACCCATTATTCAAATTGCTCTTTATGGTTAATACAAAATGATCAACATTTACTTACCGCGAATTTTTTTCGTGAAAGCCAATAGTTTCGGGTATTTTCTTACGAGCTTTTTCAACCTGCGTAATTGGTAGCTGGCCTGTCCGCGCCAGGTGATTGGATAGTGGATTTCACTTAATGTGCGCGTCTCCACTTTGAAGTGGAATTTGTAGCCTTCATCACCAAGGGTGAAGTCGTAATAACGAAGGCCTTCTTCGCGGCAGTGTTTGATATCTTCAATAGCCAATAAAAGGGCGGGAGAAAATTTATAAAAGCGATCGCCATCTATCGCGCTAGCAAGACCATAAAAACTGTTTTCTGCACGGGTGCCAAAAGAGATACTCGCGATATCGTCGCCAACTTTCATTATGGTAAGTCGCATAGTCGCTTGGGCTGTATAGCCTAAAGAAACGTCTTCATAAAAGTCTTTGATATTTTCGTTGGCGAAGGCATCATCTCGACCAAGTTTTGCGAACCGCGCAAGCCGTAAATTGAAGAACAAGTTTAGGTGTTCTGGAGAGATGTTTCCAGCTTCTTCATTGAAGATTTCAACCGGTGCCTGCCTGTTGAGTTTTCTAAATTTAGTCCGGTGTCTGCTAAAAAAATGGGTGCTGGCAATTTCCTTTTGTTCAAGATCAAGCGGCAGTCGGTAGGCGTGCACATGATAGGGGAAACAAAACCGAGAAGCGTTTAGTTGCGCAAACGTTTCCGTTTCCGTGCCAAGCCATTTGTCGAAGTGAACCAAATCAGCTTGTGGTGCTGCTTGACGTAAAGCATCCAGTATCAAAGAAGCAGGAATGTCGTTGGGAACATCCTTGGCGATAATCGGAACGCAGTAATCGCACAAGCGGCGATCAGCAAAGCGCAGACTTAATGTGGAAAGAAAGCCAAAGACCGAATGCTTTTCTAAGGCCAGTGGCCACAACATTTCCAATGCACCGCTCTGCGTGTTTCTAAAGCAAATAATAAGCGGAATTGCCTCTTCATCTTGATAGAGATGTTTATAAAGCGGTGCGACCCAGTCAAACCGCTGGAAACCCGAGACAAACGTACCTGGTGCTTCTTCAAGCGCGCGCCATTCTGTTTCAAGGGAGTGAACATCTTGAGTGGTGGTGATCGTCCATGTACCACATTCAAACTGGGTCATTTTTTACTCTTTGTAATTTGGTCAGTTCATGAGCAACCGTTTCATAAAATGTAATATGAAACTGCGGATCAAATCGTTGATGTATTTCTGCACTTTGGGTTTTGATGGCGCGTCGAAAGCTTGCATGGTTATGCCACAATGTTTGCAACGCTTTTGAAACTTCTAAGCCGTTATTAGGATCAACGCCTACCCCAGAATCCAAGCCATCGAGATAACCATCAATGCCGCTTTGTTTGCTGTATAAGATAGGTACGCCGCCAAATAATGCTTCCGTGTATACCATGCCGAACGTCTCATTGTGACTTGGCAAAACCATGGCGCGGTAAGTAGGTAAACGTTCGATTAGCTCAGCATGGTTTAGCTTGCCAACGACGGTTACTTTGTCAGAAAGGTCGTGCTCTTCAATTAAATTTTTTACTTTTTTAATATCTTGAGGGCTGCCTTGGCCAACAAGATCAAGCGTCATATCTGGATAACGGTCTGCCGCTTTTGCAAAGGCGGGAAGAAGATTCAACAAACCCTTTTTCCGGTAGATTGCAAAATTGAAGATAGAAACGAACCCGCGTGTTGCTTTTTGCGGTTCAATTTTAAGCTTAACATTGGTTACGATGTTGGGGAAAGGGTGCCCTTTTTTCTTGTCAACATCAGTAAAACGTTCAATGGCTGAGCGATAGAAAACTGAGACATAGTAAATAGCGCCAGAATTCTTCGCAATTCTTCGCATCAACCAACGATAATGTGGTTTAAATCGGAATACTTTGCTTTCGACTTCTGCGCGCACTGAAAGCACATAGGGAACACCCCACCATTTTGAAAGAAAATAAGCGGCAATGCCGTCGAAGGTCATGCGATGAGCATGGATCATATCGGGTTTATATCCTTGCTCATTCATTTTCCGATAAATGTAAGTAGCAGTGAGGAAGAAAGATAAAAACAGGCCTAAGCCAAATTTGAGACCCCATTGGCCGTAGGCAAAAACCTGCGCATTTTCGATTTTACCGCAGTCAACCCAGTAGCATTTGAACGGGTTCGATCTTCTGTCCATGGAAATGACCATGTGGTCGAAATGCTTTAAATGCGCGATCGTTTGCTTTATCGCCTGCGTTGTTGGCTTCCGCATTGGGTCTGGGTAGTCACCAGATAAGTGTAAAATTTTAAGCGGTGCAGACATAGTCAACTTATTTGCTGATTAGCGGTTGTTTTTGGAAGAAAGCCACTTCATCTTCAAGTCGTTGATGAAAAGCTTCAATAAGGTGGGCCCAGCGGATACGTAGCGCTTCCACAATCGACCTGGTTCAGTCATAAGACGATAGGCCCATTCAATGCCCAAGGTTTGGAATATACTAGGCGCGCGTCTTTTAAGTCCGACCAAAAACTCAAGTGCTGCACCTGAGCAGATTGCTGTGCCCGTGGCAGCTCGGGTCTTATAGGCTGCGTGACAAATTTTTTCAGATTTTGGCGCACCTATACAAACGAAGGAAAAACGAGCCGGTGTTTCAATCAGAAACTTTACACATTCGTCAAATGCTGGGGTGCCGACTTCAGTGATCGCTGGCGGTATGTGAATATGCCAATGAAGGTTTGGATATTTTTCACGCAATAAAGCCGCAAGTTCTTCGGAGGCACAAATCGTACTGATTGTATCACCGTCTTGAATGACGTTTTTAAACAGAGCATGAGTTAGGTCTGCACCGGTTACGAGCGGGGGCACATCACTTAAAAAATTGGACAGAGCACGCACAGGTTGGCTATCGCAAATAGACAAAAGGGCATCTTCGTAAATTTCTACGGGTGCCACCTCACGATGAAGATCAACGACATGTTGTACGTTGGGTGTGACAACATAGCCAAATTGAGCATTGGAAGACCGCGCCTCTAAGAGTGCCAAAGTTTCATGTTTATCGATTGCGTCAAAACGCATACCAAAAATAACCTGGCTTTTTGAGTGGAGTGTTGGTCGCAAAATGGAATTTACAAGCTCGTTCATTTTAAGGATTTAGGCCTTGTATGTGCTAATTTCGATCTTGTTATCACTATACTCAAGCATCATGCAGAGACATAATGTATTATTAGGAACAATGTTTTATAGTTAAGATGAAAGTGAGTTGGTCGCGATGCTTTGTCTTGTTTTTCTTTTATTATTCATTTTAGTTGAAACCCTACAAGATGAAGGGGTTTTGGATAAAAACTGATATGGCCGTTACTGAACATGATGATAGGCAAATTGATATCCAATCGCTTGCGGGCCATTTGCTCGCGGCGATCCCTTTTTTGGTACTTGCCTATACGTTTTTGATCTGGCCGCTTGTTTATGGGCGCAGTGTTGAAGGCAACGTCATTGAAAATATTGTTGCCTCCTCTCCAGACGCGTCGAGTAATGCGCTTTTGAACCGTATTTATTTGCCCATCGTTTTTGTGCTGAGCCTTGGTCTCACCTTTCTTCGAGGAAGCCGGATAACTATCCCCTTTCGAGATCCTGCAATGTTGGGTTTGTTTGCTGTCCTCACAGGTTTTGCAATTTCGCTTTTATGGTCGGATTATGCAGGTATTGGTTTACGTCGTTTGGTTGTTCAATGCTTCATTGTTGGATCAATCATGCTGGCCTGTTTTGGCGCGCCGAAGCCGATGCGAATTTTCGATATTTTGTTTTTGTTTGCTGGCTTCTTAGTTGTGTTAAATCTAGCAGTTGTTGTGATCAAGCCGCCTGGCCCGCTTGGTCATGAGGGTATTTATCCGCAGAAGAATTATCTTGGCCTTGTCGCCGTTACATCGTCCTTGTTTGCCCTTTATAAAGTCATTTTTGGCCGTGGTTTGTGGCGCATTGCTGGGGGCTTCGTTTGGTTGGCGGCTTTGGTGTTGCTCCTTGCCAGTCAGTCCAAGACATCGCTGGGGCTTGCTTTTTTAGCACCTGCTGCCGCATTGGGTGTTGCAATTTTTGCCCACCAAATGCGCTTATGGCCTGGTTTGACCGTCTTTGCTGCGATTGGCTTTTTATTGTTTGCATTCTTTTTCGGTGAGGCCGCTTTCATCTGGAATTTCGGTTCACTCGCGCAAGCAATATTTGGCGATCCGACGCTTACCAGCCGCACAGAAATTTGGGCATTTGCCAGTGATATGATCAGTCAGCGACCGTTGTTTGGATATGGCTTCGGGTCTTTTTGGTCAACAGGAGACACGGGCCCGGTGGCGCGCTTGGCACCTGGATTTATTGCTCGTCTCAATCATTCACATAACGGTTATTATGATACGATTATTCAGGTAGGTTTTATTGGGTTTGTCTTGTTTCTTGCGTTCCTCTTCTGCCTTTTGAACACAGCGGGGGCTGCTGTGCGTCGACGTTTCAAACTATCTTGGTTGTTTTTGACCTTTGTGATTTATGTAATGTCGTCAAACCTAATGGAAACCAGCTATTTTTATGGTTTCGGCAGCTCGACAACTTTGTTGTTGGTTGCTTTAACGCTTGCAGCGCGTGAAAAGATGGAGGCGGCAGAGGAGTAGCTTTGATTATCGTCGCAATAGCAAGCATTGGTCGCCCTGATTTGCTAAAAACATTAGCCTCTCTTGATACTCAAGATTTGGATCAGACACGCGAGTTACGGGTTGTCATTGGTGATGATAGCCGCGATGGGGCTGTGTCCAGATTATTGGAAAATTTCGTTCCACAACGGATCAAACTCCAGACGATCAATGTAAGCCGCCAAAATATTTCTCATTGCCGCAATGCAACGCTTGAGGCTGCTCTGGCACATGATGAATGTACCCATGTAGGATTTATTGATGATGATGAAGTAGCGGAACCCAATTGGCTTTCTACATTATTGCAAACCCTTGAAAACAACCAAGCCGATGCGGCGTTTGGATTGGTTCTTTCTCGTTTTGATGAGGATGTTCCCAAGTGGTTGCAAGAGCTTGATCCGCTCACAAGATCACGGAGAGAAAAAGACGGCGAGACGTCAGTCGGACGCACAGGTAGTGCATTATTACGTGCCGACAAACTGCGCGCCGCCGGCTTGTTATTTGATGCCGACCTTGGGCGGACAGGAGGTGAAGACACAGCCTTCTTTGCTTCCTTTAAAGCGCAGGGAAATAGATTGTGGTTTAATGCAAATGCCCGCGCCCATGAATTCGTACCTGCATCACGGATGGAACCAAGTTTTTTGCTTAAACGCTCGTTGAGAAGTGGGCAAGTTTATGGGTCGCTCACGATAAACGGCAAAAGGAATTTGTTAGGGCGCGTGTTGTTTTATGCGGACGCTTTTATCAAGATGCTTGTTGGATATGTTATGGCAATTCTTCTGCGTCCATTTAATCGCGGGCAGTCATTCTTATTTAAATTACGCGGAGCAGCTAACCTTGGAAAGTTGCGCTCGGGATTAGGTCTGATGCTACCTGAGCTTTACTGAGCCAGATGTTCCTCACCTGCAGGCTTTCTCTGTAACAACATCCAAATAGCGATCGCCATCAATATAAGGGCAGTTCCAAGGCTTATTAAGCTGGCCGCAAGGACACCGATAAGGCCGTAATGCATTGTGAGTGCTACTAGTAATACGATGCTTAGGACATTGATCCCGAGAGATATCCAATTGACTGTCCACGCTAGATCAGCACCGCGCAGGGCATCAACTAAAAGAAATTGCAGACCCCAAAAAATCAATAGTGGGGACAGTATGCGCACAACATCAGATGCCTGACGGTACTCCTCCCCAAGGATAAGGGGAATGAAATCTGCTCCAAAGTAGGTGCATGTGGCGGAGAAAATAGCGATGGCCATCATGACGCCGCCAACGCGCTTTCCATAGCGAATGCTCGCCAACAGGCCATTTTTTCCAGCATCGTAAAAGCCGCTATAGGTTGTGCGGGCATAAGCTTGTACGGGGATTAAGGCCATTTGTACAAAGCGATAACCAGCAGCATAAACACCGCCGACTTCCGGTCCAGCAAACAGAGTGACGATATATTTGTCAGCATGGTTTTGAATGCCGCGCTGAAGATTGGATAAGGCTGTAGGCGTGCCAAATTTTAACCAGTCCAGTGTGCCAAGTTCTGCATCAGACGAGTCTTTTTGACGATAAATGATACGTCTCAAAACCACATACATTACTAATGCGGCGCATATGGTTGCGCAAATTTGCGAGATAACCATGGCTGGAATTTGATCATGCCCGAGAGCAAAAATAGTAAAAATCAATGCCATGCAACGGAAAAATGGCACAATCGCACGGGCAAAGGCAGCGAGGCGGAAATCGTTTAATGCAAGCGATACATGTTCAAAATAGAGCGTGCATCTTACAACAACGGCCTCATTCGCAATTAACGCGGATATGAACCAAAAAATTTCAGATGGCGCAATGAAATAGGCTGCAAGTGGTGCAAGGGGCAGAGCAAGTATTAGGCCTGTGCCAGCAATCATCCGTAGACCATTGCCAAATAAGGGGCGCATCCGATTTTTATCACGCGCAACAAGGCGGATAAAGTTTTCTCCGCAACCAATGCCAACAAGTTCGGAAAGGGCTAGTCCGATTGCTACCGAGGAGACAAAAACACCAAAAGACATGACCCCCAAGGTTCTTGTAAGCAAGACGAAGCTGATGATCTGAAAGAAAACAGCAATCAGCATCCCGCCGATCGATTCGGTAAGCGACATTAGTTTTTTGAGATCGAATGCGCCTGCTTTTTTCATGACGCATTACTGACGTTATATTTTATGTTTTGGGCAAGATTTACGAGTGAAGTACTCACTCTATTTCCAGCCGATGTTTTCGTTGCAACAAAGTCCGCCGGTGTCATATTCGATTGCACAGAATAACGTGACACAAGGCTTGTTCCAGTAAAGCCAGAACGGGGGGAACTCGTATAGAGTTTTGTATAGCCTGCGTTTTTTGCTGCACGATAAACATGCGGGCTGATCGCTCCAAACGGAGCTGCTGCATAGGTAATTTGTGTCTCTAATTCTTTTTCCAATATTGCCCGTGATTGCTGCAATTCGCGGAGCAACTGATCGGGTGCGCATTTTGTCCAGGCAACATGATCAAGGCCATGGCTACCAATTTGCATACCTGCGCCCATGAGTGAACGGATGTCATCCCATGTCATGTAATCTTGGTTACCTATTTGGTTAATTATGGGAAAGAACTTGGCTGCAACATTGTGCTTTTTTAAAATCGGCAGAGCGATTTCAATGTCAGATTTATTGCCATCATCAAATGTAACAAGGCAGTGAGGCAAGGTGCGAGAAATCGTTGCGATCCATTCTGCAAACAACTCAGCACTCACATTATAGCGCATCTCACCCTCTTCGGGTTGCCGAGTAAGCGGGCCAATTGAATGGAATGTAAATATGGTTTGGATCAAGGCCACGGGAGCTTTCGATTTTTCAGTGTTCATCAATGCTGAGCAATGGCAACGAGAATATACACTTCCAAGCTGTGGTCTATAAAATCTTCTATTCAATACTAACGGATGGATTCATTGAACAATTTTTCATGAGAATGCTACGAATTAGAAGGTGTGTACAGGCTATTCAGAAATTCGATCGAACGTGCGTGTTTTACAAATAAATTTGCGCTTGGTAAGGCAGCCTTTAATCTTCAAAACATCACCTTCAAGGCGCGCCGTGCTTGGGAAAATGTCGCCTCTCTTATCGCTGTAGACGTCGCCCACCCATTTGTTTTTGCCCTTTGGTCTCATGTTTTTGCCCACTTCAATACCAACAACATCACGGTCGCGCAGAGCGGGGTTTTTATTATTGATGTCTTTACGCGGGTTTTTGAGCCATGTGATAGCGCTGCACACTTCCTCAGCATTATCGGCGCAAGCATAAGTTTTAATGCGTGTCTTGCCGTTATCAGCCATCCATTCACCGAAAATACCCTCGCTCGCTGTGGCTGATACAGGAACGAGTAGTGATGTGATTAAAGTAAGTTTGATAAAAGATTTTGGCTTCATAATTTTCATATTCATCATTGTTTTGGTTGCAATCAGCCCATTTAAGGGCAGGAAGCAAGCGGTGGCAAGTCTATGGTGCGCGCGTTCATTGCCTAGACCGTCATCCATGAGATGAGCGGTGGTTTTGCAGGCCTTAAACCTGCTTGCATCAAACGGACCAGATGGAATGTGTTGCAAACGACTGTCCAGATAGTAACCGCAACAAAACCGGCAATGGGCGCACCGACGATGCAAAACATCATAAAGATAAATGTGTTTGGATTTCGACGCGCTGTAATAAATCGCATGACGCTATCGATACGACACCAGACATGGATGTGAAAACCATGAACGCGCATGAATATCCCCTCGACAAGTCGGCCAAATACATAGCCGCCAAGCGTGATCCAAAGAGCAGCTTCAATCCAATCAGGCAGCACCACACCATTTGCTTTGATACCCTCAATCCAAGCAAAATACCAAAACGGCGGGTGGATTAGATCAATACCATGATCGTAAATATTCCCCCACTTTGATGAGGTTAAGGTCGTGCGCGCCAACTTGCCGTCAACGGTGTCAAGAAATGTCATAAACCAGCCCGTAATAAACCCGAGCGCCCATTGGCCATTCCAAAAGAACCAAAGCGCAAGAAACACGAAAATAAGACTGCAGGTTGTAACGGTGTTTGGCCTAATATGCCGCTTTGCGCAGAAACGGGTGACCCAAAAGGCAGGAATTGGCCAAGCATATTTGGTAACGAAATCCGTGACACCTTTATAGGAACTGTCGAAAAGCGCCTGCTCTGCTACCCGCAGACCCTGACTTTCAATATCAATGGCAAAGGGTGCTTCGCGCTTGCGTAGTTCTTTGTTGTAAAAACCTGCGAGTTCTTCGGCTGTTTGAGGTTTCAAATTAAGCGCGATGATTTCTTCATCACTTGCTTGTGGCGCAGCGATCAGTGCTTTGAGCTTGGCAAGATCGACGTCACCAACAACATGCGCGGCGATCAATCGTTTGGGACCAGACCCTTCGCTCACAAGCGCGGCACCTGGAGAGCTCACGAGTGCTGCAGCAAGGCCTGAAGATAACACCCAAGGGGTTGCCACATAAATCGTACCTTTGGCTTTTTCTATCCCAGCTTTCGCCCAGTTTCGGCCCTGCCATTCATTAATTGATAAGCCATAGATTTCAAAAGGCTGATCACCGACAAGGCAAAGACGCGCCTCCATTTTGGTATTCATGATTTTCTTTTCTCCTCAGAGGAATGAAGGGCTTGTTCTATCGGATGTTCGTTCATTGCGATCTGTTCTTTTGACTGAGACCAGTCATGTTTTTTTGCGATATAGGCGACAATGATCAATGAGATAAGAGCACCCAAAAGAACGGCAAATCCGGTGCCGATCTCACCCATGATGTGGTAGAGCAGAAAGAAGCTGCTGACCATGACAAAAAGCCCTAGGGCGCGCGCGAAAATAACTTTTTTAGGTTTACCCGCAGCATAAAAGGCCGGAAAGAGTGGTCCTGCGGCAGCGGTGACAGATGCACCAATGATGAGTAGAACGGCAAGACCCGTTGCATCGGCATAGGCAGGTCCAAACGCTAGTGATAACAGATAGGGGCCAGCCAGCCAGACTATTAATCCGATCACTGAACCCAGTATCATCATTGCTCCCCCCGTTTGAAGAACAAGAATGGGGACGCGATTACCTTCTCCCTTTGCGATGAGACTGGTGAACTCTGGATAGACGATACGTTCCACCATCTTCGTGCCTTTTGCAAGCACCGTTGCAACCTCCTGCGCCACGCGGAAGGTTGCCGCAAAAACGGGCCCACCAACGGCACCTGCAAGGATCACCGGAAGGAGTGTCGCGCCAGCGGCAAGTCCCGTGTCGATATTCGTATATAATACAAACCGCCATAGCTTCGTTTCAGGGGCCTTTAGGCTGATGCGACCATCGATAGCGTTTGACCAAAGGTTGTGTTTGCGCATCTCAATAAAGGCCAAAACAGGCAAGGTAAGATAACTGATCGCAGACCCAGCAAACCACACCAGTATGTAAACCAAAAACGGTGCGTCGCTCAGCCAAGCAATGCCGCAACCTGCCATTCTGACAAAGGGGATCGTTATAGAATTCAGTGCGATGAGATCGTAGCGATCAAATAACCTTAAAACACCGACACTGGTCGATTTCTGATTGAGGAAAATAAGAAATGTATAGAAGAAAATATAGGGTGACGCGCCTTCGAGGATTTCGAGTGAGCGACCAAACAAAAAGGCGATGGCAATCGCAACAATAAAGCCAGCGCTCGCCGACAAAAGATCAAGAGAAACGCAAAACCTGAAAATTCGTCCGAATTGGCGAGGATCACTTCGCAAAGCATCGTCGCCGATCAATCCACCCGCCGCCTGTCGAACAACGATGAGCCAGCTTTCAAAGGTAGCAACGCCTGTAAAAAATAAAATATAGGCGTGAAGGAAAATAAGAATGCCAAATTGCTCAGTTGTCAGCCCGCGAGCGGCAAAAACCAAGCCAAACAGAGCCATTACGCCCCCGATGATTTTGGCCGTTAGCATCAAGCTTGTATTCTTGCGAACTCGTTTCCCAATTTCGTCTGACATCAAAAGCCTTCGAACTTTCTTTAAAGCATCGTGAAATTGATTGGATACGCTATTCTAGACCGATCCCAATTTTTCGTTTTGCGGCACATAGATGTCATAATCAGATATAAAAGGCCACAAGCGGACCGAATAATTAGCAGCACGTCACTTTGCAATAGGACATTTAACTGATAGAGGAATTTTTCACTATCGGAAATTGACGATGCCTACCCTATTTCTTATTCGACATGGCGCAACCCAATCAGCAAAAGAAAAGCGTTTTGCCGGCTGGGCAGATACGCATTTGACGAAAAGTGGGCAACAGGAAGCATTGCTTGCAGCGCAAAGTCTGAAGAAGGCTGGACACGTCTTTGATGTTTGTTACACATCGCAATTGAAGCGTGCAAAACAGACAGCATTGATTATGGCAAACACATTGGGCTTGTCAGAAGACGCAATTACCTATGACTGGCGGTTAAATGAGCGCCATTATGGCGGCTTGCAAGATGAATTGCGCGGGGAAATGATTGAAAAACACGGTAATGTGCAGGTGGTTGCATGGCGTCGAGACTATCACGCAGTCCCCCCGAAATTGGATGAGAATGATCCACGATGGATAGAACAACTTGACCGACTTCCAGACATTCCAGTTGATCTGCAACCGCAAAGTGAAAGCATGGCACAAGCGGCCAAGCGGGTGGAACCTTTTTGGAATAATGAGATTGCCGAAGCTCTAAGGGCGAATAAGCGTGTGTTGATTGTCGCTCATACAAGCTCAATCAGAGGGTTAGCTCGATGCATTGAAGGATTAAATGATGAGCAATGTGGCGCGTATCGAGTTTCAACAGCTGTTCCTCAATATTATAAACTTGATGATGATCTGTCTGTCATTGACAATGAGCATTTGACCAGCGGGCTAAGTTCGA
>CAZKKW010000015.1:0-2138 GCA_964553335.1 uncultured Hyphomicrobiales bacterium | reverse complement strand
TTTGACCAGCGGGCTAAGTTCGAAAATTCGCTATTGGCTCAATCGTACAAAACCGCGATGGCTTGGAAGAGTTTAAACCCATACCCCTAGCTTGATTGCGGCTTATCGCGTTGAAGGCAGCGTTCGGCAAAAGCCAAATCCTCTGGCTTGTCGACATCATGGGCAGCGTAGGGGTCATCGAGAAATATCAATGATGCTTTGCAATCCATCTTTTGTTCCAGCCCTCTAATCGCCTGTTTGCTATCAAGGCGACCAATGAGATATTTGAAGAGAGCAAAATAGCTGATTTCAGAAGCCATCTTCCAAGGCTTTTTGCGGTTTTGTTCTAACCGCCTCCAAAATGAGATCGCGTTTCTTCCTCTTTGTGTTTTAACGGCAAAAAGATTGCACCCGCTTACATGATGATCGGAAAACTTGATATAGGTTCTGCGCCCGGGCTTATCGGCTTTTTCAACGATTTCCCGTGTGCTGACAGCCGCAAGAATATCGGCATCCGATTTTGTCGCGTCTTCCAGAAAATGAGCCAGCGTGTCGCCACGCAAGAGTGGATTGTCTGCGGTCGTAATGAGAAGGGGGGTGTCGAGCTTATCAAGAGCGTCAAGAACGCTCATCGCGGGAGAACCAGCTGCATCCAGTCTCGTCACATTTGAAGCCAGAGGAAGAGCGTGAGGCTCAATCGATACGGCAATATCGCCAATGTTCGCGGCACCCTCTAAGGTCTGCACCACATGCTCAATCATTGGTTTTCCCGCGATGGGCACAAAAGCTTTGTGCGCTATGCCCACATGGGCTGCCACTGGATCGGAAGATCCACGCGATCCGGCGAGAATAAGAGCTTGCCATTCCATTATGATGGCGCTCTTAAATCTTTATCGTAAACGCGGTAGGTCTTAGACAATTGCCCGCCAATTGCTTCCACCACACTGCGCACAGCCTTATTGTCCTCCAAAAGCCAGCTTAATTCCAGTTCGTGAATGTTTCGCGCTACGGCCCTTTCTTCAAGAGCATAAATCAGTTGCAAAGGCAGTGCTTTTCCAATGAGTGTGTCGGAAATTTCTTGCCGCACACCCATCAGCGGCACGCGGGCAGTGCGCACGCCGGAGACTTTGAGCTTCCACAAAAGTTTGAGCCAGCCGAACGGCAAGAGTTTTCCGCGAAGGCTTGCTATTGCCTCGTTGATATTGGGCAGAAGGGAGATGAAAGCAACAGGTTTCCCGTCAAGTTCCGCAATCTTTAAAAGCTCAGGATCGAGAATGGGTTTTAGGTCACTTGCCAATGAAGCGCTTTCGGCTTCAGTGAATGGAACAAAGCCCCAATTGCCAGCCCATGCATCGTTGAAAATTGATGTGATTGTAACTATTTCTTCTTTATAGCGCTTCATGTTGATGGAGCGGATTGTAAGCCCGTCGTAAGGGCGATGGGCGATGGAGCGAAAACGGTCTTGCAAACCATTTGATGTATCAAGTCGATAGGTGACGAGGTCTTTGACCTTGCTATATCCACGTTTTTCAAGGGCGGGCCCAAGCCAAGGGTCATGATGGTCCATCATCACATAGGGCGGGCTATCAAACCCATCGACAAGAAGGCCAGCCGTCTCATTGATGGATAGGCTGAACGGCCCACGCACGCTTTCGACGTTTCGTTCTGAAAGCCAATTTTCTGCCTTCTTCAAAAGGCCATCCAAAACATCATCATCGCGGGCATCAATCATTCCGAAAAATCCAATGCGGTGATCTTCATTGGTGGCGGACAAATGATCAATTTGAGCGCTAATGCGTCCTGCTGGCTTGCCATTGTAAAAAGCAACCCAGAATGCTGTATCAGCATGTTGAAAATACGGGTTTTGTTTGGGGGAAAGAAACAGTTTTCGCTCAAGCCACAGGGGTTCAACCCAATTTGGATCATTGGCCGCCAGCATACCTGGTATCTTGATGAAAGCATCAAGATCGCGTTTTGTCGAAACACTCACAATCTCAAGCATTGTGAAGAACCTTCCTATCACTCATCAAGGATAACCAAACCCCATACGCCGATAATGATAAACATCAGCGTGGGAGTA
Organism: uncultured Hyphomicrobiales bacterium; assembly: GCA_964553335.1. Lineage (GTDB taxonomy): Bacteria > Pseudomonadota > Alphaproteobacteria > Rhizobiales > JACESI01 > JACESI01. Next base: position 79 of record CAZKKW010000015.1, on the reverse strand, counting down.
ATAGCGGCGATGGATGGGGGCATAATACCCGTTTCGCCTAATGAACCAAACATGCCATCGACGACGATGTAACAAAAAC
>CAZKKW010000014.1:0-37678 GCA_964553335.1 uncultured Hyphomicrobiales bacterium | reverse complement strand
AAGCCGTCTCGACCACGATGAGGTGATCGCAAATTTTGTCGAACCGATCTTGATCCAGCTTGCCCGCTCCGTCGGCGCGTGCAGACATCTCTTCATAAAAAACGTTGTAACGCAATTTTTGAGCGGCCTTGAGTTCGGCATGGGTTGTGATCAAACGCACTTCTAAAGAACCTATGCGGCCAAGCAATGGGTCAAGCCCTGAAAGATTGAACTTGCGCGGGAGGCTGCTTAACTGAGCGATCGATTTCATAAAACCAAACCGACTGCGCAAACGCGCTGGCTTTATCTGCTCAAACATCATTGTCATTTTGGAAAAACCCTAGATCAATTTGTTTGGACAATAGCAGCACTGCCAGTTCAAGAACATAAGCAGGTTGCATCATTGTGCCGATAGTTAAGTCAATAGCTGAGATTTATGACGCTTTTTTATCAATGAGGGGCAAAGCGGCTTCTCCGTTTTGTCCCATAGCCGAAATTTCTGCCTGCACGGCATGAAGATCAATTGGCTTGGTCAAGACTGCATTAACACCCGCTTTAAGGGCTGCCTCACGCGCTTCATCTGTTGCATCGGCTGTCAATATGATGATCTTAACCGCCCTGCCCCCATCATCGACCTCGCGCTCTCTAATTTTTTGCGTCGCCGTAATACCGTCCATGCCCGGCATATGCAAATCCATCAAAATCAAGTCGTAATCATGATCTGATGGGACTTGAACGAGGGCATCATCGCCATTTTCAACTGTTTTAACGATACAGCCTTCGCGTTCTAACAGGGCACGTGAGAGCATAGCATTGATTGGATTATCTTCCACGAGGAGGACATGAAAGCCCTCGCTCATTGGCGCCTTGCCCTTTGACAGCTTCTTTTTGTCATCGGCTGGATCAGAAACGAAGCCGGCTTTTTTATTGGCTCTCTTGACCAACAAGTCTGCAACCACACGCTTTAAAGAAGACCGGCGAACAGGCGTTGCAAGATAGGCTGCGAAACCAGCTGCTTTGATCTCATCCAATTTTGCGCGGTCTTTGATGCCAACAAGCACGGTAGACGGCGGAAGGTCCGCCGTCGCCTCTCTTAAACCCGCCATTGTTGCCTCTGGCTCGTCAATGAATGCTGCATCCAAAATCAAGAGGTTGAATGCTTCGCCTGCCATTTCGGAAGCGGCAAGCTTTGCTTTTAGATCATCCAGTGACGTCGAGCCAACCACATAGGCCCCTTGATCTTGAAGCTGTTGGCTTAAGGTTTCATGTTGAGGCCCGTTATGGCCTGCCAATAAAACCATCTGTCCCTGAAGGTCTTGGGTCTGTTCTTTAACAACAGACAAGTCGACAGGAACCACAAAGGAGAAAGTCGATCCTTGCCCCTTCGCACTTTTGACCGTGAGCGTTCCACCGTAGGCCTCGATAATTCGACTTGATATCGTAAGGCCTAACCCAGTTCCTCCAAAAGCACGCGCGGTGCCTTCATCTGCTTGCCCAAATTCATTGAAAATGTGCTGCTGCGCATCTTCGCTAATACCAATGCCTGTATCTTTAACTGACACCTGCAAAGCGGAAGCGCCTTTATCAATCACACGCCGCGCCTCGATCAAGACGCCACCTTTTTCGGTGAACTTGATGGCGTTGCCTAACAGATTGAACAAAACTTGTTTTAATCGATCGCCATCAAGCGTCATCACTTCAGGCAATTGCGGGTCGTAATAGGTGGCAATTGAGATTTGTTTTTCCTGCGCACGAGGTGCCAGCAATTCGGCGCTTTCTTCAAGCAGGTCGCCAAGGTTGATATCACTTGGCAACAGATCAAGCCGCCCTGCCTCGATTTTTGAATAATCGAGAATGTCATTGATCAAGCTCAAGAGCACCTTGCCTGATTTATCAACCGCTTCATTATAGGCACGCTGCTCGGAACTCAGTTCGGTATCAGCAAGCAAACCGCTCATGCCCAAAATGCCATTGAGAGGCGTTCTGATTTCGTGACTGACGGTTGCCAGAAAACGCGATTTTGCACGGTTGGCATGTTCAATGCGGGCAAGCTTTTCGTCTTGACCGACTTGTTGCCAAAGGTGGTCTTGCGTTTTTTCTAATTCGGCTGATAGGTCTTGAATGCGCTTTTGGAAACGGTCGCGCTCTCCCCGTTTTGCTTTGACATAAAAGAATAACACCGTCATTGGCAGGGCTGCGACGACAAGCACAATGGCTGCAAAATGGTCGATATTTCCGCTAAAAGTTACAGCTAAAAACACGAAAGGCAAAAGGATCGAGACGGCGAGAAGGCCAAGCAATCTATCGCTTTGCAACTTAGGTGATGGATTATCAGTTTTACGGTTTAAATTCATGAGCAGTAGTATCGTTCATGAAGGTTTCCATTTTATTGCACCAATTGATGAGTTCGAGAAATAGATCAAATTTAAGCGGCTAAGGCGCTGGATGCACTGATTGCCCGATAAGAAATCGCTTCTGCAACATGCAAACGGGCGACATTTTCGCTCTGCTCCAGATCGGCCAAGGTGCGCGCTACTTTTAAAATACGGTGATAGGCCCGCGCTGACAGTGTGAGCTTTTCTGCCGCTTGCTTCAATAGAGTTCGAGCAGCGTCGTCCAACTCGATGATTTTCTCAATCATGGCGGGGCTTGTGGTGGCGTTGGTGAGCGAGGAACCCACCATTTGAGGGTCTCGTTTAGCAAGGTTTGCCGCACGTTCTGCCTGCATTAATCGCGCTTTCGCAACACGTTCCGCCACCACAGCACTTTTTTCAGCCTTACCCGGTTCCAATAAATCAAGCGCGGATACGGCAGGCACTTCAAGGCGAATATCGATACGGTCTAGGAAGGGGCCGGAAATGCGCCCTTGATAATCTGCCGCACAACGCGGTCCCCGCCTGCATGTGTGCCCCGGTTCACCGGCCATGCCACAACGACAAGGGTTCATGGCCGCAATCAATTGGAAGCGAGAGGGATAACTGACGCGATGATTGGCGCGCGCAATAATCGTTTCACCTGCTTCAAGCGGTTGGCGCAAACTATCGAGCACTTGCGGCGAGAACTCAGGCAGTTCATCAAGAAACAACACCCCATTGTGGGCAAGGGCTGCTTCCCCCGGCTTGGCTCGCATACCACCGCCAACCATTGCAGCCATTGAGGCCGAATGATGCGGTGTTCGAAACGGCCTTGCATCGGACAAACGGCCATTTTCAAGCTCGCCTGCAATCGACGCGATCATGGAGACGTCCAACAATTCCTGCGGTGCCAAAGGCGGCAGGATGGTTGGCAATCTGCTTGCTAGCATCGACTTACCCGCCCCCGGCGGCCCAATCAGCAAAAGATTATGGCCACCAGCAGCGGCCACTTCCAGTGCCCGCTTGGCGGTTTCTTGTCCTTTGATATCAGCAAGATCAATACCCGTTGTCATACGGTCAGCCATGCCCGCCTTTGGGCGTGTCATCACCTGCGACCCATTGATGTGATTGCTGATCTGGATCAGGCTTTCAGGTGCCAGAACGTCCATATCTTCACCCGCCCAAGCAGCTTCGGCACCGCTCTTTTTGGGGCATAACAAACCGCGCCCTTGTTTGTTTGCCGCCATCGCTGCTGGCAACACACCGGACACGGCTTCCGTCTTGCCATCAAGCGACAATTCGCCCAGCACGAAATAATCATCCATTGCATCTGATGGCAAAGCCCCCATCGCCATCATAACCCCGAGCGCAATTGGTAGATCAAAATGACTGCCTTCTTTGGGAAGGTCTGCAGGTGCTAAATTGATGATCACGCGTTTAGCAGGCAGCGATAGACCCGTTGCTGCCAAAGCAGACTTCACCCGCTCGCGGCTCTCTCCCACAGCTTTGTCTGGCAAGCCAACAATTGTGAAAGCCGGAAGCCCCGGCATGAGCTGCACTTGCACATCAACGGGCGTTGCCTCGATGCCCTGAAAAGCCACCGTCGTTACATGCGCCACCATATCCCACTACCCTCAACATATTTAATGCTAAAAATAGAACACAAAGTGAACATTTGTGCAAGATATTGGATAAATAATTTAAATTTACTGATAAATATACGAATTAATTGCGTTTTTTCTCCACAGCATCCCAGAACAATGCCGCAATATCAGCGCCGCCAAATTTTTTCACTTCGCGCACGCCAGTGGGTGACGTCACATTGATCTCAGTCATCACATCGCCGATGACATCAATACCCACCAGAACAAAACCGCGTTTTTTGAGTTCCGGCCCAATACGAGTACAAATTTCAAGTTCACGCGCTGTCATATCGGTTTTCACCGCTTTACCGCCTACATGCATATTGGAACGGGCATCGCCCTCGGCAGGCACCCGGTTGATTGCGCCAACAGGCTCGCCGTCAATTAAGATAATGCGCTTATCGCCTGCACGCACGTCTGGAAGATATTGCTGGATCACATAGGGTTCTGGGTACAGGCTATCGAACATTTCTAGCAATGAGGATAGGTTTTGATCTTCCTTCGTCACCCGAAACACACCCGCGCCGCCATTGCCATAAAGTGGTTTTACAATGATGTCGCCGAACTCTTCGCGGAAAGCGTTGATGTCATCTGTGTTGCGAGAAATCAGCGTTGGCGGCATTAAGTCTGGATATTCCGTGACGAAGATTTTCTCCGGCGCATTGCGCACTTCTGCTGGATAATTGAGCACCAGCGTCTCAGGATGAATACGCTCCAAGATATGCGTTGCAGTAATGTAGCCCATATGAAACGGCGGGTCTTGGCGCATTAAGATCACGTCCATGGTGGAAAGGTCCGTATGCACTTTTTCACCAAGGGTATAATGATCGCCTTCAACATCTTGAACGGTGACAGGCTCTAACCCTGCAAACACTTTACCGTCACGCATGCCTAAGCGGTCGGTTGTGTAATGAAACAACTCATGCCCCCGCGCTTGCGCTTCAAGCATCAAGGCGAAGGTGGTGTCCCCTTCAATGTGAAGAGTGGAAATATGGTCCATTTGAACAGCGATTTTCATGGGGGCTTGCCTCAACGTTTCATTCACTCATGTGTTTATGGGGCGATGGCTAAATTGTTTCAAGCAAAGAGTTGCAATCAACCCTCTGTCATAAAGGCGTTTTCTAACAATGTAATTTGATGATCAGGGGTTACCACGGCCACATCGAAACGAAACTCGGATATTTCTTGCGCAATTTCGGGCCTATCGGCCATCCACTGTGTGGCAGCAGCGGCGAGACGACGTTGGGCTTTGAGCGTGATGCTGTGCAGGCCTTCTTCAACGGATGAACGCGCTTTCACTTCAACAAAGCAGACAAGGTCACCGCGCGATACGATGAGATCAAGTTCGCCACTTTTGGTTTTATATCGCTCAGCCAAAATCTCGAACCCTTGTTCAATCAGATGATCACGCACCAAGGCTTCAGCGGCCAATCCTGCCTGATAAGCTTTGATCCGTTTGGGGTCTGCCTCAGTCATCTTTCAGCTGCTCTTTTAAGACCAATGCCCGTTGATAAAGATCGCGTTTTGGCAGGCCTGTTTCACGGCTTAATTGTTCTGACGCATCTTTAACCCGCACCGTTTTGAGAAGTTCCAGCAATTCTTCATCAACGCTCTCAATATCAACGCCTCTTTGTTTTGCTGGCTCAACCAACAGCACAATCTCGCCTTTGGGTGTTGGCTCTTCAGCATATAATGCAGCCAAGTCTTCAAGCGATGCGCGGCGGAAGGTTTCAAACAATTTGGTAAGTTCGCGGGCGACCACGGCTTGACGCGCACCACCCAAAACATGGGCTGCATCCTCCAATGTTGCTGCAATGCGGCGAGGTGATTCAAAAAAGATCAATGTTGCTGGCGTTTCCGCCCATGCTTCCAGCCGAGCACGGCGGGCTGCCTGTTTGGGCGGCAAAAAGCCTGCAAACAAAAAGGCATCATTTGGAAGGCCCGCCGCACTTAAAGCGACAATTGGCGCTGATGCCCCAGGCAGAGGGATAACTTTATAGTCGCCAGCGATTGCCTCTTTAATCAGTCTATATCCGGGATCTGAAACAAGCGGTGTGCCAGCGTCGCTGACCAAAGCAACGCTTTTACCCTCGCCCAACATCGCTAAAATGTGCGGCGATTGCTTTTCAGCATTGTGCTCATGATAGGCAATCATCTTGGTTTTGATACCAAAATGCTTCAAGAGCTTGCCCGTTACGCGGGTGTCTTCACATGCGATCGCGTCAGCATTTTGCAAAATATTGAGTGCGCGCAGAGTAATATCGCCTAAATTTCCAATAGGTGTGGCGACAATATAAAGAGCTGATTCAATTGCTTTGTCTGAAAGATGGCCGTGCACCAACACAGCAGCGCCTGTTGTTTCGTGATTTCCATCATCTGCCATACCCAATACCATCCACAAAGCGACGTCTTTACCTCAACGTCTTTTTCTTGCCTTATTATACCTGACAAGTTTCAAGAACAATTTGCAGGTGTATGCCTTGTTGGCCTGAACTGCAAACGATGGCACCATGTTAACCATAAGTAATGCAATTTTAGCGCGAATGATGCAAAAGTCTGTTTTCTATGGTTAATTATTGCTAAACGTCTATACCGCTTGGTAAAGTCATGTGAAGTAAGCGGCATTGGCTGTTCATGCTGCGTATAGGTTCGCTCCTTTAAGATGCAGAAGAACGATTGAGAGAAGGAAATTGCATGACATTGAAGCTACGCCTTTTTGTTGGCCGTTATTGTCTGCCATTATTTATGCTTGTTATTGCAGCCGTTGTAAGCGGTTGCCTTGCTACCGGCCCGCAAGGTCCTGGTTTCGGCAGCCTTCAACCTGCTCTTCCCAAGGTTGCAACACCTGCTGCACCAGTGGTTGCTGCTTTGCCAGCAGCCAATGGACGCGTGCTTGGAACCGGTCCTGTGAGGGTCGCCATGCTCGTGCCGATGACTGCCGCAGGTTTTGGAGCCTTGGCAGCTGAAAATTTCACAAACGCTGCTGACCTCGCACTTCGTGAATTTGATTCAACCACCGTCCAAATTGTGATTAAAGATACAACAGGAACGGCCGCAGGTGCCGCCAATGCAGCGCGTGAAGCAATCAGCGAAGGTGCAGAAGTGATTTTGGGACCCATGTTCTCAAGAGCAGTTCCAGCTGTTGCCAGCATTGCACGCCCTGCTGGTGTGCCTGTTATTACATTCTCTAGTTCAACATCTGTTGCAAGCAATGGCGTTTATGTCTTCGGCTTTGCGCCAGAACCAGGCATTAAGCGCGCTGTCCGCCATGCAGGCAGCACCGGTTCGCGCAGTTTTGCAGCCCTTTTACCAAATAATGCGCTTGGCAGTCTTTCTGAAGCAGCCTTTAGGCAAGCCGTTGCTGGCACTGGAGGACGAATCGCTAGCATCACGCGCTATAATTACGGTAACAATGAGCCTACCATCAAAGCACAGGAAGTTGGTGCTTTAGCCCAGAGTGGACAGGTCGACGCGATCTTCATTCCTGATGCTGGCGATGTGGTTCCGCAATTAATTGCCGCTGTAAAACAAGCTGCACCCACAACCCAAAACTTAAAATTCATCGGTTCTGGTCAATGGGATGATCCGCGAATCTTCAGGAATCCATCATTGTCCGGTTCTGCTTATCCAGCCCCAGATCGCGATGGCTTCAACAAATTTGCGCAACGCTACAATGGTGCATTTGGCAAGCCGCCTATCCGCCTTGCAAGCCTTGGTTATGACCTTGCAAGCTTAATGGTTGTTCTCACAAAACGCTTCGCGCAAGATCGCTTTACCCCATCTAATCTAACAAACCCGAATGGCTTTAATGGTTTAGTGGATGGCACGTTTCGTTTAACGGCAAATGGAAAAGTTCAACGCTCTCTCGCTGTTTATGAAGTGACCCCAACTGGTCCACACGTTGTTAGTCCAGCACCTCGCGCATTTTCGCAAACAGCGCTTAACTAAAAGCTGAACGAAATGCCGGCTTATGTTTTATCAATGATGTCAATTCATGATCCGGCGACGTTCAGGAAATATACCGACCACACCCCGCCGACTGTCGCCAAATATGGCGGCAAATTTCTAGCGCGTGGCAAGCCTGTCGAAACGCTGGAGGGCGAACCTTATAAAGGGCGTCTCGTGATTTTGGAATTTCCCGATATGGATACGGCGCGAGCGTGGTGCGCCGATCCGCTTTATCAAGAACTAAGCCAGCACCGCCGCGAAGCTTCCACCTTTTCAAATCTCTATATGATTGAGGGTGACGAGAATACAGCCGCACCCGACGCCAAGGTCTAAGCTGCCCGCCTTCTAACCGACATCAGCAATATACCAAGGGTTAAAATGGCGATCCCTACCCAGCTGATCGCCCCAATTTTTTCGCCCAAAAATATCAAACCAAACACCGCACCTGTTGCTGGTACGATCGACATTGCAGTTGATGTTGCAACCGGCCCGATGTGACGCGCTGCCAAAGCAATCATAATCAGACCAACGAAGTTTGGCACGAAACCTTGGAACAAAAATTGAAGCCAGAATGCGCCGCTCTCTGCCTCTGCGATCCCACTTGGTAAAAAGAAATACCAAATCGGCACATAGAAAATGGCATTAATAACGGCGGAACAAAAAACCACTTGGAGCGGCTTTATCGACCATAGCCTACTCACCTGCATATAGAGACAAAACATGAGAGCCGCGATGATAAACATCACGTCACCAGGCCACGTTTGCCGAAAATCAAAATTCTCGTCACCAACAGTTAAAGCAACGCCAAACAAGATAACCAGCGAGGCAATTACTTGACGGACTGTTGGCTGTTCCGACAACCAAAACCACGCAATCATAAAGGTGAAAATAGGCAAAAGCCCATTCATGAAAATGCCGCCGTGGGAGGCTGGCGCATATTCAAAACCTTGAAAAATGAAGAACACATAGATTGGCCCAAGCAGGAAGGCGACGGCAACAATCCGCCCTAAAGACATTTCGCGCCACGGTTTGAAGTATAAAACAATCGGCAAGGCAACCAGCCCAGAAACGCCATACCTGATGGCGGCCAAATCAAAGGCGGTAAGTGACGTTAAAGCCCCTGCCCGACTGATAACCAGCCAAGAGCTCCAAATAATCAAAACACAAAATGCAGAAAAGATGCCGAGGGGTTTGTTACCGTCAACAACCGGTTGATTAGCACTCAAGAGCGTCGCCCACTTTTAACACTGACCCCACGTTGTCGCCCGCTTAGGCTGATTTGGCAAGGCGTGAAGAGCTAAACGGTTGCCTCTGATTGACGTTTTTCGCGTTTTGAGGCGATCTCACCAATGCGACCGCTCACGCGAACGCTATCACGCGCTGCTCGCTCACGTCCCTTAAGGCGTTTGATTGGCAATTGGTCCAGTGGCGATGCCTGCTCTTTACCAAGAGGGCTCCATTGAGTGCCTTCCTTAGTGGTCACGTCCTGCAAGATATAACTATCGCGCTTGGCATTGTGAACGCACATGGAAACAGGACCATCGCGGGTCATGGTCATAAAGACACAGGTCTCACACCGCTCTTTGGAGAGCTGCTCTGCGTGCATGAAGTTATGAATGTAAAACGTAATCATGTGCGGCTTAAAGCCCACCTGTTTCAGCCCGCGCCGTAGCGCCCATGCTTTCTTTGCACCATAAACGACCATTGAACCAAGCAATGAGAGATTGCCCCTCACCATGTGTTTGGCAAAGCTAAGCAGCGAGCGGATGGGCTGGTGGCGATCTAAAAACAGCTTGGCAGCAAAGGGCATCAGCTTTGCGTAAAACACGCGATCGCTCTCCGTGAAAGCGGAAGCGCGTTGATCGCCTGCAACAAGAACCTTGCTATAGCGATTGCATTCAAGGTGGCCGATTTGCGGAAAATCAAAAGCCATATCAAGACCCGCGCCTTTGCGAATGGCCTCCATCACAACATCCTGTGTGATGGCCCCACCGCGCTCACGCTCAACCCCACGCCCCGTATCTGCAATCATTTGAAATGACGCCAAATGAATATCATCAGCCCGTTCACAGAAATAATCGACCAGTGCTGGCACTTCAGCAAGATTACCTTGATATAGGGTCGTGTTGAAAAGGATCTGTAGCCCAAGGCCGCGGGCGCGCTCGATATATTCTTCACGGATGGCGTTCAGTGCTATTTCGCTATCAAAGCCTTTGCGCTCTTGTGTTAAGTCCACATGAAAAGCAACATCTTTAAGGCCCGCATCTTTTAGCTCGCTGAGCAAATCGCGGGTGGCTTTTATTCCATTGGTGAAAAGGGCGGGCCGGAGTTTTTTGGCTGCAAGGTGGCGGATAATCGCGACCAGTTCATCGCGCTTGCGCAAAGTTGGGTCACCGCCCGTCACCTGCACATTTGTATTTGCCCCATAGTGCGCTGCAATCAAATCAATGCGCCTGAACACTTCATCCAGTGGCAAATCATGAACGGCTTCAGAATAATCGGAGAGATAACACGCCGTGCAATCAAGGTTGCAGCGTTGCGTAATTTCTAACGCCACACAACCAATAGCGAAATGATTGCCTGCCACCTGAAACGGGTTATCGAGTTCATGTTTACTGATTGCCTCACGCAAAGGCGCACGCAAATCATCGTCAGCGCTGGGACGTTTTGCAACGTCCCAATCTTTAATGTCGTCTACAGATAAGAAAGGCACGCTATTTGAGATATCCGGTATTGCCATCTCTATGCCCTAACTCAAAGACCATGCGCCTCTATCTTGCATCGTTGAGTGTCCAATCGTAATCGAAGTTATCAATCTTCGACAGTTTGGCGAGTTTCCCTTTCAAATCAGCTGAAGCATATTTCTTCATGTGATTGATGATCGATTTATGGCTTCCCCCAAAATCACCTTCATACCAAAAATAAATTTTTGACGCCGTCGCCTTGCCACCAGAAAAACGGATGCCACGAGGGTTATTGACAAAACGCGATGCCGCCGTGTTCAGCTGCTTGTCCAAAATGTCACCTTTAAAGGCCGTTTTGCCAAGGTTGGGGCAACTAATCGCCGCACAATTGAAGGCGTAGTGCAGACGAGGGTCTTTCCAGAGCGGGCGCACGATGCCGCTTTCAATGTCATTTAATGTTAGCGTCTTGCCATTAACGGTTGCGACCTTGTCGTTGAAGGGACCGAGAAAATCGAGAACGCCTTTTTTCACATCTCGGATGGATTTGATTGGATAATTTCTCAACGCGACTGCGACTGTGCTGGCGTTGTAAAGGTTCACCCAAAAGGCAAATTGCTCGTTACGGTTTAGCCCTGTTACATCGGTTGCTTGTAGAGCTTTTAGGTAATTACCAAGGGCTGCTTTGTCGCCGCCGCTAACTCGGCCATAAGCAACTCGGTTCACGCCGCCACCGTCGGTCTTGATATATTTCTTCAAGAAATTATCCCAAGCGCTATGGTCGACTTTTGCTGACGAACTTGCGTTGTTCTTTTTCCAAGGCCCACTAATCAATTTTGCCTTTGGTACAGCAAAGCGTTCTAAAGCACTTTGCGCGTGGCTTGCTCCTATTGATGAAAAAGACAGAACCAAAGCCATACCTGTTGCGAAGAAAACATTTTTGCGCATGAAGCACTCCTGAAGAAGGGAAAATTTAGCGTAACCTCACATAAAGAACGTCGACATGCAGCAAACGTTTTATGAACTTGTTTCACGAGGGAGTGAAAGAACGCCGAAAGGGTTGCGCCCTGTTCTATGTCATCCAAACGACCCCAGCCCTTTAAAGCGCTTGCTCTAAGTCTGCGATAATATCCTCAACATCCTCAATCCCGATTGACAAGCGAATGACATCGCCACCAGCTCCAGCCGTTGCGCGTTGTTCTTCGGTCAATTGTTTATGGGTTGTGGAGGCTGGATGAATGATCAAACTTTTCGTGTCGCCAATATTGGCCAAATGCGAAAACAGCTCCACCTTGGACACAAGGTTGACGCCGGCATCATAGCCACCTTTGAGACCAAAGGTGAAAACGGCCCCCGCGCCTTTCGGTAAATAGCGCGCCGCAAGCGCATGATTGTCACTGCTTTCAAGCCCTGCATAACGCACCCACGCAACCTTATCGTGATTTTCTAAATAAGCGGCGACCTGCAGCGCATTTTCGCAATGGCGCTGCATACGAAGCGGCAAGGTTTCGCATCCTGTCAAAATTTGAAAGGCGTTAAACGGCGAGATCGCTGCACCGAGATCTCGCAAGCCCAGCACGCGGCAGGCAATAGCAAAGCCAAAATTACCGAAAGTCTCGTGAATTACAAGGCCGTCATATTCTGGGCGCGGCTCGCTCAGCAAGGGGTATCTGCCAGACCCTATCCAATCGAAATTACCGCCATCAACAATCATCCCACCCATGGAATTACCATGGCCACCGATGAATTTTGTCAGTGAATGAACAACGATATTTGCACCATGCTCAATCGGGCGACAAAGATAAGGGGATGCCATTGTGTTGTCGACGATCAACGGAATATTGGCTTTTTGGGCAATAGCTGCAATTGCTTCAATGTCCATGACTATGCCGCCGGGGTTTGCCAAACTCTCGATAAAAATTGCTTTGGTTTTATCCGTGATCGCGGCTTCAAAGCTCGCCGGATTTTCAGCGTCAGCCCACACAACATTCCAGCCAAAGCTTTTGAACGCGTGGTTGAATTGGTTGATCGATCCGCCATAAAGTTTATTGGCAGCGATGAATTCATCACCTGATTGCAAAAGCGTGTGAAACACGCCCAATTGCGCCGCATGGCCTGAGGCAACAGCCAAGCCCGCAGTGCCGCCTTCAAGGGTCGCAATGCGTTCTTCTAACGCGGCTGTGGTTGGGTTGGTAATGCGGGTATAAATATTGCCAAAAGCCTGCAAGCCAAAGAGCGAGGCTGCTTGATCCACATCATCGAAAACAAAACTCGTCGTTTGATAAATTGGCGTGGCCCGCGCGCCAGTGGCCGCATCAGGGGCGCTTCCAGCGTGGATTGCTTTTGTCGAAAATCCTGGTTTTCTTTGTGACATTATTTCCCAACCATTTTTTGAAAATATTCAGTGACTTGGAAAAGAGGTATTTACCGCGAAGATATCCCGAAGCGTTGATAACCCTCTTGCAACTTTGGCTTTTTGGAAGTGATGACGTTGGAGGCAACGCCTACCCAACCGATTTCACCGCATAACCGCCCATATTCAATTTTGGGACAACGATCCATCACGACCTTGATACCATGACTTTCTGCAAGCTTTGCTGCTTCTTCATTATAGACTGTGAGTTGCGTCCAAATAACTTTTGGCAAGGGATCAAGCTTCAAGCATTCTTCAACGACGCCCGGCACAGCAGCAGATCCGCGAAACACATCGACCATATCAATAGGTCGGTCGATGGCGGCAAGCGAGGCATAAGTCATCGCCCCGCAAATTTCTTTTCCTGCATGACCCGGATTAACCGGAATCACATCATACCCTTTGGACAAAAGGTACTTCACCAAAAAATGAGAAGGGCGAATGGTTTTTGGACTGGCGCCCACCACCGCGATGGTTTTTACATCCGTGAGGATTTCGCGAATATATGCGTCTGAATACTGTCTATGTTCCATATTTCATTTCTTAAAGCATTCAGCCCGCCAAGTCACCCGTGTCGGGTCTAATCTTAGCATTTAAATAGGAATTTATCCTTTATCGTCATCGGGATAGTGCCGCCAACTTTAAGTGGTTTGTTGAAACACTATCAACTGTAAGTAACAGCCCATTAACCATGTTCATAGTATAACCCACCAAGTAACCTGCAAGACTACGCTGCAATACTAAAATACTAACCTGTAATACTTAAGAGGTCGATCGTGCGCGGACTTTCCATACTCCTTACTTTCTCGGCATTAGCCATCAATCCAAGCCATGCCAATGAGACAAGTGCGCTGCTGCCAGAGATCGAAAATCTCAAAGCACAAATCTCCACGCTGCATAGCAACATTGAAGCGCAACAAACCAACTCCAATCACATTTGGACAATGGTTTGTGCAGCTCTCGTTCTCTTCATGCAGGTTGGTTTTCTGTTTCTTGAAGCGGGCGCCGTTCGTTCCAAAAACTCGATCAATGTTGCGCAGAAGAACATTGCCGACTTCTTCATTTCAGTCTCTGTGTTTTATTTAATCGGCTTCGCCGTCATGTTTGGCCCTAGCATTTTAGGCTGGATCGGCAGCCCCTCAACGCTTAGTGCTTTCAATGTGATTGACGACTGGTCTTTCACCTTCTTTGTTTTCCAAGCCGTTTTTGTCGGAACCGCTGCAACTTTAATGTCTGGCGCCATCGCTGAACGCATGAATTTGGTTGGATATATGGTAATGTCAGCGGTAATAGCCGCTCTCATCTATCCAGTCTTCGGTCACTGGGCATGGGGCAACCTTCTTGACGGCAATAATGCAGCTTGGCTTGCAGACAAAGGCTTCATCGACTTTGCTGGGTCCACCGTCGTGCACTCCGTTGGTGCATGGGTCGCTCTTGCTGGCATCATCATTCTTGGACCCCGCATTGGCCGCTTTGGAGAAGATGGCAAAGCCAAAAAAATTCAAGGCCATTCCGCCGTATTAACCACCGCAGGTGCCGTCATCTTGCTGATTGGCTGGATGGGATTTAATGGTGGTTCCACAACAACGGGCAATTCAGATTTCGCCATGATTATCGCAAATACGATCCTTGCGGCGGCCTTTGCTGGCATCATTGCTATGATGATTGGCCGTTTCCATGACGGCAATTATGCGCCCAACCGTTCCGTCAACGGCATGTTAGCAGGCCTTGTTGGCATTACCGCTGGCTGTGCAGCTGTTGACCCTTATGGTGCGATTGCCATTGGTTCAATTTGCGGTGTAGTCATTTATTACGCTGAAGAATTCATTCTACACAAAATGAAGTTAGATGATGTTGTAGGCGCCGTTGCAGTCCACGGTGTATGTGGTGCTATCGGCACTTTGTTGGTTGCCTTCTTTGCCTTGCCAGAACACCTCGCTGCAGGGTCCGTATTTGCCCAATTTCAGGTTCAGGCCTTAGGCGTGGGCGCTGCATTTGCTTGGACCTTCCCGCTTTCCCTCATAACCTTCAAGGCCGTTGATATGGTCTTTGGCCTGCGTGTCACCGAAGAAGACGAACTTAAAGGACTAAATATTGCTGAACATGGTGCCACACTTGGTACAGGCGAACTTCAAGAGCGCCTCCAACGCATCACAACTATTGATCGTGATTTGACCATTCGCCTTGATGAAACTTCAGGCGATGAAACCGCTGAGATCGCCGCCATCGTCAATCCATTTCTCGATGAAGTTCACGGCTTAATGCGTCAACTCAAAGCGCAGTCAATACAGGTGGCAAATTCTGCATCAACATTGACCGATTTATCAAAGACATCGGTTGAAAGCGCGAATGAAGCCTCTTCAGGTTCAGCAGCTATGTCGCAATCAGCAACCGATTTATCCAATAACACCCAGCACCTTGATGGTGTCGCTAGGGAAATCTCAACAGAGACTTTGGAAGCAATGGATGCCACAGAGATTATGGCGCAAGAAATCCATGTGGTATCTGATGCCATAACAGAATTAGCGCAATCTGTTGCCTCCGTTGGGAGTGATGCGACGGTCGCCAATGATTTTGCGACCAAAACCGCAGCCGCAGCAACCACTGCCCATGAAGCTGTGAACCAACTGGCTGGAGCCTCCAACGATATTTCAACAATTGTTGACATGATTTCAGAAGTTGCGGCTCAAACAAACCTATTAGCTCTCAATGCAACGATTGAAGCCTCTAGGGCTGGAGATGCAGGGCGTGGCTTTGCGGTCGTTGCCAGCGAAGTCAAAGCGCTTTCAGAGCAAACGACCAAAGCGACCGAAGAAATCCGCAACCGTGTCAAACAAATCCAATCAGACAGTGCCAATGCAACCGGCATCATGGGTGAATTGCATGAAATCGCTACTAAAATGGGTTCAGCCATGAATAACATTCATGCCGCGACCCAACAACAAACCACAATCGCTGACAGCATTTCTTCCAACTCACAAACGGCTGCAAACAATGTCGATATGATCTCCGACAAGATCAACACCGTCACCAACAAGGTTGGCGATGTAAGTAAAGAGATCTCTTCAATCTCCGATGGCGCGACACTTACAGGGGAACACGCAAGCTCACTTTCTCATGTAGTTGAATTGACCCGTGAGCGCGCAAAGAGCATGAATGACAACGCGCAGTCTCTGGCAGAAATTTCTTCATCTCTCAACGCTTCAGCTCAGAAGTATAAAATCTGATTTTTGCCAACCGTTGAAATCCGTTAAAATTTGTAACGCACGCTACCAATAAAGTTGTGAGATGATGGGCTTACGCCGTCGATGGATGTGCCAAAGGGTGGCGAGAAGAGCCCTGTATCCGTGCTGGCAAAACCGCGAAAGCGATAACCTACCCCCAGATTAATTCGTGGCGATATGCCGAAGTTCACACCCGTGCCAAGTTGATAAGCAAACACAGCGCCATCAACATCTATATCTTGGATTGATCCGATATTATCGAAGAGGTCGGCATCAATCACACCAAGACCAACACCACCACCAATATAAGGCTTGATCTTGCCAGCCCCTAGGAAATCAAGGTCCAACCAAACATTGCCAAAAACTGTTGCTGTTTGAAAAGTAGCGTCTTCATCAAAAGGTTGACCCGCCAAAGCGCCACTTGCAGAAAAATCGCTCAAGCCACTGCGCTGATAGGAAAACTCCACCTCGGTGCGAACGTTTTCAAAAATCTCAAAGCCAAGGGCTGCCCCACCTAGAAACCCCGTGTTCTGCGTCACGTCCAAAACAGATGGACCGGCAAAGCCTGTAATGTCAGATCGCAGGCTAATATCATTGTTGCGTGGTGTGCTTAAACCGGCGAACAATTCGACATAGGCCCCAAAAAGGCTGTCTTTAGCCATGACGGTTGGAGAATTGGCGACTGTAACCAACGCTGCCAAGGCAACTGAACGACATAGTTGTTTGTTCGTGAGAAGCATCTTCTAGGCTCCGTTGCTGCTTTTTTGAGCAGTTTGACGGAAGCAAACAAAGATAATGTTATCTAAATTAAATTCGTAAAATTTTTTGAATATCAAGATGAATGAATAGTTAACCGATACAGCTTGGCAAAGCTGAGGTCACATGGCCAAATCCGCGACCACCGCATCAAGCACAAACCAACCTTCACGGCTAACACGCACGATGTCATCGCTGAGGCGCTCTAACATGCCGTCCTCGATGAGAGCGGTAATCTGCTTTTCATCAATATGGCGTCCGGCATAGCTTTCAAACCGCGAGAGGCTGATGCCCTCTTTAAGACGCAATCCCATAAGCAGCATTTCATCACCGGATGCTTCTTCACTCAAGACTTCAACATTCCAAATGCCGTTGCCCTTCTCCCCCACATTCGCCATCCATGTTTCAGGGTAAGGCTCCGTCGACATGCCAGTTCTCTCACCATCGATAAAAAGCCGCGAATGCGCACCTGGGCCAATACCCGCATAATCGCCATAGCGCCAATAGGTAAGGTTATGGCGGCTTTGATAGCCGTCTTTGGCGTGGTTCGAAATTTCATAAGCAGGCAGGCCACGGGCTGAACAAATATCTTGGGTTACATCATAAAGCGCGCGGGCGTGGTCATGATTTGGCGGCGTCAATTTGCCTGCGTCAAACAGTTTTTGAAACGGTGTGTCTGGTTCAATCGTCAATTGATAAAGCGACAGGTGGTCGGCGGCATAATCAATCGCGAGATTAAGTTCATCCTCCCAGTCTTCCAATGTCTGGTTGGGGCGGGCATAGATCAAATCAAATGAAATACGCGGGAATGTAGCGCGGGCAATTTCGACCGCTTGAAGTGCTTCATCAACATTGTGGATACGACCTAAGAATTTGAGGTCAGTATCTCTGAGGCTTTGCACGCCAATCGAAAGGCGGTTTACGCCAGATGTGCGGTAGGCTTCAAACCGTTCTGCTTCCACAGACGACGGGTTTGCCTCCATCGAAATTTCAGCATCATTCACCATCGGCCACGTATTGCGCACTTCGGTCAGAATGGCATCGAGCGTTTCTGGCTCCATCAACGACGGCGTGCCACCACCGAAGAAGACACTGGTGACGAACTTGTCTTTGGTGAGCGATGCAAAATAAGCGATCTCACGCTTATAGGCTTCGACATAATCGGCCTGTGTCACTCCGCCATGACGGACATGAGAATTGAAATCACAGTAAGGACATTTAGCCTCACAAAACGGCCAATGGATATAAATGCCGAAGCCGGGGGTTGTGTTGATCATGCGTCGTCCAACAAGCAGCTT
Source organism: uncultured Hyphomicrobiales bacterium (assembly GCA_964553335.1). Classification (GTDB taxonomy): domain Bacteria; phylum Pseudomonadota; class Alphaproteobacteria; order Rhizobiales; family JACESI01; genus JACESI01. The sequence goes on along the minus strand of CAZKKW010000014.1, from coordinate 19,382 downwards.
TCTGCAAACATTTTAAAGGCTCTTGCGCGGTGCGACAAAGGCGCTTTGTCACCGCCAAGATCCGCGGGTGTCCATCCGTGTTTCTCGTCAGCTGTCATTTCGCCAAAAGTGCGGGCTCGATCATCAGGTTGAAACATGGGGTCATAGCCGAAGCCATGCTCGCCGCGCGGTGGCCAGACGACTTTTCCGTGCACTTCGCCGCGAAACATTTCATAGTGACCATCAGGCCATGCAAGACAGAGGCAGGCCACGAAATAGCTTGCCTTATCATCGCTGCCCGATGTTTCGAGTTTTTCCTGCACATTGCGCATAGCGCGTCCAAAGTCTTTGTCCTCGCCTGCCCAGCGTGCTGAATAAACCCCCGGATCACCGTTGAGCGCTGTGACGCAAAACCCAGAATCATCCGCCAGTGCTGGCAAGCCTGTTGCTTGCGCGGCGGCTTCCGCTTTCAAAAGCGCATTCGCCTCAAACGTCGTGCCGGTTTCTTCCGGCTCTGGCAAATTGAGCTCAGCGGCTGATTTTGCCACAAGGCCAAAGGGCGCGATCAACTCATTGATCTCGCGCACCTTACCTGCATTGTGACTGGCAACCACCAGTGTGTCGCCGCTGAGCTTTCGTGCCATAGGTTTAGCCAATCGCTGCTTTTTGCAAGGCGGTCAATTCGGCCACGCCCTTTTTCGCGAGCGTCATCATTGCGGCAAATTCTTCTTCAGAAAACGGGTCTTTTTCAGCCGTGCCCTGAATTTCGATAATGCCGCCTTTGCCGCTCATAACAAAGTTAGCGTCTGTATCTGCCTCGCTATCTTCTGGGTAATCAAGATCAAGCACCGGCTCGCCTTGATAGATACCGCATGAAATGGCGGCCACATGATCTTTCAACACGGTGCCTTGCAAGAGTGAACGATCGCGCATCCATTCGATGCAATCATGAAGGGCAACCCATGCACCCGTAATTGAGGCTGTGCGTGTTCCGCCGTCGGCTTGAATAACATCGCAATCAAGCGAGATTTGCTTTTCACCAAGTGCTTTCATGTCCACCACTGCACGAAGCGAGCGGCCAATAAGACGTTGAATTTCTTGTGTGCGACCGGATGCTTTGCCTGCGGTTACTTCACGGCGCATACGATCAGACGTTGAACGCGGCAACATGCCGTATTCAGCTGTTACCCAACCTTTACCACCACCACGCAACCAAGGTGGCACACGTTCTTCTAAACTTGCCGTACAAAGCACATGCGTATCGCCAAACTTGATGAGGCAAGAGCCTTCGGCATGTTTTGAATAGTTACGTTCAATGGTAACGGCGCGCATTTCATCAAGCGCTCGGTTGGATGGTCGCATATTAATTTCCCTCATTCACTGTTGTACCTTCTTAGCGAGGCCTGCAAAGACTGTCGAGCCTATTCATCGCCTTTATGATAGGTAGCTTCATTGCAATGCGCTGGATATCAACAGAAGGGACAACCCTTTTTAACGGTTTTCAAAACGGCAGCGTAATTTATGAGGCGAGACGCTATAAAAAGATAAAAACGTCAACGCTATAGCCTCACACAACAGTGCTTCTCTTTGAGTAAGTTTGACGCGGGCAGGCGCAACAATTTGCTAACTTTGCGCAATGGTGGCACATTACGTCTTTGTTGTTTTCAACCTTTTATAGGAGCATACGCATGATTGATTTTTCACGTCGCACCATGTTGGCATCTGCCGCTGGTGTTGCAGCCCTCGGACTAACTGGAAACCTCGCGTTTCTTCCTGCTGCTCATGCTGCAGATGTCCGCAAAAAGGGTTTTTATTCATACAAGGTCGGCGATATTGAAGTTATTTCAATTTATGACGGCATTTGGAACAAAGCCCATGACGAAGGTTTCGTTATCGGAAGCACTGTTGATGAAGTAAAAAAGACCCTTCAAAGCAATGGTCATTCTGGCGAGAACATTCCAATCGAATTTGCCTTCACCGTTTTGAAAACGGGCAATGAAGTCATCATGGTTGATGCGGGTATTGGCAAAGGCGCCATCCCAACTGCGGGCGCTGGTGCTGAAGGCCTTGCTGCGGCGGGCATCAAGCCAGAAGATGTGACGAAAATTGTCATCACTCACTTGCACCCTGACCATATCTTCGGCCTTTATAAAACAGGCACAAATGAGCTGATCTACAAAAATGCAGAGATCATTATTGGCGAAGATGAATTTAAGTTCTGGGCAGATCCTGCGATCATCGCAAAATTGCCAGAGCGCCGCAAAGGTCTTGCAGGACGCATCCAAGCGACTTTGGCAAAATGGGATAACGTTTCTCAGGTAAAAGCAGACCAAGAAGTGTCCCCTGGTATTCGCAGTGTCGACACACCAGGTCACACACCAGGTCACATTGGCTTCCACCTCAGTTCGGGGAATGAACAATTGCTTCTATTGGGTGACTTGATCATTGTGCCTGCCTTGTTCCTCGAAAACCTTGATTGGCAACTTGCGTTTGATTCAGACAAAGACATTGCGTCAGCGACACGTAAAAGCGTTATTGCACGCGCAGTTTCAGACAACTTACCAATTGCGGGGCACCATTTCGGCTTCCCCAATAGCGGTAAGATTGAAAAAGACGGCAACGGCTACGTTTTCAAGCCCGCTTCTATCTAATTACTTGCTTTCAACATCAAGCCCTTCCCGCAAAATATGGTGGGGAGGGTTCTTTCCTGAATTACCTCTTGAGCTTCACGCTTAGGCATTGAATAATCAGGCTCCTTTGAAAAACGTTTCAGGACCAATTTTTGTCGCTCAACAACACACCTAGCTTGCAAGATGTAGACGAACGCTCGCGCGAAATATTTCGTCACATTGTTGATACCTATCTTGCCTCTGGCGAGCCGGTCGGTTCACGCAACATATCAAAGGCTCTACCATCGGGTCTTTCGGCGGCCTCTGTCCGCAATGTTATGGCCGACTTAGAAGGTCTTGGCCTCATCTATTCACCGCACACAAGCGCTGGGCGCATGCCGACTGAAACCGGTTTGCGGTTCTTTATCGATTCCTTGATGGAAGTCGGTCCGCTCAACACGGAAGAGCGCAACCAGATTGAGCAGCAATTACCAAGCCAAGCCGATTCTCAATCTTTGGATGATGTGCTGGCAAAAACGGGTTCGATTTTATCCGGCCTTACTGGCAGCGCTGGTCTGGTTTTGGCAAAGAAACAAAACTCACCGCTCAAACATGTTGAATTTTTGCGCCTTGATGAAACACAAGCCTTAGTGGTTTTGGTCAATGAAGATGGTCAGGTCGAAAACCGTGTCCTACCCCTGCCGGCCGGCACCACCGCATCTGCATTGAGTGAGGCCACAAATTATCTCAACGCTCGCATTCGCGGCAATACGCTTGATCAAGCAAGGCTGAACATTGAAAAGCTCTATAGGTCAGCCAAAGAAGAACTGGATGGCTTAACACAGCGCGTTGTCGAAGCAGGGATCGCCTCTTGGGTGGACACTGGTGATAATGTGCCGCCAACCATGATCGTGCGCGGTCAATCCAATTTGCTGGATGATATGAGCGCCCAAAATGATTTGGAACGCATCCGCCAATTGTTTGATGATTTGGAAGCGCAAAAAGACATGATGCAACTTTTGCAACTGGCAGAAGAAGGCGATGGCGTGCGGATTTTCATTGGGTCAGAAAACTCTCTTTTCTCGCTTTCAGGCTCATCATTGGTGATCTCACCTTACAAAGATCAAGAAAATCGAGTGGTGGGCGCGCTTGGCATTATTGGACCAACACGGCTTAATTATGCACGTATTATTCCGACCGTTGATTTTACAGCCCAATTAATCAGCCGTATGCTGCGCTAGCAGTTTGAAAAGGCTGTGTTAAACTACACAAATTACCACCTATTTATTTGATTAGCATGACATTGGATTGCAGATGATTTAACATCACACACAATCACTTCTAGTTGTAATTCAGAAAAAGAAACCCATATGTAGATCATACAAGTGGTTGTTTTTATGAGGGGAATAGATGTCGAAATTTGAAACTCAAATTGCAAAAGCAAAACAAGAATATACTGACGCCCAAACTAAAATGAATGAGCTGAGTGCGAAAATAGACGTTGCTAAGTCTAAGCTGGATGCGGGACAAGATATTTCCATAGACATAGAAAATGCCACGCTGGATGATGTTCACGCCCATACACAGGCAATGGACGCCAACATCGCGGACCTCATTTTGGGTCTTGATGATGTGACGGCGGGTTTCTCCAAAGACTTCGATTCCATGCGCAACAAAACAGGATGGGAGAGCTTTGTTGGCTTCTTTTCCAAAGACCGTTCTGAGAGCTTGCGCCAAGAGCGTATGCGCACGGCAAGCATTGATGACAAATTGCAGGACCTGATTACCAAGTCAGATGTGATTACCAACCTTTTGCAAACACAGCTCAACACATTGAATGAGCACCGCACCCGTGTTGAAGGCAATTTAACCGAAACACTAGAGGGCCGCGAGGCCGCGGTTGGTGCATTGGAAGACATCAAAGTCAAACTCTTGGCGATGGACCCCAAAATTATCGAGCTTGAAAACAAAATCTCGGTTGAGACAGACGCGAGCACCCGCACTAAGCTTGAAAGTGAGCTTGCTGAACTCAACAAAAATTACAATGAGCTTGCCCAAGAAGAGCAAGTGAAAATTGCTGAAAGCCAAACCCTTGAGCGCTATATCGAGAAGGGCAAAACGTGGGTAGACAGCTTGCAAAACCAAGCGGCCACCCAGATGGTGCTGATCAACAAACTTCAGACAGACACCAAGCAACGGGTGGTTTTGTATGATGCGCTCACCAAATCTTTGAAGACGGCGCAACAGCAAGATGTGGCGCATAAAATCAACGAGATTGGGGTTGCAACCGACCAAGAAGCGCAATCAGCAATGGCCGCCATTGGTTCAGCGACAAACAGCCGCATGGCCGAGATGATGGAAAAGCACGAAGACCATATGGTTTTTGCTCGCAAAGTTTTGGAAGAAAAAGCCAAATCAGACGAGCGCTTTGCCCGTCGCTTTGAGAAGATCATCGAGAAACATGACAAGAACGCCTACGGCGCTTAGGTTTATCGATTATGGCAGTGGATTACACACTGGATCACGGGGCCATTGAAGACGCTCACGCGACCAGACGGTATTTTAATAAGTTCGAAAAAATCATCGGCCACTTAAGTGAAGTGGCTGAGATGACCACCGATGATAAAGAGGTGCTGGAACGCGAAATACCGATTTTGCAAAATTATCTAGATGCGCTGGCCAATACATTCAAAGCGCTATCATACAAGTACCTTTTTGCCGGACGCATGTCGTCGCTGTTGCCAGAGCTTTTAGATATTGATCGCCAAGAAAGCGGTTTCCCGATTTATCAAGAGCTTTTGCAAATGGCGAGCGATGCCATCCAAAAGGAAAAGCATCTTAAAAACCTGCCAGATATGCAAAAGCTCAAACAGGATATGGTGCGCCATATATTGAACGAACATTCCACGCCGAGTGAATTTCAATATGCCGCCTCGCAACGGCTTTACTATGGACAGCTCACAGACAAGAATCTGTTTTGGGCACAGAACGATCCGCAGGCCAGTTGGCAAGGTAATATAGGCCCAAGCAGGCGCAAATATCTTGTGCACTGGGCTTTATATGACAGCCAACTCAACATTCCTGTGATCTATCTCATGGACCTAGAAGATTCTGGTTCCAGTGCCATCGTCAAAGACGAGCGCCGCTGGCCACGCGTCCAAGCGCAACTTATGGCGCAATCATCGGCCTCCTTAAAGCTTGTCACCATTGCGCGCGGTTTTGATGAGGATTTTGATGACCTCCACCCCAAACGCCTGCGCCGTTTTTTTGTGGGGCCAATGTATAGCCACGCCTTTACAGAACAAACCGGACCGTTGCGTGATGTGCTCGCTGATGCAAGTGGTCAAGAAGGGCTTGATTGGTCTTTAGCATGGACGATTGAAACACTGATATCTGAGCGGACTGAAAAGAAATCAACAGGCTTCTTTTCATCAGCAGAACGTCAAATTTATCAACTTGATCCGCTTGCCGGTGTTGGCAAAGCAGATGAAGGGGCGACCCATCAACAACGCTCTTTGATCCTGCCGCAACGCGCCTATCAAGTTTTGGAAGAACGCAATCCACCGGGGTTTTCCGATATACGTAAATACGTCGTTGGCAACCGAGGCCGAATTTTAAGTCACAAGTGAGTCTTTTAAAATGAGCTTATCTACCGATTTGATGGAATTAAAAGAAGACGCGATCCGCGAGAAATATACGCTCTCAGAAGCAATGCTCGCAGGCTTTGATCACACGCCACGTATTGCCAAAGCGCGCGCGACGGACGCCCCTGCTGAACGCTCGCCGGGCATTGGCACCCGCCGTCGTTTCCGCTCGACAACACCGGGCCTTGTGACAAAATCAACAGCACGGCCTGAAGGCGTGCAGCTTGGGGCTCGCATTGAAGCATCAGATGATGGCGATGCGCTGATGTCGACCATCCAAGCAAGCGCTTTGCGTGCTCTTCGCCGTGCACTCAGTGTCGCACAAGTCACCAGTGACCAGTTCGCAGACCAGACCGGCCTTAGCGAACTGATGCGAGACAATTTGGCGGGCACATTGAACCCTGCCAAGAAAACAGAGTTTGAAGATTTGCTTGCAGCCTCCGCCCTCATCTCTCTGCATGTGTTTGCCAATATGACAGACTTCTTGCTAACGGCTGCCAGTGCTGAAAGCGGTAAGAGTGAGGCGCAAAGTGACGAGGTTGAGGAGATTGTAACAGACAATCCGCAAATCGCGCTTCATGGCACGTTATGGGAGCTTGAACAGACACTTGCACTGTCTGCCAAAAGCGATATTGATTTGATCTCACTGATCACATCTCATTGTGAAAAACTGATGGAGAAGGTGGCTCTTCGGGCAGAAAACAATGCCCATCTTAAAAGCTTCACCGCTGCAAGTTACCGCGTTGAAGAAGATGATTTCGAGATCAATGGCTTCACCCCAACAGCACGCGGGCGTTCTTCCACGATCACGATGAGCTTCAAAAAGCCGAACGAAGTGGTAGGCAATCACATCGCGAAATATCAGGCGATGAAGCTCTCCAAAATGCTGATGGCTTATGATTTTGAGCGCAAGCTCAATCCCTTTGCTGAGCTTGGCGGTTTCATCTTCACATTCATGGGCGACGGCAAACCGGGCACGGGTAAGACCACACTTATTCAAATGATGGCAGGTATGGTCCATGATTATTGCCAAAATGCGGACTACCCTTTCCGCTATCAAAACCTCTCCACAGAGAGCATCGATAGCTACCAAGGTAAGTCCGCACAAAACGCGAAAGCCTTCATCAAAAATGTCATCGACCCGAATGTCATTGGCTTTGGTACGATTGACGATATTGACCAACTGGCTGGCAAACGTGGCGACCGTCAATCGTCTGCTGGGCAACTCGAAATTACCGCTGTGTTGATGGAAAGTTTCGCAGGCGCTAACACCGTTGTGCGCGGCAATTGTACGTTCGGCATGTTCTCTAACTATCCTGAAAACGTGGATGATGCCCTTCGCCAACGCGCCGGTGCCCGCTTCCTCGTGGATGGGCCGCAAACCCGCGATGATTATATCGACATCTTGCATCTGCTCATGGGCAAGAACCACGATATTCCATTAGGCGATCACGGCTTGTTTGAGGCGCAGCAAATTAAGAAGGCTGTTGCTGCTTCTTATGAAAGCCACGCCCGCCCGCACGAAGAAGGTTTGCTCAACGTCTTCGACCGCGTGCATGGTGAGATTGGCGAGCTTGATACAATCGCAAAACTGGGCACCTATCTTAAAGGCATCCAAGAAGCCGATGAGCGCTTTACTGGTCGCGCAATCAAGAACATTACCGATGCAATTAAAGTGCGCGCGATGGACTTTGAACTGCCGGATGAATGGATGGAAAACACGGAGCTTTTCCTCACCAAAGACTATGACACCAAAAAGTCTATGATTGCCGAACTTGCTCAACCAATCACCGTTGAAATGGTAATCCAAGAGATCAACCGCTATGCGGATAGCGAGTTTCGTTATGCGGATAAATCTGACGAGGTGGCGATTGAGAATGCCGTGCGCGAAATGCAGCGCATGGAAGAGGCCAAGCGTCGCTATGTGGAGCTTGACCGCTCATGATGCGACTTGTCAAACGTGGCTTAATGTTTGGAAACCTGTTTGAGGTTTCATCAAGTGCACTTGTCGGGCGCTACAATCGTGCGCTTGAACATTTAACAGGCAAGACCACTGAACTAACAGAATTTCATATTGACCTTACCGGCTTCTCGCCTGAGGTCGGCGATGAGCTAAATGACGTCAACTATCTAAACCCAGACGGCTTAAACCGACAATTTATTTTGCTTTCCATCGAGCAACGTTCAGCTCCTTTGCTTAATGCTCACTTTTCCATGTCTCGGTCAATTTTGCGTCGTTATATCGATCAAAATGAGCAGCAACTTTTTGCCCTCACAGCCCGCGATGCGGTGGTGGGTGAACTTTTAAATTCTGTCTATGCACTTGATACACCGCGCGCGCTTTTGAACATTCGCACGCTTGAAGTTGAGGCGGACACGGTGGAAAGCCATGTTGCGGACAGTGAAGAGCTGACTGATCGGATTTTCCGTTTTATGGAAGAAGAAGATGCGTGGTGGGATGATGTATTGATTGCTGAAATGATCGAGCTTTCAAAACGCACCGGCGACATCATCAAAAACCCTTTGGCGCTAGAGCCGCAAGGATATACGCAGGATAATTTTTACACCTCCCATTTTGGCGGCATGTATGTGTTTAAGGGCATGGATGATCCGGCTGTCATTGCGGTTGGTGACTTAAGCGATGAAGACAAAGCAGACTTGCCGGTTGAATACCCCTGCACGCTGAAAGACCGTTATGACATTGCCGCCTTCTTAGACGTCAATGATCTGGTGGAGCCTGTTGGCAATGGTCGGCGAATACATGCGCCATCCGTTTTGAAACAGAAGCTGGATTTTATCGTGATTGATGTTGCAGCCAACCAAGGGGAGAACCTGTCGCGCACCAACCGACGAGATTTGCGGGCATTGCGGCGCCGGTTCCATGATAAGTTGCCGCCAGAATATCACACGATTGAAGAAACCATTCGCGCGCTTGAATCGAGCAATACCCCACCAAGACTGAAGCCGCACGACCCTGCTTATTTTTACGTCTTGCGTGCAAAGCGCCATCAAGACCGCGACTTGATCAATATGCTATTGGCGCAATTAACCCCGCTCGATTTCCGGCAACTTTACATCTGCCACAAAGATGCATTTTATGATGCTTATCGCGGGTGGAGTGACGGCAAGAAGGACTATGTGGCCAAGTTTTTGGAAGACGAATATATGATCGACAAAGCAGGTGCACGAGAAGCTTTGTTTGGTCCGGAACCATCTATGTATGAAGATAACAGCGACGTCGATATTGGTCTTGGTGAAGGTGTCGGCCCTTGGGGAAAACGCAGTTAGGAGAACAATATGACATATGTAAAATGGATTGCTGGCATTCTTTTCGCCATTATCGTTCTAAGTTTTCTGCACTATACGCTGCCTCAGCGCGACATTGTTCATATCGTCGGGACCGAGGTAAAACGCGTCGATGTTAGCGACAGTTGGACACGGATTTTTTGGGCATCGGTTGATGCAGGTCAATCAACAAACTCGTCCACGCGCGACGTCCGTTTTATCAATGCAGAGCTGCCAAATGGCGAGCCCTATGTTTATCGCAATGAAGATACCGAATGGAGCTGGCCGCCGTATTTCAAGTTTGATAGCGGCAACTTGACGGCGGAAGCGCAATCTTTAGCAAAGCAAGATAAACGCTGGGTCGCGGTTAAACATTATGGCTGGCGCATCCCTATATTCTCAATTTATCCAAATGCTATTAGCGTGAAGAAAGTTGACGGACCGGACACGTTTTTGATCCCATGGTTCAACATCATTTTCTTTATCATCTTGGGGGTCATCCTCTTCTTCATCATCCGCGCAATCCTCCGCTTCAAAGCCAAACGCATTGATCCTGTGCTCGAAGACATTGATGAGATGGTAGACGATGTAACAGATAGCGCGGTAGCTGCTCGGGCAGAGGTCGAAGAAACGAGCAGCGGTATTCTTGGCACCATTAAAGCTTGGTTTAAAAAGTGGTTTGGCAGTTCTCAGAAATAAAGGCGAATGTTCCTCTTCAACCAAGCGTTAGGACACCCGAAAAATAAGCTCACTTGGCGAAACGCCAACGCCGTTTACGGGGGTTAAATCTTGCGGGCAGGCAGACATCACCGCAACGCAATCGGCGAGTGCTTTGAGTGTGATCGTATCACCTGCTTTTGAAACGGGTGCCTCCCAAGAATAAGAGCCATCTTCTTTCACGGGTATGTTCATCCAGATGTTAAAGGGGCTTGGTACATGGGTTGCCTCAATACCAATCGCTGACAATGCCATGCGAAAATTATCGGCACAATTGTCGTGATAATCGCTCACACCGAGATCGCGGTAGCGCGGTAAATCACAACAAGCAATCAAAATATCATGCACGCCCGGAGAGGTGTCCTTTGTAATCTCAATTAAGGGTCGCCTGCGGTTGGTGACAAGCACATCGCCCTGGTTCACATAGACCCGCCCGAGCGATGTGCGGCATTGTTCCATGCCCAAAAACTCAGCTGAGCTTTCAAGAGTAAGCGCGAAGAAATCACAGACCTGATTGCCCTGTGGGTTGATGATCTCCAACATCTCATCTTGGCGAAGCTTAACGGCACGGCCCTGACGGGCGGGGATGAGATATTCCTGCCCTTTTTGGGCATAACCATCAGCACTGATTGGCGCGTGAAGGGTTTCATTCTCACCGTCATGGTGAGCTGGTTGATAGGCCATTATACATCCCTTTGCTTTGCCATCGCGACTACAAGAAAGAGGGTCTCACGATCTTCAACCCTCCTCAAGTTGAAATGTTTTCCCGAAAAAATCGCAATGTGCATTATGTCACATCGTGATGCACATTGAATTCTTATATCTAGTTTATCGGAGGGGGAGGAAACTAATATTCAACTTTCAATTCCGATTGCCGCTCTTTTTGGGAGGTACTGTCTGTTCATAGAGCAGGCAAAATACTATAAGACTGGAGTTTTTCTCCCGTATCCCGGCTCTCAAAAAGAGCCGGGATATTGTTATTTTGAGCGCTAACTAAATCGATTGGCATCGAAGGCTGATAGGTCAATGTTGGGTTTATTGCCCGAAATCATGTCAGCAAGCCAACGCCCTGTTTTCGGCCCCGCGGTTAAGCCAATATGTTGGTGGCCAAACCCTGTCCACACATTCGGCACTTGTTTAACGGGACCAATCAGAGGGAGAGAATCCACCGTTGAGGGACGACGGCCCATCCACGTCTCAATCCGGTCATAGGTGAGGTCAGGCATAATGCGTTTTGTCTCTGACATTAGCAGGTCGATAGGCACTTTGCTCGGCGCGTCATCAATGCCTGCGTATTCAACAATACCCGCACAACGAAGCCGACCTTCCATTGGCGTCATAGCAAATTTCGCGCTTGCAACCATTGTTGGGCCTTTGAGGGTGATGGATGGGTTTACAAACTCAACGTGATAGCCGCGCTCTGCTTGCAGTGAGACTTTTACACCAAGTTTCTTCGCAAGTTCGCCAGACCACACGCCGCTTGCAACCACAACATGATCGACCTCGATAGATCCATCCGTCGTAATCAGGCGGCGAGCCTCGCGGTTCTCGCATTCCACATCCTGCACTTCCGCGATATGTAGCCTACCGCCCTCTTCAACCATATGGTCAGCCAGCGCTTTGACATAAGCACCCGGGTCCGTGATATGCCCGTGGTTTGGGCAGCGCACAGCAAAACCAAACCGCCCTGCAAGTGCTGGGTCATAAGCTTCAATTTCTTTTGGGCCCATTTCGACAAACTCAAAACCCTGTTCGCGTCTTATCTGCCAAGCGTAAGCATCTTTCTCAAAAGATTGCTTGCTGTCATATCCGAACACATAAGAGCCTGCCTTAATGAAACGCTCTGCACCTGTTCCCGTGGCTAGGGATTGATGTTGCTCAACACTATCTTGGATCATGGATGTCAAAGCGGATGCGATATGATTGACCCGCTCGTTGTTGCTGTTTTTGAGAAAGCGCCAGAGATAAGGCACCATTTTGGGCAAATGCGATAGCCTGATAAATAAAGGCTGCTTTGGGTCAAGCAACATGGCTGGTGCTTTCTTCCAAATTCCGGGCACGGACACTGGCACGATCGCGATTGCAGCAAGGATGCCCGCATTACCATAAGAGGTGCCCGCAGCAGGCCCCTCGCGGTCGATGACGGTCACACGGTGGCCCGCCCGTTGAAGCCAGATGGCCGTTGAAATGCCGACAATACCAGCGCCAATAATTGCGATATGTTTTTGGCTCAAAACGCGTCCCTATTTCACCCTGCCGATTAACAGCCGATACACTAGGGGAGCACGGTCATAAGACGCAAGAACTATTCGGCCAAACAAAAAAGGCGGAGCAATTGCTCCGCCTGATTTAATATGTTTGGTTTTTTATACCTTAGAAGTTCAAACCAATATCACGGTGACCTGCACTACAAGAAGCAACATAGAGCGCTTGCTCGCGTGGAAGGCGTTTTTGTTGGCGAAGGGCAATCGTGTTGCTGATTGCTGCCTCATAGGTTTTTAGTGCTGGCAACAAATCACTTGCTGCCTTACCGCGCCAGACTGACTCTGCGTCAAAGGTTTCGATTGCTTCTACAATGAAAGCATCACCCTTTTCGCGGTCTGCTTTCTTACCCTTCATGGCACGACGGCCTTTGGCAAGAAGCTTGCGCACATCGCTTGTTCCTTCAATCGCTTTCAAGGCGGTTTCTTGAGCCTTGATAAGGTCAACTGCGGCATCATTGTCCGCACCAGAAAGATCAGCAACCAGTTTATCCATGCTTGCTTTTGCATCGATGAAGGCTTGTGTCCCTTCAAACTCTGCAATTGCTTCTTGAACTGGTTTAGTCGCATTATCGACAGAGCGGCGATATTGAGAGCGTGCTGTGCGTTCAGCCTTGGTGAGTTCACCATAGGTTTTTTGCGCATTATCCCATTCGGCCGGAATGAGCTTTTTCAACTCATCAACGTCACCTTGCAAGCGAGCAATATTGGCTTCTTCTGTTGCAATCACCGTTTCGTTGCCACGGGCACGCTGAAGGTTTTGCTGCGATTGTTTGATATCGACATCAATAACACGGATGTCACGTTCAATACCGCGAACCAAAGAGTGGATCGGGCGGAAGCCGTCTGCTTCTGCTTTCACCTTCGTTTCAGCTGAAACAATATCGTCCATTTTTCCAAAAGTGCCATTTGCTTCTTCAAACGCCTCTTCCAATTCCTTACGGAGTTTCTTTGGAAGATAGGAAAGATCAACACCTTGAATGGTTTTAATTGACTGACGCAACTCATCGCCATTTGCTTGGAATTGCTCGTGAACATATTGTTCTATGCAATATTGTAGCGCTGGGTTAAGCGGCGGCGGCGCCGTATCCGATGTGAGTGATGAACGGTTTGGTAGGTAGTTCACCAAAGACGGATTGAGGCCAACAATCACCAGCGCCAAAAGTTGCAGCCCGATGAAGAAGACAACGCCTTTGTACATATCAAGCGTCTTAACAACCTTCGGTGCAACCCCCCTTAGATAGAAGAGCGCGAAACCAAATGGCGGCGTCAAGAATGATGTTTGGATGTTAAGACCAATCATCACACCAAGCCATACAGCTGTCACGTTTGCTGACGGGTCAGCAAGCAAGATCGGCGTTACAATTGGCACCACCACAACGGCAATCTCGATAAAGTCGAGGAAGAAGCCGAGGACGAAGATCACCAACATCACGATGATGAACTTACTCCAGAAGCCACCAGGCATCCCTTCTAGGAAATGCTTGACGAGTTCCTCGCCACCGAAGGCGCGGAACGCAGCCGTTAGCATGGCAGCACCCAGTAGGATGATGAAAACGAGCGATGTGGTTTTTGCCGTATCAAGCATCACCTCACGCAAGGTGTTCTCGATCTTCATGGTACGCCAACCACTCCAAATCAGGCCAATGACCAAAAGCGCCACGAAGATGATAGCTAGGATCAAAGAAAATTGGTCTGTGGATGTGTTGATGCTTTTTACGTTCACCGTGTAGTTGGAAAGAACGAAACCAAGTCCAGCAATCGCAATTAAGGTCAGGATTGCGGGATAGAAAGTGCTTCGTTGATCTGGGAACAGGCGATAACCCGCCATTACCATCGCACCAGCAGCACCGATCGCACCTGCTTGGTTCACTGTTGCGATACCGCCAATGATTGAACCAAGAACAAGGAAGATAAGTGTCAGTGGCGGAATAAGAATAAGCATCACACGACCAGCAAATTTGCGGTCATATTTGCCGTCATAGGCAACAGCCGGAGCTTGGCTTGGGCGAAGCAGGGCAAAACATAAGATGTAAAGCACATAAAGGCCAACAAGCACGAGGCCCGGCACCAAAGCACCAAGGAACATGTCACCTGCTGATGTTGAGATAACACCGAACTCTGACGGCATGGTGAGCTCACCCGTAGATGCTTTATAAAGCGCCTTACGTGATGCATCGGCTTGGTCAACAGCACTGGCCAATTGGTCAGCAAGGATGATCAATACAATGGAAGGCGGAATGATTTGTCCAAGTGTACCAGACGCTGCAATTGTACCTGTCGCCAAAGACTTAGAATAGTTTTGCTTCAACATGGCTGGCAATGAGATCAAGCCCATTGCAACCACAGTCGCGCCCACAATACCGGTGGTTGCCGCAAGCAAGGCACCCACAAGAACAACCGAGATGCCCAGACCACCAGGGACAGGACCAAACAGCTGCGCCATTGTTACAAGCAAATCTTCAGCAATCTTAGAACGCTGCAGCATAATGCCCATGAAGATGAAGAGCGGGATCGCAATCAGCGTATCTCGTTCGGGTTCCCAATAGACCCCTCGAAGGTTTGTTACACCAGCGCTGAGCCATTGAACGGGACCATCTTGCGCGAAGAATGCATCAGCATCCCCTGTAAACAAGTAACCACTGAGGGCAGCAAGCGCGATCGTTAAGATTGCAGAGCCGGGCAAAGCAAAGGCAACTGGGTAACCAGAGCCCAGCGCATATGCCATTAAAACAACCAAGAGGAGGAGGAATAAAAGTTCCATAACAGGAGACGCCTTAAAACGTATTCAAACTAAATTACATGACTTCGTGGCCGGTTACCCGACCACCAGCTTCACCGCGGGTATCCGCAGTGGCGCCGAAGAACTGACTGACAAATTGGATCATCATCGACACCGCGAAGATGCCCAAGAACCCTGCCATAAAGTATTTGATGTAGAGACCAAAACCGGCCTGTGTCACTTCAAACACAAGGATAGGGCTGACAATTACCGCTGACTTTGACCACATGCCCATGAGCAAGATTGTCCAGCAAAGCGGAATGCCGAGGAAAATCGCACCCCAGCGGTTTACCTTGCCTTTGGTCTTATGGCGGAAGCCTGCATAGAGCAGGTCAACGCGCACATGACCATCATCAAGAAGGGTATAAGCAGAAGCAAACAGGAACAACGCGCCGTACCAAAAACGCACGAGGTCGGCCATGAAGGCTTGCTCATAAGAAAAGACGAAACGGGAGAACACGATTAAGAGTTCTGCACCCACAACCAAAAGGGCAAGCCAATGGAAGCCGAGTGTTCGAGTGAAGCCCGCCAAAACAATACCAAGCACCACAAGCGGGGTATGAACAAAGAGGCCGCGATATTGTGACCGGCCCAAATCGCCCGTCAAATCAGCGCCAACAATGCCTTCCAGTAAACCTTCCACGCGAAGGAAAGAGATGACCATATCCACCATGCCGACAAGCAGCACAATCCAAAAGCAAGCTCTCACGAAAAACATGCAAATATTGGTGGTCAATGCCTCATCATCGCGCAGGGTGCGAGACTTGGTTTTCAGAACCAAACCGATCGCCACGGGGATTGAGATTATATAAAGAGCGAGTTGAATAGCTGATTGGGATGTTGACCCATCGCCATTTGAGAGCCAACCGAACAATTGTCCGATACCAGGCCAGCCACCCCAAAACGTCAAGATGACATTTATCAAAAAAGCGGCCATGAGACTTAACATAGTCCAACCGATGATCCGAATAAAAACGGCGGGTGTCGCCTCTACCAATGTTTCTTCCGCTGCATCCATCGTGGAAGCATTGCCTTCAGCAGACATGCTAGCCCTCCCAAAAACTAATCATTACGATTACATACATTCAATTAGAAACGGGACGGCATAACAACCGCCCCGCCTTATTATGTCAGTTCAATAGTCTGAAGTTCAGACCTTAGAGACCTAGAACGCGGTTCCGTTTTACAACGTATGCAGCGTCGGCAACCGCGCTCCATGAACCGATGTCTTTACGCGCAGCGATAAAGCTGTCGTAAATTTCTTTAGAAAGCGGGCTGTGATCGCGCGCCTCTTCAAGAACTTCAGCAGCAGCTTCACCGAATGAGTCATAAACATCATCGTTGAATTCACGAAGCTCAACACCATGCTCTGTTTGGAGCTTGGTCAGGAATGCACCGTTGTTGGCGTTTGTTTCTGCCATCTGGCGAGCATTCTCTTCGTTTGCAGCAGCTTCGATGAGAGCTTGCTCATTTTTCGTAAGCGTACCCCACCATGCGCCATTGATGCCGAGTGCAAGCTGTGAGCCTGGCTCGTGCATACCTGGCCAGTAGTAGTATTTGGCTGCTTCGTAGAACTTCATGAAGAAGTCATTATAAGGGCCAACCCACTCAGTCGCGTCGATCGCACCTGATACAAGGTTTTCAAAGATTTGACCGCCTGGCAATGAAACAGGTGAAGCACCCAATTTCGCCATAACGTCACCACCAAGACCAGGAATACGCATTTTAAGACCTTTAAGGTCGTCTGCAGATTCGATCTCTTTGTTGAACCAACCGCCCATTTGAACGCCTGTGTTACCAACTGCGAGGTTTTTCAAACCAAATTCGCCAGCGATTTTGTCCCAAAGCTGTTGACCGCCTGCGTATTTAATCCACGCGTCCATTTCAGTGTATGTAAGACCGAATGGTACAGCTGTGAAAGGTGCCCAACCTGGGTGCTTACCTTTCCAGTAGTAGTCAGCAGCGATGTATGCTTGTGAGTTACCTGATGCAACTTCATCAAACGAGTCAAACGCACCAACACGTTCGCCAGCAGCGAAGTATTGTACGTTGATTGAACCTTCAGTTAGCTCAGCAACACGAGCGGCAAAGCGCTGCGCTGAGATACCTAGACCTGGGAAGTCCCGTGGCCAAGTAGACACGATAACCATATCTTTTGAGCTCTGCGCGATTGCAGGAGCTGCAAGAGTTGTAGCACCAGCTGCAAGAGCGGCGCCTTTTAGAAAATTGCGGCGTTCCATATAATTCCCTCCGAATACCCTGCATTATCAAAATGACGCGCAAGGTTCATTTACTATTCAAGAACGTGCCCGTGCGGTTAACGCCAAAAAAATCTCGCGTTGCTCATTTAAGCAACTGAGACAATCAATTTGGCACCACGCAAATACGCCCTCCCGCCAGAGCCTGATGGCCTGGTCTGAGCGGACCCTAACAATTCAAAATTTGTGATGCAAGTTCCGTTTCGCCGAGTCATACAGGCTATAATATTATTTTATGCTCAAAAATAAGGCATTTCCGCCACTAAACGGCACGACGATATAAGCTTAACTTCATTTAAGTTTAATTACCTAAAACAACTTTAAATAACTTAAATCAAGTTATTATTTTGCCAGATACACACATTGCGTGAAGGTGTCGCCTAAATATGGATTGGGAAATGTCACTGGCTCTGCCCAACTTTTATCGAACACTTGTGCCAATCGCGCGGTGAAATCTGTGTCTTCTGTTGTGTCTGACCAAAGGCCGAAAACACCCCCTGGTTTCAGGTGCTCCGCAATCGCGCGCAACCCTTCAACATGATAAAAGCTCTGACTGCGTTCATCCAGCAACCAATCTGGCGTGTGATCAATATCGACCAAGATTGCGTCATACTTCCGTTTTGGTTGATTGGCATCGAACCCATTTTGAGAGCGCACAAGTTCAAAAAAGTCACCTTGGCGGATCGAACACCGCGGATCAGAGGACAAGGGCGGCGTTAATGGCATGAGATTATCGCGATGCCATTCAATGATCGGATCAAGAAATTCGATCACTTTCAGCGAGGCCACGCGGTCATCCTCCAAGACGGCGGCGGCTGTATATCCCATACCAAGACCCCCAACCACCACATCAAGCGACGCCCCTTCCAAAGCAGCCAACCCAAGTTTTGAAAGAGCAATCTCAGATGCCGTGAATAAACTCGACATCAAGTGCTCGTCGCCTAGAATAACTTCATAAACATCTTGATCCAGAGACAGCACCCGACGGCGGCGCAGACTGATTGGCCCAATGGGCGTTGGACAATAGTCAATTTCCTCAAAAAGAGCGCTCATATAAGACTTTCAATGGATAGTATTGGGGCTTTAGCTAGACTTGGATAGAATGACGATACACACCACAATGACGTAATAAAACCACTAAAAAAACAATGCTTGATTTGCTGAAGGCCTAAAGGGGCTTGAGGATATGACCGGCGATTATGGGATGGAAGATTATCAGCAATATTATCAAGAAACCCATATTTGGGATACCAATTGGAAAGTACTAACGGAAAACTTCATCAAGAGTTACCATCTACCTGCTTGCCATTTCGCCACAGTTGGCTGGCCCGTTGATCTTGAAAAAATGGAATATCCTGTAAACCCACCCAACTTCAACTATCACACCATTTTAAAAGACCCCGAGTTCAAACTCGTCTGTCGCGCACCCTGATAACAAGAAGCTCACGGGCGAGCGCCGGCTGACGACTTATCTCTTTTGTATTTATCCAAGCCTCATGATCACGCTGACACCGGGTTATTTTTGGTATCTCAGCTTGCACCCAATAGGCACAGGAAAAGTTCGCATCCAATAGGACGGCGGCAAGAGCCCTGACTTCATTGGCGACCCAGAAGCTGAAAAAATGTTGGCAGATACCAAAGAATTGGTTGCAGCCGGAAAAACAAATGTAATCGGCGGCTTTGTTGGTAGCCCGCTCTCCTTCCAAAGCGTGTCTGACGTCGTTGTTTCTCATAAGCTTGGTGGCACCAACTATATTATGGTTGCTGCTTACAGCTTGATCGTTTTGGCCACCATCGACCTTGGCAACGGAGATAGCTTGTCTGTGCGCACCATGCGCGCTGGCGCG
>CAZKKW010000013.1:2090-38615 GCA_964553335.1 uncultured Hyphomicrobiales bacterium | reverse complement strand
GATGCTCCACCGCTGACACAAATAACGCGTTGAACAGCCTCACCTCAGAACCAAACTGAATGCGGGGCGACAAGGCCATGTTGTTAGCTTCTGTCCCACCACTGGTAAATACCACCGCTTTAGGGTCAGCGCCCACAAGAGCTGCCACTTTTTCGCGGGCTGTTTCAATCACCTTACGCCCCTGCCGTCCTTCTTGATGGACAGAAGAAGGGTTAAGCGGCGCGCCAAGGCGATTAATCAAGGCTTCTTTGACCGGAGAACGAAGCGGAGATGTGGCATTATGATCGAGATAAATACGCATATTAGCCAGATTTACAGTTTTTTTGACTCAAATTGCACGAAAAACTTGAAAGTTGCCCCCCCTTTCGTGGTAAAGGCCGTGATTACGCCTCTCTAACATGAGCTTGTTCTATATGCCCGAAATAATTTTCAATGGTCCTGCTGGTCGCATCGAAGGTCGTTATCAGCCATCGAGTGAAAAAAACGCCCCACTAGCGCTTCTTCTCCATCCACATCCGCGATTTGGCGGAAACATGAACAACAAGATCATTTATGATTTGTTTTACATGTATGTAGATCGCGGCTTTGCAGCTTTACGATTTAACTTCCGTGGCGTTGGTCGTTCGCAAGGTGCGTTTGACCATGGTACGGGCGAATTGTCAGATGCAGCCGCTGCCCTTGATTGGGTGCAAACCATCCATCCAGATGCACGCGGCGTTTGGATTACAGGGTTCTCATTCGGCGCTTGGATCGGCATGCAACTTTTGATGCGCCGCCCTGAGGTGGAAGGTTTCATCTCCATCGCCCCGCCAACCAACCTGCACGACTTCGCATTCCTCGCCCCCTGCCCGTCAGATGGTCTCATCATTCATGGGGATCAGGATAAAGTGGTACCGATGAAAGACACCCAAGCCCTCATCGACAAGCTTGGCACACAAAAAGGCATCACTATTGACCACACGGTCATTCCAGGGGCAAACCACTTCTTTGAAGACCACGTGGATGAATTGGTCGAAAATTGCTCAAACTATATCGACGTGCGCATGGGTGTTGCAGAGCGTATGCAAATGTTGCCACCTCCAACCACAGATCTTCCCTCGCTTGAAGACATGGACTTTGGGGATGATGGAGACGGCGAATAAGCCGCAAGCGGTTTATCTTTGAATTTTATAAAACGGCTGAACCAACCTTCAGCCGTTTTTTTGTGCCTGCTTTTCAGCTGCTTTCCGCGCTGTAGAAACGCCAAAGCTGAAACTTAAATAACTCACAAGCATAGAAATCAAACACACGATAGCTAGAACTGCAGCCAATATGCCCGGATTGATTTGACTGAGAAATGAAATCAGTTCTGGAAATAACAACAAGATGACCACAGCAAAAGACCCGTTGATGGCCAATTGAATTGCCGTAAATCCGGCTGAATATTTGATCGTCTCACCAATCTGAGCAGTGCGCTCAGTAGATCTATAAAAATAATACCCCGCCAACATCGCTGGAACCCACAACCCAATCAGGGTCGTGCCAGTCGACGAATTCCAATCGAACAAAGCGGATAACAAAAAGGCAAATGCGGCAACAATTGTAATCACAATCAAAGCATAAAGTGCGTATTTCCTATAAAGCTGCATTTCGTCTTCCTAAGCCAATTTGTAGAATTAAAATCGTCATTGCGCGCTTAGCACGCCACCCGTGGTTGGTTCTTTAACACCAGTCGTTCCGGGGAATGTAAGCGGTAACCCCTGTTCTACACGAGCAGCCAAATAAGCAAAAGCGATTGCTTCCAAAAAATCACTGTCGTAACCGAGCACTTCAACATTTTGCGGCTCAAGTCCACTTGCGGCATGCAACATACGTAGCATGGTCAAATTATTCGCCCCACCACCAGCCACATAAAGTGACTTGATGCCTCGCCCCTCCAATGCTTTCGCAATTGAATGGGCAGAAAACGCCGTTAATGTCGCAGCCCCATCCGCCAATGAAGCTCTGTCCAAAGCCATCACATCAAATGCATCACGGTCAAGAGATTTTGGTGCGGGGCGTTCAAAATAAGGATGCGCAAGAAGATCAGCTAAAACCGTCTCAACAACCGTGCCCTCACCTGCGACCCGCCCCCATTGGTCAAAAGTGCGAGACGTGCGCGAACGCATCCAGTCGTCAATCAAAGCATTGCCCGGCCCCGTATCAAAAGCATCAAGGCTATCCGCGCCCACAATCGTCACATTCGCCACACCTCCAATATTAAGAACAGCCGCCGGAAGCTGAGCCGTACCCACAAGCGCTTGGTGGAAAACGGGCACCAAAGGCGCTCCTTCGCCGCCAGCCTTTACGTCAGCCGTGCGAAAATCATAGGCCACGCGAACACCAAGCTTACGGGCGAGCGCTTCTCCATCGCCAATTTGCACCGTGATACCATCTTGCGGCGCGTGATAAAGCGTTTGGCCATGAAACCCGATCAGATCAATGTCTTGAGCCTCTAAACCGGCTTCGTCCATCAATCCCTTAATCGCGTCATAATGCTTGGCGGTGATCATCTTCTCCGCCTCTTTAACCAGATCATCCCCACGCCCGTATTCACGACAGGCCGCCATCGCATCGCTCAACAGGCTACGGTCAGCTTTTGAGTATTTTAGAAAATGAGTAGCCCCAGCACGGCCAACGCTCACACCATCGGTTTCAAGGACAGCAACATCAATGCCATCCATTGATGTACCGCTCATGGTGCCAATTATTGTTTTCATGGCTTTCTCTCGTTCCAAACGACTATCTTTCCTCAAGCCTAACTGCTTCGAAAGGCCTGCAACAGAAGAAAAGCGCAAAGTTTTTGCAAATCAACGACAAAGGCGCTATTCACCCCATCAACAAGGGCCAAGCGGCCAATAAAACCATCCTACGCAAGAAAAGTGACCTGTCGGATATGACAAGCTACAAATCAGACTTCCTTCATGTTTTAGAAGAACGCGGTTTCATCCATCAAATGTCAGATGCATCCGCCCTTGATGCTTTGCTGAGCAAGGAAACAGTCACCTCTTATATCGGTTTTGATTGCACCGCAGACAGTTTGCATGTGGGTAGCTTGATCCAGATCATGATGCTGCATTGGTTTCAAGCAACTGGTCACAAGCCAATCGCTTTAATGGGCGGCGGCACCACGCGGGTTGGTGATCCTTCAGGCAAAGACGAATCGCGCCAACTTTTATCCGGTGAAGCGATCGAAGAAAACAAACAAGGCATCAAGCAAGCTTTCAATAGCCTACTCACTTTCGGTGACGGTCCAAAAGACGCCTTCATGGCCGACAACTCAGATTGGCTGCTGGACCTTCATTATGTCGATTTCCTACGTGAGGTTGGTCGCCACCTCTCTGTTAATGCCATGCTACAACGCGACAGCGTAAAAATGCGCCTTGAGCGCGAACAGCACCTCTCCTTCCTTGAGTTCAACTATATGTGCCTTCAGGCTTACGACTTCGTTGAACTCTACAGACGCTTTGGTTGCCGCCTACAAATGGGCGGTTCGGACCAATGGGGCAATATTCTTTCAGGCGTTGACCTTGGCCGCCGCATGGAAAGCGCTGAACTTTACGCGCTTACAACACCACTCATGACCACCTCATCAGGGGCAAAAATGGGTAAGACAGCCTCCGGCGCGATCTGGCTGAATGAAAGCCGTTTGTCGGCCTACGATTACTGGCAGTTCTGGCGCAATACAGAAGACGCCGATGTGGAGCGTTTCTTGCTGCGTTTCACGCTTTTGCCGATGAACGAAATCAAACGTCTTGGTGCTTTAGAAGGGGCTGAAATCAACGAGGCCAAGAAAGTACTCGCCTATGAAGCAACCCGCCTCATGCGCGGTGAAGCGGCAGCTCTGTCTGCTCAAGAGACAGCCGAAAAAACCTTTGAGCAAGGCGCGGTTTCTGACAACCTACCAACGATCAACGTGTCAGCTGCAGAATTAGACGCAGGCCTTGGCATGTTGGGTCTTTATGTAACCGCAGGCCTTTGCCAATCAAACGGCGATGCGAGACGACAGGTCAAAGGTGGGGCCGTAAAAATCAACGACAAAGCCACCAATGACGAACGCCGCACCATCACAAAAGACGATTTAGCTGACGGCGTCATCAAGCTATCACTTGGCAAGAAAAAGCACGTGTTGGTGAAACCCGTTTAAGGGTTCGCCCTCGTCTTTCTAGCTCAAGCCCTAGTTTGTGGATTGTTCATTGGTCTTCCTAAAGCGGAAGAGTTGGCGCAAGAAGCCAGGGGCAAGCGCTGATAGCGGATTAATTGTCACCTTAGGCTTACCAATCGTTCCTTTGACCTTGAACGTCACACCAATCAAGCCTTCCCGCTTCCCATTGCCAAGAACCTGCCCAACAATGGGGATTTTCGAGAAGAAATTATTCAGCACATAAATCGGTACATAGGTGCCGGTAAAATCAACCTCTTTGGTTTTGCGGTTCAAAACACCTTCATAAGTCCCGCCAATATTGTCACCAGACAGCAGTCCTTTATCAACGCGAAGCTTCTGATCTTGCTCGGTAAAATTAATCTTCAACACATTGAACTTCACTGCAGGTTTGCCGTTCTGGGTAACGTTGCCCCCAAGCCCACTTAAAGCCGGTTCATCAACGAGCGCAAAACGGTTCATACGGAATTTACCAGTAAGCGCTTTCACCCCCGGAGGTCTTTGCCCTGTTATAGTGAAAGCCCCCCCAAACGAGCGATAATAGATATTGGCAAAGCGGGCGATAGCACCCCCATCAGGGCCTTTCCCCGTCAACACATCTCCTCGACCAGAGATCGCCCCATAGCGGATGTTAAAAGGAGCATTCGCATTCTTCGTAATGCCGCTTACCGTCAGTTTTAAAACTCTCGGTCCACGCAAACTAACGTCCATTGAAAACCCACGAATTTTTTCAGCTATATATCCTGTAACCTCACCAATGGTAGCTTTGACCTTATAGCGATAATTTGCATCAGCCGCTGAGTTAGGGCGATCCGTTATCACATGAATTAATGAACGTGCATCGAATGATTTACCATCGACCTTGATGTCGTAGGACCGTTTAGCACTCAAAACCGCTTTCACAGCAATATTGTCGCCCTTTTTCAAAGCAAGCTTTGTAAGGTTGAGACGGGTTATATCACCTGCTTTTGAAATGTCGGCAGTGCCCTGTGCGCCAAAGCCATCGCCTGCGATAGAAAAGTCACGAACTTGCGAGCCCTTGGACGTTGTAATCAATCGCATACGGGCCGATGCGGCCACGCCTTTGCTTTTTTTCCAACCAATAAAATCGAGATTAATTTCCGCACGCGACAGATCAACTTTATATAAATCTCCCCGTTTAGCGGAGCTCGCATCTTGATCAATCTCAACACTCATTGGGCCGGTTAAAAATTCGCCGAAATCAATGCCAATTTTTTTCAGGTCTTTATCATCTAGCACCAATTTAACTGCGAGGGTTCGGGATTTAGCGTTGCCCTTGAAGGGAACCTGCATATCAATATCAGCTTCAATCCCATCAATCTTTCCCTTGCCGTCGATCGTCATCGCTTCTGGGGTGATTGAAATCTCTGCCGTTGCATCATCGACCTTTCGGCCATCAATCGGGTTCGGACTTGAGAATTTTGTAAGGCCTAATCCTGCCTTCCAATCAACGTCATCAGCACCTAATTTTGGTCTCAAAGGTAAACTCACCGCGACACTCGCCAACACATCGCCAGACAAGCCGCGAGGTTCGATCTTGGCATAAGACAGCGCGCGAACTGGTTTACGGTTCGCGATCTCTCCAACGTCATCTGCCTTGCCCTTAGCCGTCAATGAAATATCTGCTTTAGGGCCTGGAAAGCGAAAATCGTCAATTTTGAACCGCGCCTTTTCAAGCTGCACCGCACCGCCATATTTTGACACCGCTTTGCCACGATCAAGGTTGGCTTGAAAACTGATACCCCGCACTTTGCCCCTCAAATCTGCGCCTTCAATGTCAGGAAACTCTCCAAATGCCTTGAAGGACGAATTGACAACATCGAAATCGGCAACCATTTCATGCTCTTGCATGGTCGCGCCTTTGCGCAAATTCCCCAAGACCCCATTCGGGATTGAGGTCGCTATTCTAGCGTTTCTGATTTCCCCATCATGAAGGTTTTTCAAGGTCCAGCCCCGTGCGCTTGGGGCGATAAAAATTGGCCAAACCTGCTTTAATACCGCCACAGGTGCTTTATCAATTTCAGCAACCAACGACATCGAAGGCGTTTTACCATCAAACCCAAACGACACAGCCGCGTCGCCCCGAACGTCGCCGGCCTGAACAGAAAACTCGCTAACAGAAATCAACTTACGCCCTAATTGAAAGGCGCCGTTGGCAATCATTTTATCGACGGTGACGGGTGCTGCATTGGCATCCGGTGAATCAAGATACACATCGTTGGCGAAAAATCGGAAATTGTAAGGTTGCAACAATTCGTCTGCGAGACTTATGCCCCCTTCCACAACAAAACGGTTCTTTCCAAAGAGAAAGGGAGACGGCTTAACCACCAGTTGGCGCGATCGTCGATTTAGCGTCAAATTTAGCTCGCCACTATCGACATCAAAAACAGCTCTTGGTGCTGTTCTAATCGAGCCTTTTCCAGCACTTATCTTTAAATCCATCCGACTAATTGATCGATGGTTATCCAATACAATTTCGCCATCAATACCAAACACGAGGTTCAACTTCATTGGGAAATTGGGATCTGCGAGTTTCTTGATGAAATTGCTTGCGACAATGTTAGAGATACCAACAACAAATGCACGACCAGAACCTGCATCTTGACTGACATGAGTAATGTTTAAGTCAATGCCACTACCGCCACTTTGGTTTGTCTTAATGGCAAAATGTTGTTGCGGTCTTGCAGCGCTGTCATCACTGCTTTCTGAATAAACCAACGACGTAACAGCGAGTTGACGCAGCGGGTTTTCTTGCTCATCAAGCATCTCAATTGCAACGTTTTGCACGTCCAATTCACCAAGGCCTAATTGATGGATACGATCAAAGACCTCTCCAAATTCATTGAGGCCTGAAGAAACGATCTGCAATATCTCTGGGTTATCACCATCCGTTTCAACATCACTCTGGCTATTAGAAATGGAACGATCAGAGTTAGGATTATCGACATTGGAGCTATCAGATTGATTATCGCTCTCGTCTACCGAATTTGATTGCCCCTCTTCCTCAAAGGTATCATCGCCTAAGCCGATAATGTTTTTGAAAACATCGGCCTCCAAAACACGCGCACCTGTGCTCGGCTCAGCAAGAGTATTTTGGGGGAAAATATCTGCCAACAACACTTCAGGCTGAGTATCGATGTCTGGCAAAATGGATTTAGTCGAAGAAACAACCCGAATACCAGCGCCATCAATACTCACTTTGCGAATGGAAATGTTATTTGATGCCAGCGACAACCAAGACGGAACGATCTTTATATTGCCGCTGTTGGCTACAAAACGACCGCCATTATCAAGCACACTCAGGCCAGACATCAAAAGATGTGCGCCCTCTTGTTTATCAACGGCGATTTTCGCGCCCTCAAGTTTGAAAAACAACTCACCATTGCTGCGCTCGTTAAGGGTGGATTCGATACGGGTACGAAGCCACTCCATATCGCCATCATTCGACAAGACATAATATACGGCGGCACAGGCCACAATGAATGCAGCCATACAAAGGAAAAACCCTACACGCAAAAAAGCAAAATTAAGCGCGACAAGCTTGTGTGAAGTGTTTCTTTTCACCGTCTTCTTCTTATTTTCATTCCTTGCATGGTCTTACAAAGACCTTACCTTCATCATAGACAGATTCGCAACAAACCAGCATTAATTCAGCTCGTTACGGGACGTTATCCTACTATGTAAAAGCCTAGCTGCAAAATTGGAGTAAAAATTCTCATGACCTTAAACGAAGGCGATCAAGCCCCATCATTTTCTTTGCCCGCCGATAATGGCCAAACAGTGTCCCTTGCAAACTATGCCGGCAAAAAAGTCGTGCTGTATTTCTACCCCAAAGACGACACGCCCGGTTGCACCAAACAGGCGATTGGTTTTACTGATAAAATCAAAGAATTCGAAGCTCAAGGCGCAGCCATTATCGGCATGTCACCAGACAAACCTGCAAAGCACGATAAATTCAAAGCCAAGCACAACCTTGCCATTACTCTTGCCGCAGATGAGGAGAAGGAAACCCTTGAAGCCTATGGTGTTTGGGTTGAAAAGAGCATGTATGGCAAAAAGTATATGGGCGTTGAACGGACAACATTTTTGATTGACGAAAATGGTAAGATCAATCAAATCTGGCGCAAAGTGAAAGTGGCCGGTCATGTAGACGCGGTACTGGAGGCAGTAAAGGCTGCATAATTGTGTCGACCCAAAAAGAACTAAAATCCCTTGAGCTTGCCGCAATACGCATTGTCGCAGAAGCAGACTTAGAAGTTAAAACCAAGCTTGCGCATAAGACAGCAAAAGCTTGGTTTCAACGCTCGCTTTCGTTGACCAAAGGCGTGCAACCTGCACTGCCAAAGCGACCAGGGCGGCCTGAAAAACCCGACCTCATTTCTCCCCGCGAAATGCCAAAGCGCTCCATTAGCGGTGAGAAAGGGCGATTAGCGCTGGTTCATTCTCTCGCCCACATAGAGTTAAACGCGATTGATCTTGCTTGGGATCTTGTTGCTCGCTGCGCTCGGCTACCAATGCCCCGCGCATTCTTCGACAATTGGGTCCAGGTTGGCCTAGAAGAAGCAAAACATTTTTCACTGCTGGCTGAACGCTTAATACAGATGGACAGCTTTTACGGTGCCCTTCCCGCTCACGATGGTTTTTGGCAAGCAGCAGAAGAGACAGATCATAATTTAGTGGCACGCCTTGCCATCATTCCTCTCGTCTTAGAAGCTCGCGGCTTAGATATCACACCGCCAATGCTTGATAAAGTTCGGGCACAAAAAGATGACAAGACAGCCGCAATCTTAGAAATCATTTACAGAGATGAGAAACGCCATGTGGCTTTTGGCACAAAATGGTTCTTATTTGCCTGCGCCAGACACGGTCTGAAACCTGAACCGACCTTTCACGATATGGTGAGGCGCCACTTTAGGGGCAGCCTGCGCCCTCCTTTCAATGACAAAGCCCGCTCTCAAGCAGGCCTAACCCCTGGTTTTTACAAGCCTTTAGCTGGAATTACGGCCATAAATTAAGAACGTGCAATTGATGCGATTGTGCCTGCTTGGAAAGACTTTATTAACCATAAAAATTTACAATCAGTAGTCGAATTCAAGTTTTGTTTGGTACTGGTAATTGTATGTCTAACAACCCCAACTTTTCGCCGCGCAAACAGCAATTTGGGCGACGCAAAGATATCCATCGAATTATTATTGCTAAAGGTGATAAGGTAACCAGCGTTACCGTGCATCCCTTTTTAGCAGCCCTTGGTGCGACAATCATCGCCACCTTTGCCCTCGCCTATCTCGGGGCAACAGGTTATTTGATGTTCCGTGATGATATTTTAGGTGCTTCTAACATCCGCCAAGTTCGGCTGCAAAATGCCTATGAAGATCAAATGGCGAACCTCAGAATTGAAATTGATCGCATTGCAAGCCGTCAAATGCTTGATCAAAAATCGGTTGAATCCAAGATTGACCGCCTGCTCGGCCTTCGTGCATCTTTGGATGAGCGCAAAAGGTCTGTTGATAGCCTCGTAAAAACGGCGTCAGCGGCAGGCATTAGCCTTCCCGCATCAGCGCCCGCGCCACGTCCTCACCCAGCGCGCGTAACTGATCAAGCCTCACATGTCGATGTAAATACAGTTGGCTCAATCAATATCGCCAGCGCTTACGGCGAAAGTCGTTATGGCTCAGAAGCAGAAACAGCAATTTCAACGCATCTCACAAATCGTGACCCCTCATCCCTCGATCTGAACCAGATCGAACGCAACCTTGCAACTGAGGAAATTACGCAGGTTCACCAACTTCGTCTGGTCGCAAAGAAGGCAGATGATAAAGCAAAGAACATTGCTTCAGTCTTGAGATCATTGGGTGCAAAAGCATCCTCAAAACTTCCCTACACAGTTGATGCCATTGGCGGTCCTTTTGAAGAATCGACACCAGTCGATACCATAACATTCAATAGCTCAATTCTCGCTTTAGAAGAAAACCTTACCTTTTTGAACAAACTCAAAAAGCGCGTAAATCGGTTTCCTCTTTCCAAACCAGTGACTAATGCCAAGATCAGTAGCCATTTCGGTCGTCGTGTTGATCCGTTCTTGGGGCGTTATGCCAATCATTCAGGCATGGACTTTAAAGCTGCAACAGGCACACCGGTTCTTGCAACCGGACCTGGCAAAGTGGTCAAAGCAAGCAGACAAGGTGGCTATGGCCTTATGGTTGAAATCCAGCACACAGGCGGCATCACAACTAGATACGCGCACTTGAGCCGCATCCATGTAAAAGTTGGCGACTATGTATCCACAGGAAAGCGGATCGGGCGTGTCGGTAGCACTGGCCGAAGCACTGGCCCTCACCTTCACTATGAAACACGCGTTAGCAACCGTGCGGTAAACCCAAATCGCTTCATCAAAGCCGGTGTTCGGGTTTCTAAATCTTTGTAATTTTTCCAAATGCTGAATAAAAGAAAAGCCCGCTTATTTTGTAAGCGGGCTTTTTATTTAAATAAGGCTAAAACTAATTGAGACGTTCTACGCTATTTGTCTTTGTTCTGACATATAATCACGCGCTGCATCCCTTGCGGTCTCTGATGAGAAACGGCGTAGCATAGAGAGCAAGTCATCAATTTCCCCATAGGCCACCGATTTATAACGCTCCAAAATGCGTTCAATCATGGTGCGTGTGAAGCGATACTGATCACGAGGATCAAGCACGGAACCCTGCTCAAGATAAACTTCAAAGGCGATAGCAAAGGCCGGATAGGCGGCTTCTGGAAGTCCGGCTTTGAGATAAAGCGTGCGCAATGCTCGCGATGAATTGTCACTTAACAAAGCCATCACACGCGAGGTTGATGCCCCACAAAGGAGCGACAAAGATTCAACAAATAAATGAACTTGGCCCGCACAAATTGCTCGCAAAAGAAAAACAGGCGTGAGCTGCATTGTATCGCGCAGATGTTCAACCAATTCAGGAAAATCATCTTCATCCATATTGCGAACAAGGGTGAGCGTTGTGCGGTCGCGTGCTTCACGGGAGACTTCTTCCACACGCCCAACTTCCATTTGCTGCGCTTCAACAGCACTGGCACAAAGTGCATCACTCATATTCGCCAAAATCAATTGGCGTGCAGAGACAGGCAAATTGCTCTGATTTAAAAGTTCTTGCTGCATGGAAGGGTCGACGCCAAAGCGTTCGGTTAAACGGAGCAACGTTCGTGGCAAAATTCCGGCATTAGGATTGCTAAGCAAGCGCATACACACCCGATAAGGCGTCACTTCAGCAATAGCTGCGCTAACAACGGGAGAAACTTCCTCACGGGCCGCAACCGCTAATTGAAAGGCAAGTGAGCGACTTGCAGCAATATCGACCAATTCAGAATCGATCAACAAAGGAGAACGTGCCGCGACCATCGCGCCAATTTCCGGCTTATCGTCCAACAGCCCCAAAATCACATGACGTGGTGCTTCTTCAGCACCTCCTAAAACTTCAGCCAACGCAAGGCGCACACTGTCTTCAGGATCATCCAATAAAAAAGTCATCGCCGCTTCCGCAGCATCAAAATCATCAGGTGATAAATTGGATTCTAGATAGGCCCGCGCAAGCGCACTTGTCGCCTTCGCTCTCTTATCAGGAGGCGCGGTTGTTACCCATTGAATAAATTGCTCTACAATCATGAAACGCTCTACTCACTTTTGATTGTAAGCAGTTTAATGCACAAAGCCTTAATTCTTCGTTCACCCTGTTTTCAAAAAACGAGGAAACAACCAAATCTATTCACTTTTTTGATAGGCTTTTAGATATTGACCCAATTCTAAGGGCAAATCGGTCTCACCAAATTCTGAACTGGTAATGATACGCGGCGTTATCTCATCACCAAGCGAAGGTGTCCCAACCCCTTCAAACGCAATTGGGTCTGCTTGATTAAACACAGAGGGCGCGGCTGTAACTTCTTTTGCAGCAGAAGCTTCCTCAAGTCCATAACGACTAGGCAGCGTATTTGGATAACTATCCGTCGGCACAGCTCGCGCCAAACCAAGAGGGTCTGCAACGCGCACGCCTTCCGCTGCATAGCGAGACTTAGGCAAGAAGAACGAAGAACCATCCTTTGGCTTCCCTAAAAGGGCGTCAAAACCGGCGGATTTCCCCTCAAGACCAGCTGAATACGCGGTAGCAGCCGACCCAAAGTGACTGGCTAAAAACGCTGCTTGCGCTCCGTCAAGTTTCGTTTCTTTCGGTTGTTGCTGGGTGGCGGCTACATGGCTTTTTAAAATGTTCTCAGGATCAGGCCGCAAGGCTAGCGGTTCATTCACATTCGATGCTAAGGGCGGACCACTATCATTGTGCTTACTAATCAGGTTTGCATAGACCTGTTGAACTGTATTGCTATCGCCACCCTTGCCATAAAACAAAGATTTGTTGGCTTGTGCTGCCTGCGGGAATAAGTCACTCGCTTTCAAAGTAGGGTTTGATTGTGCTGCAGAAATTAAATCAGCCGCCCCTTTAGCGCCGAGAAAATGCGCGATGTAGAGTTCACCTGCTGTTGGCTCAAGGCCGGTTGCTTGCTGCAAATAGGCCTGATTTTTCTGCGTTAAAACACCAGCAAGATTAGCGGATAAAACAGGGTCTTTTCGAAGGTCCAAAATCTGCTGGCGGCGTTCTGGATCTGCGACAGTATACGTCCCATCACTCCCCTTTGAAATGGCATTCGCTTCAGCCGACAGCCCGAAATTTGCGCCGTCGCTTTTCACTGTCGAAAGCCAAGTTTGTTCAATGAACTGGAACAATCCTGTCGCTGATGAAGTATCCGCAGATAGATTGGGTCTGAACGAACTTTCGCGGTAAGCCGTCTTCACAAGATAATCGAAATCCACGCCTGTTGCCTGCGCAGCACTTTTGAGGGCGTTTCCAACCCTCTCGCTCGCACGATAGCCATTCACAGATACGTCTTCGATAGAGGCCATTTTCTCCAGAATCCTTGAATTTGAAGGTGGAGAAACATGGTAAATATAACATTAAGGTTTACCGAATTACGGCCTGTCCAATGAGAACGGTTTGTCTGCAACCGTATATTCCATATACCCCATTCGAGCGAGCGGCTTGACGATGGTTGAATCAAAAAATCCATCCGTCAGCGCATCATCGCGAATGTGAACGCCGACAACCTCACCAAGCATCATAATAGCCCCCGTCGGTTCGCCAAACTGATCCATCATCTTTTTGGTTTCCAAATGCACACATTCAAGAACGGCATAAGCCTCTTCAACATAGGGTGCGGCAACCATACTGCATGTTTTTTGGGTAAGGCCTGCAAGGTCAAATTCGTTTGTGTCAGATGAAACACCAGCCGATGATTGGTTCATTTGATGGGTCAGCGCTTCACCGACCAAATTGCAAGAAAAAGCCCGCGTCTCATTCACATTGTTGACACTGTCTTTTGGACCTTCGGAGGAGAAATAAACAATCGGCGGATTGCTGCTCACCATGTTGAAAAAACTATAAGGCGCTAGGTTCGCCGTCCCATCGCCTGCAAAACTGCCAATCCAACCAATTGGCCTTGGCGCAACCAGTGATTTGAATGGGTCGCGCGGTAAGCCGTGATTGCGTTTTCTGGGTTCGTAGAACATCGGGGCATTTCTCCAATTAAGATGGCTGAGCAAGGTCAGACTATGTGGTCGGGTTCGACCATGTGGTTGTGATGTCATTGATCACAGGTCTGGGGCGCTCGCTTGGCTCGATGGCCGGCGTGCCGATGTGAATGAAACCAGCAAACCGCTCCCCGTCACCCTCACCCAGAAAACGCGCTGCCTCCTCATGAAACGTATACCATTCCGTCAGCCATTGCCCGATATAGCCATAGGCGAAAGCGGCATGAATGAGATTGAGGCAAACTGCGCCTGCAGAAAGTTCTTGTTCCCATACAGGAATTTTATGCCCCGCAATTGGACAACTTACCACACCGATAACCAAGGGCGCGCGAGCAAAACGAATTTTCTCAAGCTCTAAACGCTCCTCAGACGCATCTGCATTCTCATGGCCCCACAAGTTGGAGAGATAAGCACCAATGTCGGCTCCAGAATTTTGCGGGTAAACAATAAACCGCCACGGCGCTAGTTTTCCATGGTCTGGCACTCGCGCTGCAATCTCAAGCATGGAGCTGATCGTTGGTTCATCGGGCCGCTCACCGATCAAATTGAGTGACGGAACAGAACGCCGGTTTTGCAAATGAGACAACAAGACCTCATTTTTCTCGACATTTTTTGGGGCCATCGACATTATTTATCCTACTTTTGCGGTACATTTCAGTATTTCGACTTGATCCAAACGATGGAATATCGCTAGGGTCCGCCAATCTGAGATCAACCTAAGCTAAAATGGATTTTGTTCAATCGTGAGAAAGACTTTCATCTCAGTTTTTTCTGCCGAAGCGCTCACAAAGAGCCATGCTATCCTCATACTCATCGCAATGGTTTTTGCGTTTCATACAGTCGATCTCGGCGTTCAAGGCACAGCCTCAGCTCAGTCGTTGTCAGAGGGTACAAAAATTTTACCGCTTCCAACGATCAGACCAGCAGATCGAAGCAAACCGCTTCCCACATTCAAACGCGACACATCAGACGAAACAAATTTCCCCAATGAAGCCGCGACACTTAATCTGCATGCAACCATCCAAGGCAGAAATGAAAGCTTAGACAAAGGCATGATGTGGCGGCTTTACGGTGAAAAGCCAGGGCCAAATGGCAGGCTCCCCCTTTTTGGTACCTTTAGCGGTGGCAAAGCCGAATTTCGAGTGAAAGCAGGATATTACCTAGTCCACGGCGCATTCGGTTATGCTGGACAGACCAAACGCATCAAAGTTTTACCGCCCGTTACCGACGCTATTTTTGAAATCAAAGCAGGTGGCTTGCGCCTCAACGCAGCCTTTAGCGAAGGCGACATTATCCCGTCTAAATATCTACGTTTTAAAGTCGCGCGCCATGAAAGAGGCGGTCTTCGCACAATCGCAAATGATATAAAAGCCAATGAGCTCATTCAACTTAGCGAAGGCAATTATCACGTCACCAGCCATTTCGGTGATATTAACTCACAAGCAACGGCAGAAGTACGCGTAAAAACTGGTAAATTAACCGAGCTGACACTCTATCAGCGAGGCGCTGAGATCAGTCTGAAACTCGTCAGCGAAGCCGGCGGAGAAGCGCTCGTTAACACATCATGGACGGTCCTCACACCGGGAGGCGATCCAGTTGCAAACTCAATTCCAAGCTCATTTCCAAAACTAATTTTGGCCGCAGGTGATTATATCGCCTTCGCGTTGCATGAGGGTAAAAACCACTCAAAACAATTCTCGATAGAAAGTGGTCTTCATAAAGAAGTGGAAGTCATTCTAAAACCATAACTTTCAAGCGGTTGCGGCAACGACGAATGACAATAGCGAGATAATTATGCCAACAATTTCATTAAAAGACGCCCGCACACCTGATGACATGCGCATTTATGCCATTGGCGATAGTCATGGCTGTCTTGATGAACTGAAAACGCTTGATCAAATGATTTTGGATGACTTGCAAGCGCGACCTGTTGCAAACCACAACATCATCTTCCTCGGAGACTACGTTGATCGTGGTCCAGATTCTGCGGGATGTCTGCAATATCTGTTGGAGCGCCGCGCTACGGACACCAATGTGGCTTGCCTGAAGGGCAATCACGAGGAGAAAATGATCGAGTTTTTGGCGAACCCTATCAAGCTTGCCAATTCATTCCTCACCTATGGCGGCGATGCGTTGGCGGCGTCTTATGGTGTTGACGCGCCGTCGCTGTCCGTAAGCGATGATATTATGCGCAAGTTCTGTGAAGAGCTACAGGCGGCAGTGCCATCCCATCATCTCAACTTCATCGACAGCCTGCTAAGCCATGCCATTTTAGGTGATTATCTGTTTGTCCATGCAGGCATCCGCCCCAATGTGCCGCTCAATCAGCAAACAGCGCACGACATGATGTGGATACGCGGCGAGTTCATTTCGTACACCGGTTTACATGAAAAAGTCATCGTCCACGGCCATACACCACAGCTGCAACCAGAAGTCATGACGAACCGCATCAACGTGGATACGCTTTGTTATGATACTGGAAATTTGACAGCAGTGGTGCTTGAAGGAAACGAACACCGCTTCCTTCAAACCAATCCATAAGCCGAGGGGCGCGCCCCTATTCGCCGCGTAACAAATCAGGCGCTGTTGCTTCTTTTGTCAGTGACGCAATCGCTTCATCAAGTGTCATTGATGTTTGATGCTTTGAACCCAAGCGGCGAATATTCACCGAACGCTCTTCCGCTTCCCGCATTCCGCACACGACGATCGCTGGAATTTTCGCCAATGAATGCTCACGCACTTTGTAATTGATCTTCTCATTGCGGAAGTCAGTTATAACTTTAATGCCCGCTTTCTTAAGCGTGGCAGCCACTTCACGACCATAATCATCTGCGTCAGATGTTATCGTTGTCACGACCGCTTGCACAGGCGCCATCCATAGCGGGAAATGGCCTGCGAAGTTCTCAATCAAGATACCAAGGAAACGTTCCATTGAGCCGCAAATCGCGCGGTGGATCATCACTGGATGTCTCTTCTCGCCATCGGCATCAATGTAGAAAGCGCCGAAACGTTCTGGCAAGTTGAAATCTACCTGTGTCGTGCCACACTGCCATTCACGGCCAATGGCGTCTCGTAAGGTATATTCAAATTTCGGCCCATAAAACGCGCCCTCACCCGGTAAGATATCCGTTGTGATCTTGCCATCTGATTGCTCTTCGATGGTTTTAAGAACCTCACCCATCACGCTTTCAGCACGATCCCAAAGTTCATCAGAACCAACACGCTTTTCAGGGCGGGTTGAGAGCTTCACGACAATTTCGTCAAAGCCAAAGTCGGCATAGGTCGACAGGATCAGATCGTTGATCTTGAGGCACTCTTCCGCCATTTGCTCATCTGTACAAAAGACATGCGCGTCATCTTGTGTGAACGCTCGCACCCGCATCAAACCGTGCAACGCACCTGATGGTTCATAACGAGATACGGCACCAAATTCCGCCATACGAAGCGGAAGATCACGGTAAGACTTCAAACCATGTTTAAAAATTTGCACGTGGCCCGGACAGTTCATCGGCTTGATTGCGAAGGTGCGATCATCTTCAGTGGATGTCACAAACATATTCTCGCGGTACCATTCCCAGTGGCCTGATGTTTCCCAAAGGCCTTTATCGAGAATTTGCGGTGCGTTCACCTCATCATAGTCTTCTTCCAAACGGCGGCGCATATAGTTGACGAGGTTTTGGAACAACGTCCAGCCCTTCGCATGCCAAAAGACAACGCCCGGTCCTTCTTCTTGGAAGTGGAACAGGTCCATCTCGCGGCCAAGCTTACGGTGGTCGCGCTTTTCAGCTTCTTCCAACATATGCAAATAAGCTTTGAGGTCTTTGTCTGATGCCCAAGCGGTGCCGTAAATGCGGGTCAGCATTTCATTCTCGCTATCACCGCGCCAATAAGCGCCAGCAACCTTCATAAGCTTGAATGAATCGCCAACCTTACCAGTCGTCGTCATATGCGGCCCACGGCAAAGGTCGATCCAATCGCCTTGCGCGTACATTTTCAACTCTTCCCCTTCAGGGATCGCATCAACAAGCTCTACTTTATAGTCCTCGCCTTTCGCGGCAAAATGTTCTTTCGCTTTATCGCGTGACCAGAACTCTTTAGTGAAAGGCTTGTTGCGCTGGATGATCTCACGCATCTTTTTCTCAATGACGGGTAGGTCATCGATAGTAAAAGGTGTCTCGCGGGCAAAGTCGTAATAAAAGCCATTTTCAATAACTGGCCCGATTGTCACTTGTGTACCCGGAAACAGTTCCTGCACCGCTTCTGCCAAAACGTGGGCACAGTCGTGGCGAATGAGTTCAAGCGCATCGTCATCCTCGCGCATCACAAATTCGATCGCGCTATCTTTTTCAATCGGATCACTGAGATCGGACAATTCGCCGTCGAGTTTCATCGCGACAGATTTCTTAGCCAAAGACTTTGCAATGCTGGTTGCGACATCAAGGCCAGTTACACCTGCGTCGAACTCACGTTTATTGCCATCGGGAAATGAAAGGGTAATCATAAGCTTTTCTCCTAGCTCAGTCGCCGCGCACAAATGCGGGTAAGCGGGTTATTTTTCTGCTGAACGTTTTGCGATGATTTTGGGCGAAAAATCAACCCCTATTGGCAGGCAAAACCCGCTTATCAATCAAGCCGCGTATCAGGATCAATATGCTTGCCTGTCCAACGGGCATATCGCCATGGCAAATACCAACGCGCGCGCGCATCCAGTTCCTGATCGACAGGATCATATCCAGATGTTCCAAACGGACCACAACGAATGAACCGCGCCAAACTCATCCAAAACCCAGCCCAAGACCCATGCCGCCTTATCGCTTCGTCTGCATAAGCAGAACAAGTCGGCTGATGGCGACAATTTTGGCCAAGCAACGGTGAAATGGCGAGAGAATAGAGGCGAATTAAACGTCGAAGCATGGCTTCAACCTACTCAATTTATAAAAAAAGTCACGGTTTTCTGCGAAACCAACGTCATTTCTCCATTCATTTTCGGCCATTTAGCCCAGACTTCACGGCGGCGTGATAAGAGTGCGTGATTTTTTCAGCCTTGTTTGATTGGTGTTTGAACAGCGCGTTTACTACTTGGATATCGACACAGACACGCAACAACGAAACGATGGATACAAACAATTGAACAACTTGTTTAAAAACCTAACGTTCAACAAATAAGAAGCCAGATAGCAAATGGGCCTAACAATGAAGATACTTATCTACGCAACATTAGCAATCATCGCGCTTACCGCGGGAGCATCTGCTCTGGACAGTTTTCTGTCGACCAACGTAAGCAATTTCCAAACATTCCCATCGACTGAGCATGCTTAAGCGCATTCACATTGTTTGAATGCATCAACGATAGCATCAAAAGCAAGCAACGTGCTTGCATGGCGCGCTTTGTAATCGCGGACAGGCTCTAAGTATTTAAAGTCATCAAACTTGCCATTCGGCGGCGGGCCATTGTCTTTCAACATCGCATGCATTGTTGATTTGAGCGCTTTAAGTTCTTCAACCGAAGTGCCAACAACATGACGTGCCATAATACTGGATGAGGCTTGCCCCAAAGCACATGCCTTAACCTCATGTGCGTAATCCGTAACAACACCATCTTCAACCAAGATATCGACAACAATGGTTGAACCACATAATTTAGAATGCGCTTTGGCACTGGCAGATGGGTTTTCAAGCCGCCCTACCCGCTCAATATTGCCCGCAAATTCAAGGATTTTACCGTTATAAACGTCGTCAATCATGAAGGAACCCAAAAAGTTTACTCACACGTGATTGTATTAAGCCTCAATCATCCCCATATAGATAACAAGGGTTGCGGCTTGCTGTACACCCGTAGTACGATAAAGTGCGAGTGATAGCGACGCAATGCCCATAATCGGCGGCATAGCGCATCAGGATCACCCATGTTTGGAAACAGTTCTGGGCAACCAGATAAACGTTAGAACAGGAGCGATCCAATGGACGCAATTGTCAATAAAGAACAAAAAAACACGAGCCAACGTAAGCCAGAACGGGCAGACGTTGAAGAAGCTGTACGTACACTTTTGGCGTGGACAGGCGAAGAAGTAGACCGCGAAGGTTTGCTTGATACACCTAAACGCGTGGCAAAAGCCTATGGCGAATTTTTCAAAGGTTATGATGAAGACCCAGCCGAGGTTTTAAAAACCACCTTTGATGATGTCGGCGGCTACAGTGACATCGTGCTGGTGCGTGACATTCCATTTTATTCCCATTGTGAACACCACATGGTGCCGTTCATCGGCACGGCGCATGTTGCGTATTATCCATCTAATGGCGTGGTTGGTTTATCCAAACTTGCCCGCGTTGTGGATGTTTTCGCCCGTCGCCTTCAGACCCAAGAAAATCTGACAACACAAATCGCCTCCTCCATTGATGAGAACCTCAAGCCTCGCGGTGTTGCGGTTCTTATGGAAGCAGAACATATGTGCATGTCTTTGCGCGGCGTTCAAAAAGCGGGTGTTTCAACTGTGACAACTGAATTCACTGGCATCTTCAAAGAAGAAGCTGATGAGCAAGTGCGCTTCATGCAGTTGATCAGAGGATTTGGAAAATAATCTCTTTTGTCATAGAAGGTCGCAAGATGAACACGACGTACCCTTAGCAGGGTCGCGCCCTTTAGGAACTGGCGACAATGACACTTTTCAAAAAACCAGGTGACAAAACATCACTTGAAGAAGGCACAGACCTCACGCCAAAATTTGGCGCGGACGGCTTGATCCCCTGCATTGCACAAGATGAAGCAACAGGCGAAGTTGTCATGTTTGCTTTCATGAATGAGGTCTCTCTCGCCAAGACACTTGAAACAGGAGAAGCGTGGTATTGGTCACGCTCTCGAAAAGAGCTATGGCACAAGGGTGCCACCTCCGGCTCCATACAGACCATCAAAGAAATACGCACTGACTGCGATCAAGATGTGATCCTCATAAAAGTGGACACAGCCGGCGACGGCTCTAATTGCCATAGGCATGTTAAATCCTGCTTTTATCGCAGCGTCGACGTTAATCCCAAAAGCCCGACGAACAGTGCACTGATGCATGAAGACGAAACCAAATAAAGTTGAATCAGATTCTAAACCTCAACCCCTTGAATCTCTTCATGAACTTTAAGCAAAATCGACGTCAAAAATCAGAATCAACTCCTCATCAAATGATCGTAACTTGTTGTTACTAAACGAAAATACCACATTCATTTTATAGTTAGAATTCAGTGTTAAAGTTTAGGTCTGCAAGGAGTGTGAACATGCAGAATCCATCAATAGGTTTGGCACTGGGTGGCGGTGCTGCAAAAGGTTGGGCTCATATCGGTTTTATGAAAGCGCTGGATGAAGCGGGCATAAAACCTGACATCATTTCCGGCACCTCAATGGGTGCTGTGGTTGGCGGCTGCTGGGCTGCTGGCAAACTTGATGAACTTGAAGAATTTGCTCGTTCACTCACACAACGCCGCGTCTTCGCATTGCTAGACGTTAGTCTCTCGGGAAGCGGCCTTATCAACGGTAGCCGTCTTGCAAAACTATTGATGAAAAATTTGGCTGGCATCCAAATTGAAGACTTGGATATCTCCTTTAGTTGCTTGGCGACAGAGCTTGAAAATGGCAATGAGATTTGGCTGTCGAAAGGCAACTTGAGCCAATCGCTACAAGCCTCTTACGCCCTGCCCGGTATCTTCAAACCCGTCAATATTGACAATCGCTGGCTCATAGATGGCGCTCTGGTCAATCCTGTTCCAATCACCGCGTGTCGGGCGATGGGGGCAAATTATGTGATCGGTGTCAGCTTATCAACGGCAGGTGTTGGCATGGGAACCGTCATTGCAAACACCATGGTCAATAACG
Organism: uncultured Hyphomicrobiales bacterium; assembly: GCA_964553335.1. GTDB lineage: Bacteria > Pseudomonadota > Alphaproteobacteria > Rhizobiales > JACESI01 > JACESI01. The sequence continues at coordinate 16,931 of CAZKKW010000013.1, read as the reverse complement.
ATACCCCCCAGACAGAAGACCGTGATCAGACTAACAACATGCCGAGTGCCTCTCCTAGTGACGAAGATCCAGATGGCGTTAAAAATCCACTTGATGACCAACTTTCAAATGAGAAGAAAGATGCGCCAGGCATTTCATCCGTTCTGGTTCAGTCCTACAACATCATTCAAGATCGTGTCGCCCGCTCACGGTTAGCAGGCGACCCACCCGATACGCTGATCATGCCATCAGTTAGCGATATTGGTATGTTCGATTTTCATCGCGCAGGCGATGCCATTGATGCTGGCTATGCCGCTGCCCAAACCATCGTGCAGCAACTCGCGCCAACCAAAGAACCGAACGCTCAAACAGCGTGAATGTAAGCGCGAATATCTGCCGCTTCCCGCTCAACCTCTTCAATGCGATGTTTCACCACATCGCCAATGGATATGACACCAGATAATTTGCCAGCTTTAACAACCGGCATATGCCTGAAGCGGCCAGCTGTCATCTTCTCCATAACATCATTGACTGTCTCATCTTCAGAACAAGTCACAACCTTTTTTGTCATCACATCGGCAACAGGCCACGACAGAACACGCTCCGCGTCTTTCGCAATAGATTGAACAAGGTCACGTTCTGAAATAATGCCGACCACTTGGTCGTTGCTATCGCAAACCACAAGGGCACCAATGCGCTTTTCAGCCAGTATCCCAAAAACAGATGCCAAGGTTTCATTTGGGCTAACGGTAATAGCGCCCCGCCCTTTTTCATTGAGCAATTGTCCAAGTTTCATCGTATTTATCTCCTGTTCGTGCGTATCCTCCACCCTGAGTACCGCTAGAATCGCTCAGGGTACTAAACTTTAGTATAACACAAAAGGAGCTATTTGTCGGTGTCTCGCATTAAAATTTTTTAAGACGCCGTGAGATTACGAGCCGGATCAAGGAATGGAAAAAGAAAAAGTCCGGCCAAAAAACCGCCAATATGCGCCTCCCAAGCAATACTTGCCTGCCCCTCAATTGCACCAGTACCCAATCCAAACAACAAATTCACAGCAAACCAAATTGCTAAAAAACTTGCCGCTTGCGTGTTCTTCAACATTTGAAAAATTGATAATGAAGGCAGGAAATATGAACCTGGATGATCTGAGCGCGGGCGCCCCAAAGGCCCATAAGGCACGAAGGCAAACCGTGCCGCACAAGCCATATGTGCAGAAATTGCAGCAGAGGCTCCCACAACAGGAACGTTAGAGCCAAAATTGGTCAACAAATGCATGCCAGCACCTGCGATTGTCCCAAGCAAAGTGATGAGCAAGAAGCGCATCGCACCAAAACGACGCGCAAGCGCACTGCCAAACACCAATAGCCAAAAGCCATTGACGATCAAATGGACCCAATCTCCATGAAGGAGCCCATAAGTTACAAAAGTACCGTAGGAACCAACCAAGGTATCTGGAAAAAGGTCACTCCAACGGGCCATAAGTTCTGAATCAAAACGAATAGGAAAAAAGGCAAAACTCAATAGCAGCTCACGCTCACCCGCAGCGCTCAAGATATATTCGCGAAACAGATGAACCCCGGTCAGTATCGCCACAAGGATGAGGATAACAGTCGGCACATTAAACGCCGGTTGTGATTTAGGCCCCTCAGATAATGCAGGATGCTCATTATCAGGTTCTTGGTCATTAAAATTGGACAAGGGCTCACCTTTCGATCGTTTAGCAAACCTTAGCGAAACTTCCTCATTTTGCGATACTTAACGCCCAAAAACCCCATAATTTTTCAAAGACCTTGCTCAAGGCAAAAAAAAGCCGTCCGTCTATTTGACGAACGGCAGGTCGCATCCCAACAACCAGTCTTAGTTCTAACACGCTCATAGGAGCGAAGAAGTTAACAAATCATTAACACTGAAACCCTTCCCACTCAAGAGTAACTATTTATTAACCTTAACAAAGCGTTAGAAACGCCTTCCCTTTCTAAATCGTAAAACTGGCACAAGCCCTGCTACTCCCTCCCTAAACAGTCTAGCTGACGATAAAAGTTGCGCCAAAATGGCACAGCTCTACCAGACGCAGAAAATAATTGGGCTCAAGAGAACCATTTTGGGACCGACTAAGAAGGGTGGCAAATTTGAAACACGATCACACTAACGAGCTCTATATATATTGGAACCGGATTCGTGGACGCAGAACTGCGCCGGAACGCTCAGCAATCGAGCCAGCTGACATTCGTGGCATCCTCAAAGACACTTTTATCTTGAAGGTCGATGATATTGACACCTATTCATTCCGCCTTGCTGGAACCCGCACATGCAGTGTCTTTGGGCGCGAACTCAAAGAGAACAATATTCTGAGTTTATTTGAGAAAGAAAGCGCTGAAGCCGTCCAAACGCTTTTTCATAGCGCCTGCCAAGATACCATTGTCAGCGTTATGGGGCTTATCGGCAAGAACAAATCCGGCCAATCAATGCCACTTGAAATGCTCATTTTGCCTCTGCGATTGAATGGTAAAACCGATGCCCGTATAATCGGCAGCATCGTGCCATTGAAGGCACCAAATTGGGCAGGCATCGAGCCAGTAGAAGAACTGCATCTAGCAAGTTTGCGGATGATCATGCCACATCAACATAAAAATGAGATATCTCGCCCCCTTGCCAATGAAGAAATGTCGTCAACCGTTGTTCCCTTCACAGTTAAAGGTGCGCGGCGTGTAAAACATCTTCAAGTCCTTGATGGTGGAGCACAATCGTAACATCATTACCTTTGAATACGTTCACAAATGCTCGATTAGGAACATAAGCCGGACTTATACATTATAAATTTCAAAATTTATACTTTGAAACAAGGAGTTGTTAACTCTGTCGTTATATTCTGACATTCAATAAATAAAAATATTCGAAAGCTATAGTCGGAAGCGAATGTTCAGTCCTCTCAAATCAAAAAGACAACGAGCTGATATGCCGAAGTTAGATCGGCGTAACTTCCAACGTGTAAAAGTGAACACGCTTGGCCGCTATATGCTGGCAAATAAGCAAGAGTTTCCATGCCAAGTGCGCGATATGTCGCCAGGCAATTTAGCATTAAGCGGTCCCGTTTCTGGTGAAATAGACGAAACCGTTATTGTCTACATTGATCATATCGGTCGTGTAGAAGGCAAAATCATGCGCATTTTTGATGGTGGCTTTGCCATGACCGTCAATGCGACGAAGCACAAGCGCGAAAAACTTGCTGCTCAGCTGACTTGGCTCACAAACCGTCATGAATTGAATCTACCTGAAGATCGACGCCATGACCGTGAAGCACCAAACAATCATTCAACCACGAAAGTTACCTTGACCAATGGACAAGAGCTGAACGCAAAAGTCTTGGATATGTCTCTGTCCGGTGCAGCACTCTCATTAGATGTAAAAGTCGAGATCGGCGCATTGATAATGGTTGGCAAGATTAGGTCACGTGTTGTGCGCGTCTTTGACGAAGGCGTTGGTGTTGAATTCGCCAAAATTCAGGAGGAAACTCCAAAATAAGCCCTCCATAAAGTGCTTCTTTTGTAAAAACTGACCTTATCCAAGGTCAGTTTTTTCATTTTACGCAGCCAAATTTCATTTTGGCGCCATCGAACAAACCCGCTCCCCCCTCCAAAAAGCCCATTTCGTAACTCAATATTCACCACGATATTCTGTGTTTAAAAATTTTTTTTTGAAAAAATTAGCGTCATTTTGATGCTAATTTTTGTCAAAGCCCCCTATTTGGGCAGCGCCCCTTACCATCAAAAACTAATTTGCACGCGACCCATTTCGAAAAATCGTGCCTATTAGGCGACGAACATGCGCTTTTGACACTCAATTCATCAGCAATCTGATCATCGTCATAAACCACGCCTCAATGCTTATCTCAGGCTCCAAAATATCTACGCAAATCACTGTTTTAATTGATTTATTTTCAGAATCTACTTTGTAAATACCTAGAGCAGAAAAGCCTAAGTTTTCTAATCCTCCTATATAAGACACCTCCATCAGGGTAGATCCGTAAAATTTTAGATAAAACTGAATCTATTTTGATTCTATTTTTCTGACATTTTTCGAAAAAATTGCATAAATATAAAATACAATTTTGTGCGTATTTGAATAAAAACAAGTATAAATTTGAATAAAATGCAGTAATGGATTTTTTCTTCAAATAAAAAACTTCCGAATACATTTGGCTCCATCGAAATGTGGGAGTTTAGATATGTTTGGGACAACAAGATTTCTTATTAAATTCGCAGCAACAGTTGCACTCGTTACAACAGTTGCTAATCAAGCTGAAGCAAGCAATGGCGCGTTCATGAAAACCGCCGGTCAAACAAGTATTCCAATTGGTCATTACCAATTCTGTAAAACGAGCCCTGAAGAATGCCGCACAAAAACACGTGGCGATGTTCGGGTAAAGCTCAACGAGCAAAACTGGAATGCGCTGCTGAAGGTCAACTATGATGCAAACCTTCAAATAGCGCCGATCACGGATGCGGAACTTTATGGCACTGAAGAATTTTGGGCTTATTCAGACACAGCTGGTGATTGCGAAGACTACGTTCTTGTCAAACGCCGTGCACTCATGGCAATGGGCTGGCCGCCAGCAGCATTGCTCATCACTGTCGTACGCCAACGCAATGGCGAAGGACATGCCGTTCTAACTGTTCGTACAGATCGTGGCGATCTCGTTCTTGATAATCTTGAGACAGAAGTCAGGCTTTGGAACCAGACTGATTACACGTACCTCAAGCGCCAGTCTAAGAATCACACTGGCAAATGGGAAACCATCACAGATGGTCGTGTGACTTCAGTTGGTGCCGTTTCTTCGAACTAATCCACTTTCCCGGTCGCACCCCACACTCCCCGTCCCACCCCGTGACCGGGTTATTGAGCCGATCCTTCCCCAGGATCGGCTCTTCCCCTTTTTAAGGGCTTTATTCTTGAGACAACAAAAAACAGGGATTTAGATTGCAGCGGCAATCCCATCTCGAAAGCTTAATGCCAATTGAATGATCACTAAGCCCGTGCAAAAGCTCCACAAAGAAGCGATGCAACTGGCAGCAACGACCCACCCAATGGGGCGGCCTTCAATTTTTCGGCCACGGATAGAATTTCTAATAATGATAAAGGGGCCTGCAAAAACGCAGAAGATGACCCCACTGAAACCAGCCGCCCATGATGAATAAGTGACCGAAAAGCCAACCGGTTCAGCCTTAAATAACTGCCAGAAGCTTCCAAGCACTGCTGAAAATACAAAACCAGTTATAATGATATAACCTGTCAGCATAAGTTCAAACTGTGTCAAAATATTTCACCACCCTTAATTTCTCAGTCAAAATCGTGGGTTTCGTGCCAATTTGACACAAGATCCACCTTTTCCAGCATTACCTCGCAAGTTAGATGCCAAAAAATGTGAGCAATACGACGGATATGCTGACGTTTGGGAACTGAATCAGTCATAATGGTAACGCTATTTGATGGAGTAAAAGCTTACCGATGAACCTATCGAAAAAACTCATATTCGGGATATCGTTTGTTCTCATATCCCTTGGCGTGACATTTATTGTATTGCGATCTTATACAGACCCTGAAACGCTAGGTGGCTTCTCATCAGATACCGCATCAAAAGATATTGAAATTGGCGATACTCGCCTATTTGTGCCAAGAAATATGATGCGTTTTCAAGACCAGCGTGAAAGCTCCACCCTCAGTACGCTCGATTTATTCGTTCAATGGCCGAGCATGAAAGGTTTCACAAAGCAGGACGCCGCAACATTCCAAGATATCAATGAAACCAGTGCGTTGATCTTTATAACACTGGAAGCCGGTGAGCCTCTCAATCCTGCACAAAAAAAATTAGATGGTTTATACCGGCGATACTTTTCAACAGCACCCTGGCGTGGCCCAGCTGGCCTAATAGGCAATGCACTCGACAAATCGTCAGGCTATTTATCCGAGGACGTATTATACACCAAACGCAATGACGAACTCTTTTTAGCCCGCTGTTTGCAGGAAGGAAAAGGCGCAACCAATAATCTACTGCCAACCTGTATATATGAATTTACGTTTGAAGACGGCATTAACGTCTACGTGCGCTTCCACCGTTCGCATCTGGCTGAATGGCAAATCATAGATGAGCGCATAAAGCGGTTGCTCGCTACAATGCGAACAACCAATTAGTATTGCTGTTTAAGCAGCAGAAACATCAGTAAGGAACGCTGCAATCGTGCGGTTCAGCTCTTCTGTTTCCTCATTAACGGTTTGAACAGCAGAGTTTACCTGAACAACAGCTTCTCTAGTTTTGCGTGTCGCTCCGTTTAGACTAATCATCGTTTTTGAAACGTCTGACGTACCAACGGCTGCTTGACCAACATTGTCGGAAATCGCCTGTGTCGCGGCGGCTTGCTCATCAACTGAAGTCGAAATTGTTGTCACTTGACTATCAACATCACCCATAATCGAAGCAATCCACTCAATGGCCTCAGCAGCTCCCTTTGTAGAGGCCTGAATCTCATTGATCTGTGTTGTGATGTCGTCTGTCGCTTTAGCCGTTTGGCTAGCAAGGCTTTTCACCTCAGTTGCAACGACCGCAAAACCACGACCAGCTTCACCAGCACGGGCCGCCTCAATAGTTGCATTAAGTGCCAACAAGTTCGTTTGTTCAGCAATGTCTTGAATAAGCGCAATCACCGCACCAATCTTGTTTGCTGAGTCTGCAAGGTTTTTCACGCGCTCATTAGTATCTTGAGCAGCAGACGTTGCTTTGTTGACGATATCTGTCGTGGTTACAATTGTATCACCAATCGCCATGATAGAATTATTCAATTGTGTGGCGGAGGTAGCGACCGAGTTCACATTTGCAGAAGCTTCTTCAGAAGAGGTTGACGCGCTCACTGCTTGCTCACTTGCGCCATCTGCAACTTTTAACAGATCAGTGGCCGTAGTCGCCATACCATTTGTGTTTTCGCTAACACGGGTCAAAGCATCTGCCACATTACCCTTAAACTCATTGATCAAACGCTCAATGAGTTCTTCGCGGTCACGTCTAGCCGTTTGTGTCTCCTCGGCTTCACTCTCCAAACGAACCCGCTCAATAGCGTTCATTTGGAAAATTTGAGCCGTACGTGCGATATCACCAACCTCGTCTGATCTTTCAACGAAGAGCAACTCAACATCATTATTGCCTTCAGCCAGCTCGTGCATCTGTGTAACAAGTCGCGTAATAGGCGCCGTCAAGCTTCTAGCTATAAATAAGCCAATAATTGCGACAATCGCCAGCAAACCAGAACCAATGGCGATCATTCTAACACGCATCGCATGAACAGGTTCAAACATCTCAGATCGAGCAAGCATCGCAATAACACGATAATTTATACCACCAAATTTAAGCGGCAAGACAGATAGGTTCATCATCTCGTCTCGATAAGCCATCGCGCTGCCCGATACCGGAGATTTTAACTCATCAGCAGGAACGAAAGGCAGCTCCACTTTGGTTTTTAAGATGTCATTATCCTTGGTATTGGTAGAATCGTTTCTTAAAATGCCATCGGGACCAACAAGAGCAACTTCGCCTGTTCTACCAATACCGCCGGTCTCATTGAAAATCTGGTTCAAACGATCAACTGGCATTTGGAAGGCCAAAACACCTATCCGCTTACCGTTTTCATCATTCAATCCATGAGCAATAAAGCTCGCTGGCGCATCATTACTCGGACCGTAAGGCGCAAAGTCTTCGAAAACTATTGGGTTATCATCAGGCGCTGCAAAACCACGTCTAAAGACTTCCCCAAGATCTGTTGCAGCCCACTCGCCACCATCTTTTTTGAAGTTCGTCGCATAATCGGCTTCTTTAAAAACCGAATAGATCAGGTTTCCGTCTGCATTGAATAGGAAAATATCATAATAGCCACGGCTAGTCATCAATTCGGTAAACCAAGGATGGTAGAACTTATGCACTTTGTCGTAGTGACTACCTGTGTCGGCGCTAACAAGATTGTGCTTCTCACCGAGAGGATGCGGGTTATCGTCAATATAAGCCTTTTTCAAAAGCTCTTCAGGATTGCCACCTAATACTGTCCAAACATTCCAAGCTTCAGAAAACTCCTGCGCCGCTTTAACGGCGAATGGATTGCTTGCGGTCAGCTTAAGGTCGTCTTTAATACCTGTAAGGTACGCCTCAACCTTTTTGGTCATCAACAATGCACTACTAGTCAGACGTTCTTCAGCAAGTGTTTCGATACTATCTTTTGCGGTGAAATAGCTGACAAGCCCAATTCCCAAACCAACAAACATAGCCGCACCAACAATCATTGCTGGTACCTTCGAAGACAATTTAAATGTCATAATAAAACCTATACATTCCACCACATTATATAGGTTAATTGTCACAAGAATTTATTACCAATCCTTGAACGCAAGGCGTGCAGTGATACAAAAAATTTAGTATAACTCAAAAAATTCTGCGGCAGAAAATCCTAACCCACTAATATAATTGAAAAATTTCCGCGTCACAAAAATTAAAAAAATCATAAAAAATGAGAAAATTACTTTAATTAACAAAAATTCTAGTAACGAAATCTTCTAAGCATCTAAATCAATACCTAAAATAGCGATATTCATATCATAAGATAGATCGCCATCTTCTTCGTCTGCATAGATAACACCAACAAACTCATCTGAGATGTAAACTTCAACGGAATCTTTCTTTGTCGGTCGTCCACGCACTTCCAAAGCATCCGTGTTGAAGAGGCCTCGAAGATATTTTTGAAGTTTTTGCAGTTCGGTCTTATCCAAAACAAGCTCCATTTTCGTATAAGTTTTGAAACGATGACATGTGACTTCGTCTATGGCACGGAGCGCATGGAGATGGAAGCCTTGAGGTCGACAAACTTTATGAGATTAGATGTTTTCACCGAGATAAAGTTGATCTTTCTCAGCCAAAATCTGATCCATACTACGTGATGGTTCAGAACATCCTGTTTTCGATACAACCTTCGCAGGAACACCAGCAACAGTCATCTCTGGTGGAACATCTTTCAAAACCACCGAACCTGAAGCAACGCGAGAGCAATGTCCAACTGTAATATTGCCCAAAACTTTGGCGCCCGCGCCGATTAACACACCGTCAGCAATTTTCGGATGGCGATCACCACCCGCTTTGCCTGTTCCCCCTAAGGTAACATTTTGAAGAATGGAAACATTGTCACCAATAACCGCTGTTTCTCCAACAACCACGCCCGTTGCATGGTCCATAAAGAAACCACTGCCAATTTTGACGGCAGGGTTCATATCCACCTGAAAACGCTCCGACACGGCTGATTGAATAAGAAGCGCAAAATCTTTACGGCCCCGCCCTAGCAACCAATGGGCAAGACGGTGAGCTTGAATGGCTTGAAAGCCCTTGAAATAAAGCAGCGGTTCAATAAAGCGATCACAAGCAGGGTCGCGCTCATAAACAGCCGTAAGGTCAGCGCGAACTATCTCAGTCAAATTGGCTTGGTCCGCAAAAGCTTCGCGGAATGCGTCACGCAAATCTGAGGAACGAAGGTCACTAATTTCCAAACGATCGGCAATACGTGCCGCAATCGCGTCTTCTAGCCGCTCATGGTTTAAAACAGCCGAATACATCAAGCTTGAAACCGCAGGCTCTTGAGCCACAGCAGCCTCTGCCTCGCGGCGGATTTCTTGCCACATAGGATCAATGGTCGACAGCACGACGCCCGTTGATGTATTCGCCATTATCATTTCCTCAAGTCAACTGCATCTTTCAGTCCTTAATGCACTATATAATCCTATTTTGACAAAATTAAAATAAAATGACGCATCAAAAGGAATGAGCTTTTCATAAGGTAAATTGAATCAAAGAAAATATCGTGCTTTTTCAGATATTTGCCGCTCAATTTCACACATGGCAATCGAATGCTGCTAAATTTGCCGTGATAAAAATTCTAAAGCCGCTTGCTTATAAACCTTATCACCAACGGCCAACATGTGATTGCGATTAGGAATGTCGCACGCCTCAGCATTTGGCAGCAGCGAGACAAATTCGTCCATGTCGCCTGCAACATCATCCGTTGTGCCAACAGCCACCAAAACAGGCTGATTTATCTTGCCAATCTGTTCAGCACTAATTTGCGAGCGTGATTCTCGAATACAGGCAGCCAAAGCCAAACGATCACTTTTTGTTTGGTCTGCAAAGGTTCGAAAAGCAATCGCCTGTGGGTCCGTGATCGTCGAAGGATCATCCGCCGCCAGTGCATCACCAATCTCTTTTGACCCTGGCACACCGTCCACCATGCCCATGGCAAGGCCACCAAAGATGGCTGCTTTTACGCGGTCAGGGTGGTTGAGGCAGAGATAAGCGGAAATACGCGCGCCCATGGAATAACCCATGACATAGGCCGAGCGAATATCAAGATGATCCATCAATCGGCGCACATCTTCCGCCATTATCATTGACGTATAATACTCTGATTCATATAGCTTTTCGCTATTTCCATGACCGCGATTGTCATGCGCAATCACACGATATCCAGCATCTCTCAGCGTTTTAACCCAACCGGGAAAAACCCAATTTGTTCCCGCGTTGGAGGCAAAGCCATGAACCAGAAAAATCGGCTCCCCCTCGCCCTCATCCAAATAGGCAATCTCGACACCGTCTGAATCGAAACTGTAAGGCATGCTTGGCATAGGTATTCTCCGCGTTTGTGTGCCCCTCGTTTAACGTGTCGAAGGAAAACTGTGAATAGTTCAAATGGTTATTATGCTTTTTTGTACTAGTATCTCGCCAAACCAGCCCTTATTCTATATCTGCTTCACAGCGATAAAAATGGAAAACAAAAATGGCAGACGCACCTATCCCACACTTCTCCAATGATTCTGGCGTAGAACAGATCGAAATCGGCGTTAAGAAGTTCATGTGTGTTGGCGCCTCAGCTCCCTTCGATCACCCGCATGTCTTTATCGACATGGGATCAGAAAACGAGAAGGTCTGCCCGTATTGCTCAACGCTCTACAAGTACAATCCCCATTTAACAGCCTATGAGACAAAGCCTGAGGGCAATCTCTATAAAGAAGAAACAGCCGCCTAGCCTGTGACAAACAGCGCTCCCCTCACAATTGTTGGTGCTGGGATTGCGGGGCTTACGACGGCCTTATGCCTCCATCAACGGGGCATTACCTCAAAAATCATTGAAAAACGTCCAGCACTTGGCAATGAAGGTGCGGGTATACAAATTACACCGAATGCCTTTCATGTATTGGCAGGGCTTGGCCTTGGTGACACATTCAAACAACGCGCCCATGCAAGCCAAGCTGTCACTTTGCGTGTAAGCAGCTCCCACCGCGAAATTGTGCAAATGCCCTTGGGTGAACCTTTCGCCAGACGTCATGATGCGCCCTATCTCGTGGTCCACCGCGCGGACCTTATGGCGATATTGTACAAGGCTTGCAATAAGGCAGGTATTCCAATTCACTTTGGTGAAACGTTTAATGATGAACAGGCTGACACCCCTGTAATCGGAGCAGACGGTGTTTGGTCCACCACGCGCCAACGCATTGGCAATGTGGAAGCCGAATTCTCAAACCGCATTGCCTTTCGTGCCATCATTGATGCTGAGAACGGCGAAGCCTTTGATAAAACCCACGACGTCACCGTTACCTTCGGGCCGAAAGCACATTTCGTCTATTACCCACTCAAAGGCGGTAAGCAGTTAAATCTGGTCTGTCTTGTTCAAAGCGAACAAAACGCGCAAGTTGAAAACCGCTGGAGTGCTCCGGCAAAGAGTTCAGACGTGCTTTCTCATTTGCCAAACTGGTCTTCCACCATCAAAACACTGATTAAGCGCACCAACGAATGGCAGCGTTGGCCGCTTTATACGGTTGCACCAGAAAACCCGTGGACCAACAACAACACCGCCCTCGTTGGAGATGCAGCCCATGCCATGGTGCCCTTTGTAGCCCAAGGCGGTGCTATGGCGATTGAAGACGCCGCCGTGCTTGCCCACGCCATCGCGACACAACCCGACACGTCAAGCGCCTTTAAAGCCTATGAGAACGCTCAAAAGACACGCGTTACGAAAGTTTGGCACGAAGCAACCGCCAACGGAAAGCGCTATCACATGAGCGGCCTTGCTGCCATCGCCCGTAATCTTGGATTAAAAGCCATCGGCGGCGAACGCATGGCCAACCGCTACAACTGGATCTACGACTGGCGCCCACCTGTTTAACAAGGCGCCTCCTCTCAACACTCCACCGTGTTGACAGCCAGCCCACCTAAGCTGGTTTCTTTATATTTCTCGTTCATATCAAGCCCCGTCTGGCGCATGGTCTCGATGCAATTGTCGAGCGGGATGAAATGCGTGCCGTCGCCCGCCATGGCGAGTGATGCAGCCGTGACGGCTTTTACAGCGCCCAAAGCATTGCGCTCAATGCACGGCACTTGCACAAGGCCCGCGACAGGGTCGCAGGTCATGCCGAGGTGATGTTCAAGCGCAATTTCTGCCGCATTCTCCACCTGTTCAGGCGTGCCCCCCATACAAGCAACAAGGCCAGCCGCCGCCATGGAAGAGGCAGAACCCACCTCCCCTTGGCATCCAACCTCAGCGCCAGAAATCGAGGCGTTGTGCTTGATGATTCCACCAATGGCTGCAGCCGTCAGAAGGAAAGTATCGACGCCCTCTTTCGAGGCATTGTCGATGAATTTGAGATAATATTTGATCACCGCAGGCACCACACCCGCCGCCCCATTGGTTGGCGATGTCACGACCTTCCCGCCGGCAGCGTTTTCCTCATTGACGGAGATTGCATAAAGCGAAAGCCATTCGTTGGCGACCATCGGATTAAAGCGGTTTGATTGTCCTTGTTCATTGAGCTTCTCATGCAGGTTCGCCGCACGGCGCTTCACGGCCAAACCACCCGGTAATTCGCCTTTTTGACGAAGACCACGCTCAATGCACTCATCCATCGCCTTCCAGATATTCTGCAATCCGGCTTCAAGGCTTGCCGCCCCAATGGTTGCTTCTTCGTTGGCGCGTTTAAGCTCGGCGATTGATTTGCCTGACTTCGCGCACATGTCGAGCATTTCATTGGCATTGGCAAACGGGTGCGGCACACCGACGGGCTTTTGATCATCACTGTCTCTGATTGTTAAAAGCTCTTCTTCACTCGCCACAAAGCCGCCGCCGATGGAATAATAAATCCGCTTAAGCAACATGCGCCCCGATGCATCAGACGCGACAAAGGACATACCATTGGCATGGCCTGGCAAATTGACATCATAGTCAAAAACCAAATCCACTTCAGGGTCGAACAAATAAGTCGGGTGGCCTTCTGCTGCCGTCATGCCTGTGCGTTGAGAGCGGGCGATAGTGTCATCCACCTGATCAGGATCAATCGTATCGGGCAACGCCCCCATAAAACCCAAAATGATTGCACGGTCAGAACCATGACCCTTGCCCGTAAAAGCAAGCGAACCATGCAGTCTTGCGCCCACACGTTTAACTTCTGCGCCTGCCGGACGTGGCCAATCACCATCGCGGATTTCATCTAAAAAACGGCGCGCTGCCACCATCGGCCCCATGGTATGAGACGAGGATGGGCCAACGCCAATTTTAAACACATCAAAGACAGACAGAAACATTTTCGTTTTCCAATCAAACAACCGTGCCGTAAGACATGCTAGCCACATTATTGCGCAAGTCACCCAGTTATATGCGACACGATTTCACAAGAACCGCCGCCCTTATTGTATTTAACAAAGAACGCTTTTCATCATCAGGGTATTTCATGGGTTGGGTCTAGAACAATCAACCGCTACATTTAAGCAACCACATATGACCAATCAAAGGCACCAGAAAATGACGCCTCCTGTTTCATCCGAGCTCCACGCAGCCCTTAACGATCGATTTTCTGATGCACCTGAGCCGCCCAACAATCTGGACTATCTGCTCCCCATCGCAACACGAGGCTCTTGTCGCGAATTCACGGATGAACCGATTGATCGAGCGCTCCTTGACGCCTTAATCGCAACCGCTTTTTCAGCGCCCACAAAAAGTGACCTTCAACAGCGCGACCTTCTCATCGTCACTGACCCAAAAATCAGAACAGCCCTTAATGAAGCTTGTGACACACAAGGATGGGTAAGTGGTGCACCGCTAATGCTCGTGGTGCTGGGCAATCATCGTCGCCAACAAAAAATCCACGAGCGCCAAAACCGCCCCTTCGCCAACAACCACATTGACGCACTGTTTAACGCAGCCGTTGATGGTGGCATTTTATTGTCGTCGCTGGTTACATGCTTTGAGATGGCAGGCCTTGGCACCTGCCCAATCAGCGCGATTAGAAACAAGCCGGATAACGTGGCAACCATTCTTAATCTACCAAAGCAGGTTTTCCCTGTCGCAGCCCTCGCCGTTGGGTGGCCAAAGTCTTCCTCCACCCCGTCACCGCGTCTACCGTTGTCTGTCACCGTGCACGAAAACACATTTGACGACAGCCGCGAGGATGCACTGGCCCAAAAATATGACCCGACCCGCCATTATGAAACCCAGCGCTTTGTAAAAGAAGATGGCCAATCGAATAATTATGGATGGTCAGAAGACAAAGCCCGACAATATGCCCGCAGTGAGCGCAAAACCTTCGGCAAATGGCTGAAAGCCCATGGGTTCACGCTCACTTAACAAACATATTTGATCAAATTTCTTCGCTTTTATTGAAAAACCTCTGGTTGCGAGTTGATAACACTAGGTTTTCCTGCCTACACTCTTGTTACCATCTGGAGGGATGGAAACAATTTGGGAGGATTATAATGAAACGTACTATGAAAAGTATGGCCTATACCTTCGGTATTTT